>SUVY01000021.1 GCA_015061775.1 Lentisphaerota bacterium | reverse complement strand
ATATCCGTTGGTTAATATAATATCTGTGATGAAGTATTGCAAACCGGAACTCTCATTTTTCATTTTTACATCATATGAGCGAAGCGAATGCTTCATATTTGGAGTGAAACGGAAAATGCTTCATAGCAGAATGAAATGGAGCTGCTTCATCGTCAGGCATTTTTTATGAAGCATTTTGCGGCAATGCCGCAAAATATGAAGCGCATCTTGCGATGCATGAAGCGGCACTGCGTGCCATGAAGCAAAGCCTGACGGCTTCATTCCGCCATTTTTTTGGGCAAAAAAAATGGCGGAGAGAGAGGGATTCGAACCCTCGGTACCTTTCGGTACACCGCATTTCCAATGCGGCGCCTTCGACCACTCAACCATCTCTCCGCTGAGGTAATACTTATAAGATATCACCTGTTTTATGATTTTTCAAGCCGTTTTATGATTTTTATTCGCTCTTTTCTGCTGAATTATCTCCATTAGCGAGTATTTCAGGTATTTCTGACACGTCTATCCACTCTACTTCCGGATCTTCACTCAAATTCTTTATCAACATTTCAAAACGTTCCCAATACTGCGGACAGTCTGTCATTTCGTGGCTGTGCCCCCAAAAATAAAAGACTCCGGTATTTTTGGCATTTTCAAATATTTTCCAGAATGATCGGCTCATAAAGTGGCAGTTCGCGGCAAGCGCAAGACGTTTTTTATTTCCGGTCACGTCTGGGGTGCTTTCGACTGTCCTTCCATAGAGAAATCCTGCCTTACTCAACAGCAACTCGGTTTCCGGAGTATGGCGGCCTCCCGGCCAGGCAAATCCGCGGCAGGGGCGCTGAAAAATATCTTCAAGAAAGTTGCGAGCATCCATTGCTGATTGCAGAAATACGTCATCAGGAACAACTCCGGCAACTTCATGTTTCCAGCAATGGCTTGCCACTTGAAAGTCTCCGTAAACAGATTTCAGCTCTTTTTTGCAGATCCTGCCTCCGGAAAAGCCGTTGACACTCCAATTTCGCCCCTCTATCGGAGTCCATCCTGCCGCAGCTGTTTTGTCATCCGGCATCAATCCCGGACACAGATTGAAAGTCGCTTTGGCGTTATATTTGCGGAATATCTCCGTCAACCGTATGTCGGTAGCCACTCCGTCATCCCAGCATTGAGCTACTTTGACCATTTCACGCTCCTTTGGATATGTGATGCTCTTTTCTCAGAGCTTCCAGACTTTGCGTGAACCGCGCTCATACAGAGAGGGCATTTTCAGCATGAGCGAAATCACAAACTTATACCAGAAGGGATATATCAGTTTGCGGCGGCGTTTACGGTATGCTTTATACACTCTTTTGGCAAGCTCTTCAGGTGTTTCGCTTCCGTGGCTCGGAGTATTCGGAACCTCCCTGCAGCCGCACGCACGGGAACCGAAGCCAGTGCTGATCCTTCCAGGAAAAACAGTCACGACATGCAAATCGCGCTCCTCTACTTTGAGCGTGTCGGAAAACATCCTCAATGCAGCCTTTGCCGCGCTGTACGCTCCCATACAAGCAACTGGAAGCAATCCAGCCGCACTCGATATATTCACCACGCACGCCTTGCTTTCCCTCAGTTTGGGAAGCACACGGGTCGTCAACAGCACCGGAGCAAAAAAATCCAGCTCCATAAGCTTGCGGAGCTCATCTACTTTCAACTCATCCCACTTGGCATACGCTCCTATTCCTGCATTGTTGATAAATACATCCACGCGCTCGAGTTTGTTTATCTCTTCCGCCGCCTGAGCCAGAGATTTTTCATCCGTCAAGTCGGCTGAAATATGGGCATCGAAAACTCCGTCTTCGGGAGCTTTACGCGATACGGCAACTACATAAAATCCCTCTGACTTGAATTTTCTTGCCATCGCCCTGCCCAAGCCGCTGCTGGCTCCGGTGACGACTGCGGTCTTCTGTGGTGACATTGGGTGTTCTCCTTAAAAAAAAGACGGAGAAGAATCTCGCTCCTCTCCGTCTTTATCATCAGTATTTCTTACTTGCGTTTGACCGGCTCGATGATATCAAATCCGGTGTAGGGACGCAGAACCTCAGGAACGACGATCGAACCATCTTCCTGCTGATAGGTTTCCATGATCGCGATGATCAGACGGTCGGTCGCAGCAGTCGCGCTGATGGTGTGGACATAACGTCTCTGGTCGCCATCCTTGAACTTGATATTCAGACGCTGTGACTGGAACTCAGTCAGGTTGGTATTGCTGGTGACTTCGCGGTAGCCTCCGAAAGCCGGGAACCATGCCTCGATATCGTACTTCTTGTATCCCGGAGCTCCGAGGTCGCCGACGCAGACGTTGACGACGTGGTAGGGGATATTGAGTTTTTTGAGGATCATTTCCTCATTCTCAAGGCAGAAGTCATGCCACTTCGGAGACTCCTCGGGTTTGCAGAAAATGATCTGCTCGACTTTGTGGAACTGGTGCACACGGAAAATTCCGCGTGACGCTCTTCCGTAGCTGCCGGACTCGGTTCTGAAGCAGGGAGTCAAAGCGGTATATTTCAGAGGAAGTTCCTCTGCCGCCAGCAAATCGTCGGTATGATAGCCGACAAGAGTCTGCTCGCTGGTTCCGATAAGCGCCAGATCCTCGTCCTTGAGAGTGTAGGTCTGATCGGCAAAGAAAGGAAGGTATCCGGTTCCGAACAGAGTGCGCTCTTTGGCGGCGCACGGAGTCATAAACATGGTGAAGCCTTTGGCGACAAGCTCTTTCTGGACCCAGAAATAGAGAGCCTGGGCGAGCATGGCTCCTTTGCCCTTCCAATAGTAGAAACCGCTCTGGGCGACTTTGGCACCGCGGGCGATGTCGAGAATATCGCAGAGCTCTCCGAGCTCCTGGTGGTCTCTCACCTTGAAATCAAACTCGCGGATCGTTCCCTCTTTGCGAAGCTCAACATTGCCGCTGTCATCGTCTCCATCCGGAACATCATCGGCAAGCATATTGGGCATGAAGCTGATGAGCTTGGAAAGTTTCTTCTGACGGTCGGCGCAGAGCTCCTCTTTTTCCGCCAAGGTGACTTTCATTGATTTCACGCGCTCGCGGGCCTCGGGATCTGCTCCGCACTGTTTGCTCAGGCGGTTACGCTCTGCTCGCATCTCGTCGATTTCGCGGGTGAGTTTGCGGATGTCTGCATCTATCTGCAAAATCGCATCGATATCCACCGGGTATTTGCGGCGTTTGCAGTTTGCCTGCACAGCCTCGGCATTTTCACGGATAAATTTTATATCAAGCATTTCAAAATACTCCTTATAAATTCAACTTCTTAAAACTGCGGCATCGGGAAAGCAGTCATAAACTCCTTGACCTCTTCACCGATGGCGCGCAGAGCAGCCTCATCCTCGCGGGCAGCGATTCCGCGATCGATGAAGTCGGCGACCTGAACCATCTCAGCCTCTTTGAGTCCGCGGGTGGTCACGGCCGGAGTTCCGATACGGATACCGCTGGTGACAAAGGGTTTCTCGGGATCGAAGGGAATCATGTTCTTGTTGACCGTGATGCGGGCAAGATCAAGGGCGTTGGCGACGGCTTTTCCGGTCGCTCCTTTCGGACGCAGGTCGATAAGCATGAGGTGGTTGTCGGTGCCTCCGGAAACGATGCGGCAGCCGCGCTTGGCAAGCTCATCTGCGAGCTTGGCAGCGTTGAGACGGGTCTGACGCTGGTAGGCTTTGAACTCATCGGTGAGAGCCTCTCCGAAGCAGACAGCCTTGGCGGCGATGACGTGCTCGAGCGGTCCACCCTGCATTCCGGGGAACACCTTGGAGTTGATCGCTTTGATATACTCCTCTTTGCAGAGGATAAGTCCGCCGCGCGGTCCGCGCAGGGTCTTGTGGGTGGTGGTGGTGACAACATCGCAATAGGGAACGGGGTTGGGATGCTCTCCTGCGGCGACAAGACCTGCGATGTGAGCCATATCGACGAAGAGTTTTGCGCCGACCTTATCTGCGATCTCGCGCAGTCTTGCAAAGTCGATGATACGCGGATAGGCACTTGCTCCGGCAAGCAGCATCTTGGGCTTGTTCTCGACAGCCAGACGCTCGATCTCATCATAGTCGATCATCTCGGTCTCGCGGTTGACTCCGTAGGGAACGATGTTGTAGAGACGTCCGGAGAAGTTGAGCGGATGGCCGTGGGTAAGGTGACCGCCGTGATCAAGACTCATGGACAGCACAGTATCTCCGGGCTCGCAAAGAGCCATATAAACAGCCTGATTTGCGCTGCTGCCGGAGTGGGGCTGAACGTTTGCCGCCTCGGCTCCGAAAAGCTTTTTGACACGCTCGATGGCGAGGGTCTCGACCTCATCGACGAACTCGCATCCGTTGTAGTAACGTTTGCCGGGATATCCCTCGGCGTATTTATTGGTAAGGACACTTCCCTGAGCGGCACGAACTGCGCAGCTGGCAAAGTTTTCGCTGGCGATCAGCTCGATTCCGTCATTCTGACGCTCTGCCTCTTTGTCGATGAGAGAGGCGATCTCGGGATCGGCGGTGCGGACTGCGGCGATATCGTCGTAGCTCTTGCGCTCAAGTTTCTCGAGACGACGGGTGTGACGATCTTCATTGCTGTAAGCAGTTGAGAGCCATGCCTCGACGATCTCCTGCATCTTGGCAGCATCGAACTTGTCTCCGGGGAGAGTGAGGCAGTTGGAAGCATTGTGCTTGCGGCTGAGTTTGACGCTCTCGATATCCTCAGCAACCACAGAGCGGACTCCATGGAAACGGTTTGCAGCAATACTCATTCCGATTCCGGAACGGCAGATGAGGATCGCAGCATCTGCGCATCCGGTGCTGACCGCGCGTCCGGCGGCACAGCCGAAATCAGAGTAATCATCTGCGGCATCGAAAACGAACGGACCGCAATCCATCACCTCGTATCCCTTGCCGGAAAGAAAACTCATAAGCTCTTTTTTTGCCTCAAAACCGCCGTGATCCGCCGCGAGCGCGATCACCAGCTTCTCTTTGACGATGTCACTGATAGACTGCATAGTTTGTACTCCTGAAAGATTTTTATTTCAAATGTTTTTGTTGCTTTTACAATATCAATCTTATAATATACACGCTGTACTTGTTTTTTTCAACGTCTCATGCATCAAAAGAGAACAGTTCTCCGTTTGCAAAGGGATCCTCATCCTTGCCAGGCTCCTCAGGGGAAACAAAATCAAACAGATCCCCGCTCCCGTTGTCATCAGGAAGTGTATTGCCTGACACCGCACTCAAAAACTCTTCGAGCGAAATGATTTTGACATTAAATTTGCGCGCTTTGTCGAGCTTTCCTCCTGAAGCAGACGGATCGGCCGCAACCAGCAGGGAGAGCTCCTTTGTTACGCTGTCAACAGCGGTATATCCGTTTTCAGAGGCAAGACGCTCATAATAACTGCGCTTTTCGGGCATTTTTCCGGTAAAACAGACACTCTTGGCAGCCCCTGCCCCAGCCTCATCGCCGCGAGTCACAGTAAGGGCGGCAAGCAGCTCATCAAGGTACTCTTTCTGGACAGAAAACTGTTCAACCAAAGCCCTTGCACGCTCAGGTCCGACTCCGTCAAGCAGAGAAAGCTCTTCTTCGCCCATGCTGCGGAGCTGTTCTATGGTCAATGTACGCAAAAGCTGACGCGCCATATTCAAACCGATATGCGGAATATTAAGCGACGCAAGAAGCTGATAATCCTTTACTGTGCGCGCCTTGGAAATCTCTCCGACAAGGTTTGAGGCAGACTTCTGGGCAAAGCCTTCAAGCTGCAGGATATCTTTGACTTTGAGTTCAAAAAGCTGAGAAAGACGCCGCACTCCGAATTTTTCCATTATGCGGCGCAAAGTCGGTTCTCCGAGCCGCTCGATACCGAGGTTGCGGACAGCAGCGCAGAGACGCTGAAGCGAAGTCTCGGGGCAATCGGTTCCGGTGCATACCAATTCAGGACCGACTTGGGTAAGCTCAGCTCCGCAGGAAGGACACTTGTTTATCAACGGAGACTTGCGTTCGCTCCCCGGAGTGACCGCCGATATATAAGGTATAACATCGCCAGCCCGTTCGACGACGACTTCGTCTCCGATCATAACTCCAAGTTCGAGAATATTCTGGACATTGTGCAGACTCGCCCTGCGGATGGTCGTTCCGGATATCTCGACAGGCTCAAGCAAAGCTACCGGAGTGAGACAGTTTTTTCCGAAGCTCCACTCGACTCCGACAAGCTTGGTCGTTTTGCGGATATTGGTGAACTTGTAAGCGATCTCTCCGCGCGGATGGTGTGCGGTATTTCCCAGAGACTTGCGGAACATTTCATCTGCAAATTTGAGAACGATGCCGTCCTGGGGATACGGAAGCGCAGCAAGCTGCTCTTTTAACTCTTCCCAGCGCGACTCAAGCTCGCTGAATTTGACTTCATAGGAGTACAGCGAATAATCAGCAAGCGTGATCTTCGCGTGCTGCATAAGCATAGAAGAGATATCTTTCAAACCGACTATTCCCGCCACCGCATTGCGGCTGTTCTTGTAGAACGAACCATCTTTTTTACGTATATTGCGGTAGATGGTTGAAAAGTCATCTTCACGAATCAGCAGTTCTCCGCGCGCCGGACGGTCAAGTTCACCTACATACCCGGGAGCTTCGAGTTCGATCAGGGGCAGTTTATCGGTGATATCTTCTCCGAATTCACCGTCTCCGCGGGTCACGAGCACTTTTCCGTCGAAGCGGGCAGATATTCCGTCGTATTTGGGCTCGACCAGAATTTTTTCATCTGCACTTCTGGCATATTTCCCAGCCCACTCAAGGAGCGCAGACAAACTATACGCTTTATCCAGACTCAGCATCGGAGAAGAGTGACGAACTTTGCCGCGGCTGTCAACTTCCGGAGTATGTATCTCATTCAACGCCGGATGATCGGGAGCAAGCTCGCGCAGTTTTTCGTAGATAAGATCGAACTCTGCATCGGATATTTCCGGCTCATTGAGTTCCCAGTAAAGACGGTTGTGGTAACGGAGCAGCTCCGCCGCCTCAGATGCCGTCATTGTATCAAATTTTAAGTTTTGTGTATCCATAATGCTATTGAATATAACTTATCATGTTGAATTTTTCAAGAGTAAGGTGTATATTATTATGTTGCATTTTTGAAAAACACCCGCTTTTTGCGGAAAAACAGTAAATCACAGGTAAAACAATATGTCAAAAAGTTACACAGTTGCCGTTGCCGGTGCCACCGGTGCCGTCGGTATCGAAATGATCAAAACGCTTGAAAAACGCAATTTCCCGGTCGGAAATCTCAAGCTGCTCGCGTCTGCCCGTTCAGCGGGAAAAACCTTGAAGTTCAAGGGAGAAGATATCGTCATCGAAGAGATGACTTCAAACTCCTTCAAGGGCGTTGATATCGCCCTCTTCAGCGCGGGCGGAGATATCTCCAAGCAGTTCCGCGCCGATGTGGTCAAATCAGGCGCAGTCATGATCGACAACTCCAGCGCATTCCGCATGGAGGATGATGTTCCGCTGGTGATCCCCGAGGTCAACCCTGAGGATATCAAAAAGCACAACGGAGTCATCGCAAACCCCAACTGCTCGACTATCATCATGCTGGTCGCGGTTGCTCCCCTGCACCGCGCAAAAAAACTCCGCCGCCTCGTCGCAGCTACCTACCAGGCTACCAGCGGCGCCGGAGCCAAAGGTATGGAGGAGCTCCAGATCCAGACCCGTCAGCTGCTCAACGGTGAGCCCATCGAGCCCAAAGCCTTTGCTCACCGCATCGGTTTCAACCTCATTCCGCACATCGACAGCTTCCTCGATAATGGCTACACCAAAGAGGAGCTCAAAATGCTCAACGAGACCCGCAAAATGCTGCACGATGACTCCATCCAGATCAGCTGCACCTGCGTCCGCGTCCCGGTGCTGAGAGCCCACTCTGAGTCTCTCAACCTCGAGTTCGCTGAGGAGATCACTCCGGAAGAGGCACGCGCCATCCTCGCAGCCGCCCCCGGAGTCACCGTCGTTGACGATCCCGCCAACAAACTCTATCCGATGCCGGTCGATGCCACTGAGCAGTACAACATCCTTGCCGGACGTATCCGTCAGGATATCTCCCGCAACGACCGCCGCGGACTGGATATCTTCGTTTCAGGAGACCAGGTGCTCAAAGGTGCCGCTCTCAACGCCGTTCAGATCGCTGAACTGCTCTGACCCTGTTATCAGGAGATTTCCGCAGTGAAACGCGCCATATCCGTCATTGCTGCCGTCCTGCTGCTCGCGGGATGCAGTTCTGTTCCGGAGAGTTTTTCAAACGCTCCGGTTGACCGGGATGGCGCGTTTTATGTTCAATGCAGTCCCCAATCCGTATCCGCCGCATGGCAGAACTATTGTCAGGAACTCATTGACAACAATGCTCCGGAAGCTGTGTCGCCCCATTCGGGAGCCGTCAAAAAAATCAGGCACATCCTGTTTGCAAAAATCATCGCAAACTACTCCGGAATCAACTGGATAGAGTGCCTGAAAGCCAGTTCGACCGCTACTCCGGACGGCAAATTCATCAACAGTGTTGCCGTGAAAACCGCTGATGGCAATCAGGTCGGTATCTCCGTTTTCGGAAACAACTGTGATCTTGCTTCTGAAATAGCAAAACTTCCTGACAACTGCCGCATCGCGTGGGCTGGAGCCCTCGACTGGACTGCTATCGTCAACTCAACGAAAAACTCAAAACATCCTTTTGCAGAAAAGGCGTTTTACGTCATTGGACGCCTGCTGGGAGACACTCCTCAGAACCTTGCCGGTCGTCACAGCGGCATTGCAGTCGTTGCACTCTATTCGCGCGAAAACGGTGAAACAACCGCCTCCCTGTCCCTGCCTGACAGTGAAAATCGGCTCTTCAACCGCTGCAAAGAGTTTGCAGACAACCCCAATGACGAAATCATACACATCGGCAACAATGAGGGATTGAATTACTTCGCAGCACACAAAGATGGCAGAATAATCTTATCTTTTGACTACAAAACCATAAACTCGGTCATATCCCCTGCAAAAACCTTGAAAGACACCCCGCACTTTGCAAACCTGATCCGGAATTTCAATCATCCGGCGGTATTTTTATCGTGGGACAATGAGGGAAAAACTCCTTGCGTATTTTCTTTAAAACGCTCTGATTACGGATTTTTCGGTCATGGAATCGATAACAATGACTGGAACTCCGGAATTTTCAAAACAACTGTATTCCGTATGCTGGATTTTTTCATAAAATTTATTGACATTCCGGAGCCGCCCAAAGCCAACACAAGATCACAGGCTGTTTCAAAGCGACCTGCCGTCAAGATAGACCGCAGTAAAATAGAGTGTCTGCAAAAGATCAATCTTCTTGCCAAAGCTCTCGGGCAATACAGGGAAAAGCACAACTCTTATCCCGAAAAACTGCACCGTGACGGATTGAAACAGCTCGCAGATTCCCTTGATATCAAACTTGAAACAATGACCTGTCCGGCTAAAAAACGCAACTATGTCTATTTCGGCAGCTGGGAAAGAGATTCCTCTGGTAAACTTCCAATACTTATTGATATGCCTGATGCACACAATGGAGTGTTTCACGCCGTACTCAATGACGGTTCAGTAAGAAGCTTTGTGCTTACCAATCAAATGAGCGTCAAACGGATAGCAAGCTTTCTGCACACCGTATGCCAATACAGCGAAGAAGAGTTTTTATCTCTCATCAAACGCGCCGAACAACTCGATAATTTACTCGATAAGGAGTCCAAATAATGAAAAAGCTCAAAACAGAAGAAGATAAAATCAACGCACTCAAACTCTGCGCCAACGTTCTCTCTCTTGACGAGATATCCCGCATCACCGGAGTCCGTCTTGAACTGCTGCGCCGTTTCATCAACCGCACAGCAAACGATGCAAAGGCTGAGACCTGGGATAAGATATATCCGGTCATAAAACCCTACCTGACCGGTCAGGAGGATGTTCCTCCGCCCAAACGCATCGGACCGGGATACCGCCGTCATGCGGAACTCGTGGAAATGGTGAGCGATCAGAAAGTTCTGCTCGATGCCTTCAATGTCCTCTCTGAAAGCAAACAGAAAAAAGCTGTTTCCATTTTGGCGAACAAAGCTGCTGCCGATTGGAAACCTTCCACCTTTGAGAGCTTGAATGAAAGCGAAAATCAGCTGATGGGTGCTTATCTTGCTGTTCCTGAGGAAAACCGCGAAGAGCTGGTCATTGAGATCACCAAAATCGCCAGAGATGAAATCAAACGCCTCCGTCGTGCACGCAAGGATTCGGAATAATAATGCCCGCATGGACAAAGCTCGCTGCGGCATTGGCTGCAGTACTCACGCTTGCAGGATGCGATCCGTATAACAACGCAGAGAAAATATTTCCTCTGCCAGACAGTTTGTGGGATAGAGCTGTTGCTTCAAAACATCATCAGCTTTTTACAATAGAAAATATCAGCGAAGCAGAATTCGTTAATCTGCGCATCATGCTTGAAAACAACGGCTGCCGTGAACTCAAAAGAGATTTCTTTTTTTCCGCAGTAAAAAAGGAAAGCCCTCTCATCATAAAATCCCACCACGGAGTCCTCCTGCTGGGCAAAAAAAACAGCAGCGGTCTCTACCCGGCAGCGATCTATCTAAAACAGAAAAAAACTCTGCTGCTCGGTATCGGTGTTCCCGAAAAATAACCTAACGCGCTGATCTTTGGAAAGAGTACTCTTGGGGAAGGGAAAAAACATCTCTTTTCGAGAAAAGCGGTGTACTTATGCGCCTCACGTTGGTCGGAGCTGAGTATGTTGCACACCTTAGTTTGCGCCACTTTCCTGATTTTTCTATACATAAAAATAACCGGTATGTTCTGCGTACAGCAGTTGACATACCGGTTTGTTTTGCTCAGTAAAACGATGTCTGATTACTTGGCGTTGATTTTGTTTTTCTTCTGGAAAAACTCATATTGTGTATCAAACGGGAATGCGGTCAGAGCTTCGGCATTGACGAGATTGCTGACGTTGTCCACGTCTTCCCACATGAAGCGGGCATATTCCGGAGCAGGAACTTTTGCAGATGACAGAACGACTCCTTCTCCGGAAATCTCAGCCTGCGCCGGATGATAGACCTTGTCTTTTCCCGCGAGCTCAAATCCGACAGGAGCTTTGCCGTCTGAAGTCTTCAAGCCCTTTCCGAAACGGAAAGTTACTGTTGCCTTTCCGTCCTTGAATACAGCTGTGTCGAACAACGGTCCGCTGCCCATCGTTTCCGCGCGTCCGTAAAAGTGTTTCAGAACGAGCTTGGCAGTCTCTTTGCCGACCTGAACTTTTTCTCCGTAGGGGTGAACCATTTTCGCCTCTGCCGGAGGAGTCATCACATTGTTGACCAAAAGCAGCTTATCCAATGTCTCTGCCGCAGCAAACTGCTGAAGGCGGAATTTACTGTAAATGCCTTTATAATTTTTGCTCTGTCCCTGCAGCACCATGACAAAGTTCATATCCGGATCATTCCAATTTTTGCGGTAAGCTTCCATGAGGATCGGAAATTTCTGCAGATAGTGTCCGTCTGGATCGTAATAGTTGGTACCTCCCTGCCACCAGATCATTCCGCGCACCGGGAACGGATTGGCGTAACGGGCTGCAGACAATACGCACCCCGTGGGCATTACAGCGCGCATGTGCTGCCACACCCAGGAACGGGCTCCGGGTCTTACTTTTCCACCCTTCAGGTTTCCGCGCATTTTGCGTTTCGGAGTCTTGCAATACTTGGTAAAATATTCATCCTCCTGTTCCTGGGTCAGCTTTTTGGCTGTTTTATCGTTATAGAACTTCACAAACTCATCCAGGTACTGCTTTTCTTCTGCTAAAACCGGGTGATCATAATACTCTGCGGGAATCCAGCTCTCAATGGAAGAGCATCCGCGGGCAATATTGAGTATGGCAACTGGAACATTGAGCTCCTTGCGCAACGCTTTTCCCATATTGTATGAAACAACTCCGAAGTTCTTTATGAACTGCTTGCCGCAGGGGTACCAGTACACTTTTCCGGTAAGCCAGATGCGTCCGCAGCGCAGCTGTGGATCCGCGGGAACATTTGATACAAAGCCTTTGATGGTATCGATCAAATTTGTCCGTGTTTCCGAAGCCATAACTCTTTTGTCAGCTCCGTTGAGCTCGCGGAGTTTGCCTCCATAAGAAAGCTCAATATGTGACTGTCCGAAAAACATCCACACCTCTCCGACCAGCACGTTGCTGAAGGCCTTCATGTTTTTACCTGAGCGGACAATAAGATTCTGGGGTTTGCTCTCGGCTTTCTGTGCCGGAAGCTTTGCCAGCCATTTGCCATCTTCTCCAGTTTTCACAGTCTGCTTTGTTCCTTTGAAAGAGACCGTGATCTCTGTTCCGGGAGCGGCAGTTCCCCACACCGGAATTTCTTTCTCGCGCTGCAGCACCATATTGTTTGCAAATATTCTATTGACAGTAAAGGGAGCGGAAAAACACGCGGCTCCCAATACTGTCAAACATGCCGTCATGATTATTTTTTTCATATATATCCCTTTCTGATTATAAAAAAGTTACCGGAGACGCTGAGGAGCTGCGGTAACTTTTTGATGGTTCAGTGTTTTTCACTCACCGGAGGCATAACGGATGAGGTGATAGAGCATCTTCCAGTTGTGGAGAGCGGGTTCGATGAGCAAGTCTTTGTCGGTGATACCGAAGATCTCTCCGGTATAGACCACGTATCCTTTGCCGACTTTGCCGATAACAGCAACGACTTTGCCGGTATCATCTTTCAGGATTACTTTGCCATCTTTACCGGGCTTGACTGCCATGTGGTCGGTGTAACTCTCGACGTATTTGTCTCCTTTTTTCAGGAAGCCTTTGAAAATCGAATCATCTGCGACGATAAGTTCGGAGTGCTTTGCCACGCGGCTATCAAATCCGGCGCAGATCTCGGGGAATATAGATTTGCCGAGGTTGGTCAGCTTCTCGCGTCCGACGGCATTATGCATAAAGATAACGCCTTTACCGTCTTTTTCGACCATTTTACGGATATTGCTTCTCCAATCTCCGGTGGTATCTCCCACGTAGGTGGTTGCGGCGAAGACGAACACATCGACGTCCTTCAACGCGGCTTCGGTGGGATCGCTGACTGCGCTGGTTTTGATTCCGCCCATCTTATTGTATGAATTCATCAGAGGAACAGTCACACTTCCGCCGCCCTTGCCGGTTCCGGCATACTGATAAAATGCGACGTTGATGCTGCGGTGTTTGCCCTGTGAGGCATAGGCGCGTTTAACTGAACCGCTCTTGAGCTTTTCGGAAATATTGAGCTCGTTGCGCAGAAGTTTGACGGCACGGTATCCGCGCGCCTTCCTGCTCTTGAGCAAAGCAAGTCCTTTCTGAGCCTCGGCTTCTGCCTCTTCGACTTTGCCCTCGTCAGCCAGACGGTTGGCACGGATGCAATACAAACGTGCCTGAGAACCGACGTTGACCTTGCGGACATAGCTGTACTTCTGACTCCAGGCATCAAGAGCATTGGGTTTAACAAACTTTTTGATGCCTTCCATCTGTTTGAGCAGATCGGCAGTAAGGGCGACCTGATTTGCAAAGTATTTTTCCTGATCGACAGAGATGGGAAGAACTTTGAAGGGATGCTCTGAATGACGCTCGGAGAGTTTCGCAGCAAAAACTTTTGCCATCACATCACCGGCTTTCTCTCCGTACATATAAGCACAGGCGCGTGGAAGAAGCTCGTTTTCGATCTCAGGACAGGACTCGGTTATCAGCTCGAAGTTGGTGTAAAGACCTTCGGGTTTGTTTGCGGCTCCGGGAGCATTGTGATTCCACATATACTCGGTATAGGTCATGCGAGACGCATTGCAGCTGCGTCCTGCCGGTCCCCAAATCTCGTAACCGCCACGGGAGTTGAGGCCGTTGACATAAAATGTTGCGTAGTATCTTGCTCCGTTGCAATGCATATTCAAGTAGTCATACATGAAGGGATAGAGCACAGTAAAGATGTTGGGAGCAACTTTTCCGAGCTGCTGCATTTGCGCGATTTCTCCCTCGCGGATGAGCATTTTCACATCAAGACCGCAAAGTTTGTTGAGGCGGCGCATATGATCAGACCACTCTTTTTTCACCATCAATGCAGGAGCATAGGGGTATGCAACGTAGTAAACCTCAACATCGGGAGCGTGCTTTTTCAAGGTGTCACAATAAACTTTCACCAGATTTTCGTGGGCAGCAAAGAAGTTATTTCCCCATTTTTCGCGGCACTTTTTGCTGCGGGAATTCCAACGGCAGGGATTGTCGATTCCGCCTGCATCAACTGGGTGCAGCATCAATGTCCGGAAGCCATATTTTTTCACAAACTCAGCGGCTTTTTTCGCCTGAGCTTCGGCAAGATCATCGCGGCTCCAGGATATGGCGTGGCCATACCAGCCAAACATTCCCTCGTCGCTGCGGTAGCTGTATGTGTGGGCATCCTGTCCGCGCGGAATTTTTTTGCGGTAATCCGGAATATCTCCGACACTCGGAACTCCGACGTAGCCGCACAGGATTCCGCGGTCAAAGGCGTAATCGTTGATCTCTTTTATATTCGGATCAAGATCATTCAACGGAAGTATCTGGGTCGAATAGAGACGGTTCAAACGAAGCTGAAATATCTCGTCGATCAATTTTTTGTAACTTGCGACATCGATTTTCTTTACATAGGGAGCATAATGTCCTCCGCGCTCAAGATAATCGGGATAGTCGGTGATTTGAGCGCAATTCATTTTGCCGCTCTCGTTGAGCAGAGCAGAGAGGGTCAGCCAGCCGTAACGCAGACCGTCGGCATCGGTACCGGCGATGACGATTTTAGCGGGAGTAACTTCGAGGACATATCCCTGACGGGGCTGGAGCTTGGCTTTGAAGGAGAGCTCTTTTGCCACATCCTTGTAGAAACCGGCAACTATGCGTTTTTTACCGGAGGCGGAAAACTCTCCTTTGATATTGCAGACTCCGAGACGCTTGACAAAGTGCTCGTAACCGGGAGCGTCTGAGGTCTCTTTGCGGTCGATCTTCCACTCAGGAGCTTTGAAATCGAAGGAGGCTCCGGTGATTTTGATAGTCTTGGGAGCAGGAACAAGATTGATCTTATGTTCCTTCAAAACTTTCCAGCTGTTGGCAACGTTTTTGCTGATTTCAACAGGAGGCTGCTCAACTTTGTTGAGCTTCTCTATCTTCGCCGTATCAAATCCTTTTTTGACACCCTTCCAGATGATAAATTCGTCGATCGCGCCCTTGTAATAAGCCAAATAACCTCTGGCTCCGACATAGAACGGTTCAGGAGCCGCAAACACTTTGGTCATGTGCGGAGTCTCTTTTGCTGTTCCGATTTGTTTTCCGTCACAGTAGAAGGCGACTTCCCTGGCAACTGCATCGCGGGTCATCGCGACATGGTGCCATTTGTCGTCATTGAAACTCTCGGTACCGACTCCGATGACCACGCGCTTCTTGTCTCCCTTGGGAATAAAGAGGAACGGAGTATTGATTTTCGGACGTCCGCCAAAACTTATTTTGTTAATCAGAGCGGGATATGTCCAGCTTGATGACGGATTGCGCTCGGGTTTGATGAAATACTCGATGGTGAAACTGGTATTTTCATCGAAACTCAATTTGTTTTTGTGACTTCCGCGGATCGCAGTTTTTTTACCGTCGAAAAGTCCGGCATTGCCAGAAACACCCTTTACAGATTTGATGTCTCCATAACTGCGCATGGCATATTTGCCTGTCGCATCCTTCTGGGCTTTGAGATTTTCAAAGTCGATATGGAGTACTTTTTCCATACTTCCGGCAGAAAGTATGGCGGAAAAAGACAAAGCTGCCGCTATTAGTTGTTTTTTCATACAAACCTCTCTGTGTGAAATTATTTGTGGACTCTATAATTGTAAACTGTGATCGATCCCACCAGCTCTTCGAGCTTTTTGTTGCCCTTGATGTTTTTGGTGGTTCCGAAATGTCCCGTTCTCGGGTTGGTGCTCATGCTCTTTTTGCACTTGAGTGCATTGTAATAAGCATAAACGTTGGACGGAGCACATGTCTCATCTGCAAATCCTGTGCAGACAAAAACTTCGCATTTGGTGCGGGGAGCAAAGTTGACGATATCAAAATACGCCACCGCATTGAACAAACGGTCTCCTTCTTTTTTCACAAGTCTGCTGCGGCGAACGGGAGTTGAACTGGCGCGTCCTGATTTGCGGTTGTCGAACTCGGAAAAACAGGGAACTCCGACCAGAGCAAGAGTAACATCTTTGTCAAGCGCAGCCGCTGCGGCGGTCTGGGCTCCTCCGAGGCTTCCTCCGACCACAACGAGGGTTTTCTTATCCCACTCGGGACGGGTCTTGATGTAGTCGAGCGCACGCATAACGCGCAGATAGACCTCACCCATCACCCATTTGTCGCGGTTGGTGATATCTTTGCGTCCACCCTGAACAGCTGCCCGGATATTTTTAACATAGAACTCTTTTGTCTGATTGACCGGAAATCCGTGCCAGGTGGCATAGAAAGCAAGAACTCCCTGTTTCGCTCTGGCAACCGGAGCAGTTTTGCTGGCGTCACCGTTGACCCAGCTCAAAAACTCCACCACGGCAGGAGATTTGCCCGGTTTGGCATCGGCGGGAACAGCGAGATATCCAGTAACAGGACGGCTGCCGGAGCATTTGACTTCAACGGCATAGAGTTTGACGTTTTTCTCCTTGCACTCAAGCGGAGTCAGTTTCGCCTCAACGGGAACCTTATCCAGCTCAGCACGGCGTTTCGCCCAGAATTTATCGAAATCGGCAGGACACTCGTTGGGAGAGATGATCTTGTCGGCATCGAACAACGCTCCGATCTCAGTTACGATAGATGGTTTGGCGCGGTGTTTGCAAACGCCTTTGCCTTTAAGAGCTTTTCCGTCACTTCCCAGAACTTCAAATCCGAAGTAGAGCCAGCCCGGAGCATCAAGGCTGCCGGTAAAGGTTTTGGCTTTTCCATCGGTTTCAAAAATCTCGGAACTGATGGTCTTGCCTTCCTTTTTGAGCAGAAGACGTGCCTTTACGCCCTTAAGCGGAGTTCCATCCTTTTTCAACAGCACCTGACACGTCGCGGTCTCACCTGATTTGTAAAAACCGTCTTTTTTATCAAGGGAGATATCGCCGCTGTATTTGGCGAACACCGGGAGCGCGCAAAGCGCAAACAAAATCACAAATATCTTTTTCATAAACTTTTTATATTATTATTGAACCAATGTATTACCGCGAACATACTTGCCGTTTTTGAAAATCAGGGGTATTATGTCCATAGAATAACCGTCTTCCATGATATACGCCGACTTGACAGCACCGTTTTTAACGAAAATATTGGCTCTGCCGAGGTGACGGGGAGGAATAAATTTATAGCAATTAACCGCTGCGGTGTATTCAGCGTTTGCAGTTTTGGAATAACAAAAACCCGTTTCCCATTCCAGACCGAGACCAGAGTTCTTGAAACCAAAATCTGCCAAAACAAAGACTGAGCCATTCTGTTTGCCAGGCGTATTACGGCGCATATTGTGCCAGTCAACTGAGTTGCCCCATGCGCTGTATCCGGCTTTGTATCCGGCAACGTGGTAATTCATCACATACGCACGGGGACGTCTTTTGTATAAAGAGTTATTGCGGACCATTGCCGCCGGACACATGAACGCCTGGGTGCTATCACTCGATACAGGTTCTCCTTTGATAATTTTCATCGAATACCTGGCAAGCTGCCATGTCCAACATTGAGTAGAATTGGCGTCTGTCGGATATTGCGGGTACCAGGCATTGTAATCCTCGGTATATTGAGTCATATAAAATCCCAGGTTGCGGATATTATTTTTGCATCCGGCATCTTTTCCGCGCTCTCTTGCGGCGCTGAGCGCGGGCATGAGAATAGCCGCAAGGATAGCGATGATCGCGATGACTACGAGCAGTTCAATAAGAGTGAAGCTTGCAGCTTCACTCCGTCTGCAGACGGAACGATTCATGATGCTTGTCTTTTCCATTTCACGAACTCCTTTCGATATGTTTCAGGTGAAATATTCACTTTATTATCACTCTTGCGGTATTGACCTGCCGCTTTTCAAACTTGCTTCAACGACTGCATTTTTTACCTCTTTGCCGTTGACTTTATCCCACAGCAGTTCAAACGCCCGCTGTCCTATCTTCTTTGAATGTTGATTCCATGTTGCGATCGTGGGATTTACATAATCAACAAGCTCAATGCCTTCGCTTCCGCAAACTGCGACATCTTCAGGCACTCTCAACCCCCGGTTCAGCAAACTTCTGACTGCTCCGATCGCCATGCGGTCATTGGCGCAGACAACGGCGTCCGGAATCACAGAAGCTGTATCGAGATATTCTCTCAAACGGGATGCCGCTGTATCCTCAATAAAATCGCCTTTTATATAATTGGCTTCATCAAAACGGATGTTGTAAGCTCCAAGCGCATCGATGAACCCGCGGTAACGCTCATGGCTCACCACACTCAAGGCAGTTCCTCCGATATAGACAAAATTGCGTCTCCCGCGTTTCAGCAGGAACTCGGTCACCATGTTCATCGTGCCGCCGTAATTGTCGGCATCGACATTGCTTATTCCGGCGACCGGATTGGAGTTGACTCCGACAATATTGAATTTTTCTGCTATGATACCTTCTGACCAACTGGCAGGAATATCCATACCGTAATAGATCATCCCGTCTATCTCGCGGCTGTGGAAACTGTTGAACACCAGCTCCCGGGTATCCGGAGCGTTGAAGTTGCAGAGGCAGAGTGATGTTTTGACATCGTGCCGGGCAGCCGCGGTGACCACTCCGCCGAGAATTCCGGAAAAGTTGCTGTCAGAAAAGACGTTTTCGCTGTCAGGAGCGCAGATATCGGGAGCAACGCAAACCATGATGTTGCGGACTATCTTGCTCTGCATACGGCGGGAGTGGATATTCGGCTGATAACCAACCTCACGGCAGTAGTTGCGAATACGCTCCGCGGTATCGTGGTTTATCCGCGCCTCACGCTCCCTGCCATTGAGAACAAGGGATACCGTGCTTCGGGACACTCCGAGGCTTTCCGCCACAGAAGACATATTTTTCTTTGCTTTAACCATTGCTGTCCTTTTTTTGCTGACACAGTTTAGCTTACCGGATATATTATACGCAGCCTTTTTGTTTTTTACAAGTCTTTTTTCTGTTTTTTTTGAATTTTTCTTGAAAAAAATTTTTTTGATGCTAAACTATGTAACGTATTCAAAACCATAAGGAGATTTTACCATGGAACATAAGTGGGCATTGTCGGTGTCGCAGGATAATGCGGCAAAAGAGATATGGATGAAACGCATGCAGGAGTCGGTGTTTGAACACTTTGAATACTCCTGCGGAGCTTTCCCGTCAAGAGTTGCGGCAGAAGCCAACATGACGGCACTTGCTCCTTATATCGCAGAAAAAAGCATCAATTTCACCAGTTTGCATCTGCCCTTTTATTGGGATGCGGAAAGACCGGGACAGCAGCTCGATTTCGAGCGTAATATCTGCGCCCAACGTCTGGCACACTGCATTGAGATATTTGCTCCGTTGGGCATGAAGCACCTGACTCTGCACGCAGGCAGGTGCGGTGAGAATCAGTCAAGAGAAAGCGCCATCGAGTGTGTGAGAGATGTGGTGAAATATCTTGTTCCCTACGCAGAAAAAGCAGGAGCAAAGGTCAATGTCGAAATATGTCCGCGCAAATCTATCGGCGGCGTGCCTGAGGAAATGCTCGCCATCATGGATGGGATGCCTGAGTGTGTCGGCATCTGCTTTGACGTCAACCACGCAAACGAACGCTATGCCGAAGTTCCAGAGTGGATCGCAAAGCTCGGCAAACGTATCAATACGTTCCATATTTCCGACTGCGATGAGCTTGATGAGTGTCACTGGGTCCCCGGCTTCGGCGTCCTTGACTGGAAAGAGATCATGCGCGCAATCAAAGCCCTCGATCACGAGTGCCTGCTTATATATGAGGTCTCAAGAGAGGGATTCAGCGCACCCGCATTTCAAAAGCGCGAAGCAGACCCCGTCTGGTTCATCAGGCATATCGAGAAAAATATGGAGTATCTCAAGTCACTTTGAAAGTGAGACTGTCTTTCCGGCAAAACCTCCCTGCGGAAGAGCAAAGTTATACTCCTTTCCGCCGAGAGTGATTTTCAATCTCTTATGCTTCTGCTGCGCGTCAATGGCAAAGACTTTATCTGCAGTCACCATGACCGCAGCTTTTTTGTCCGCGGATATATCCCCTCCCCCGGGGATCGTCATAGTTCCGGGAAAAAAGAAGTAGGCAAAAATCGCTCCGCTTGCGAGCTCTTTTACAATATGACCGCAGGCATGGGAGCTGACTGAAAAAGCGGGAACTCTATCCGCCGGAGAGACCGCATAGCTCAAAAGAGATTTGCTGCGTTTAGCGTTTCCGTGATCGACGTAGAGCGTGAAAACGGTACCCGTCTGCACGCCTTTTGCGTCGATGCTGACACGCTTCCACGGAACAGACTTTTTCTCTATGGCAAGCACCATATCCTGCGGTGCAAAGAAGGTATAGGCAACGTCTCCGTGGACGACCCGCGTGACCTTTTTCAAATGATGTACTCCTCCGTCATACGTTTTTTTACCGTCAGCCGAGGTGACTTCCACCGGAGAAACATACAAGCGGCTGTCGATAGTCGTGTTGACCGGACTATTGGTCTTATTATAAATATTGCTGAGAGCAAAAACAACTGTTCTGTCAACAGCACTCACGCTCTTCCAGTAGCCGAGTTTGCTTGAACTGCACCCCATCATCACGCCGGTATTGACCTGATCGGTGACCGCTCCGACGGAAGAAGACATATTGGTCTTTTTTCTTGCCCGCGAAGCATTGAGTGAGTCATTGTCATACACGGCGGTCAATGCAGGAAGCCGTCTCCAATCCCAGAGTGCGGGCATATTATCGTACTCTTTTCCGGACTGTTTATACTGCATGACTCCGCTGCCAAGATAGAGGCCCTGCAAATTCTCA
This sequence comes from Lentisphaerota bacterium, assembly GCA_015061775.1. Lineage (GTDB taxonomy): Bacteria > Verrucomicrobiota > Lentisphaeria > Victivallales > Victivallaceae > UBA1784. Next base: position 18,433 of record SUVY01000021.1, on the reverse strand, counting down.
TTGTTGATCGTCTCGCTGCCGATGACCCGGCTGGAACACATCTTGAATGAAAAGTAAAGATCCTTGCGGCGGTGGATAAGGTAATCGCTGCGGAAAAAGTAATTACTTCCTGAAACAACTGAATCATCTTTGAAAAATCCATCGGCTTTTGACCTCATTCCGCGCGCCTTGCCGAAACGCCGGGAATAGGATTTTATCTGGCCGTATTTGGTGTATGGAGCAGTATGCCACAGCTGTCTGCCGCAGGCAAGCAGATCCATGCTTCCCTTATAAAGAGTCCAGCGCATACCGTAATAGAAGTAGTTGAAAATCAAATCTTCCACCTTTTCCGGCACAGCGTAAGAGGTTCCAGAAAGCAGTTTAATGAACATGGTGGCATTTTGGAGATATCCTCTGCCGTAGTTTCCGAACTGCACTTGCGGGCCGTGCTGATGAAAACAGTTATCGTACTGCAATCCCTCTTTGCCCGGAGGAGATATTTTCAAGACGGTCATAAAGGAGTCGATGCCCTCTTTTACAGCTTTTTCATCGCGGTAGATAACACCTTTCCAGAAATGTATCAGCGCGGCATCTGCGAGATTCTGTCCGGTACCGTGCAAACGGCTTTTAGCAAACAGCGGGCGCAGATTTTCAAGCGTCTCCTGCGGAATACCGCCTTTGGTATTATTTATCACGCTTATCGCCTGGAACGGAACTCCTATCTCCTGCCACCACCAGTTGCTGTTGGAGGGGAGATTTTTACCCCAGAAGTCGAGACCTGCAATCACTCCGTTGCGGTACTTTTTATTGCCGGTTTTGTTCCACGCGCTGCTGAGTTCTCTGAGACGTGTCCAATGGTGCATACCCTTCCACAGACCGCGGGATTTATCCTGATATTTCACACTTTTGAAGCTGCCGTCGGGACGCTGATCGGCAAGTGCCTTGTCTGCCGCTGCGGTATTCGTGGGATCAGGAGGCATGAGAGAGTTATAATTTTTCACCAGACGGGTAAAATCATCTGCAATACAGGAAAATACCAATACTGCCGCAAAAAGAAGTGTAAGAGATACTTTGAGCATAAAAAAACTCCATATTCTGTTTCATCAATAGAACATGGAGTAAATATAGCACAAAACAAACGTTTTTTCAAATAGCTCCGACCTCAACAGAGAGCAGATATTCAGCCTTTTCTGAAACCGCAGACAGCCATTGGCTGCGCTCTCCGGACACTCCGGAAACCACTTCACAAGCCGCACTTGTCATCTGCTGACTTTGAACATCTTTTTCCTGTCGGAAACTTGCTCCTGAAAGCAGCACCGACGCCGCTGTCAGGGTAATTACTGCAACTGCCCTCATCATCTGCTTTCTCCTGTCGTATTTCTGTTGTTTCTGTATTCTTCAAGCTCGCGTTCGCGGGCTGATTGTTCATCCTGTTCGATCGATTCCATCTCGCGTTCAAGCCGCTCCTTTGCCCAGATCTCGACGCCGATCTCAACGCCTACCACCGCCGCAGCCGCTCCCGGAGGCAATCCGGCAAACGTCCGCAAATGCTCCGGAATCGTCACGCGCCCCTGCCGGCTTATCACCTCCGGGGCACTGAGACTGCCGAACCGGCGCAGAGAACGCCGCGCGGCAAAGCTCGCTCCGATACGGTTGATGTCGCCGAGCTCCTTTTCGCGCATCTCCCGGAACACTTTTTCGGGATACAACGCCAAAGCACCCTCCGGAAGTCCGTAGATGACTATCTCTCCCTTGCACTCCGCAAGGAATTCATCGACAAACCTCTGGCAAAGACGCAACCTGCCGTTGCTGTCCACGAGGCAATGTTCACAGCCGCTGAATGGAAGCATTATATCTTTTTCCGGATTTTAAGATTATTTTTTCCAACTATTTCCAATATATTCCATATTTTTCCATTTTCAAGTCATTTTATTAAAAAAACTGCATTTTTTTTGTATTTTTTATAAAATGAGAAGATAAGACTTGAAAAACCTCGAATCGGGTGTATGGTATGCGGCGAAAGGAAAATCAACATGAACAACTAAAGGAAAATCAACATGAACAACTATCTGCTTCCTGCGGGAAACGCCCCTGCCCCTGTGACGTTTGGATATTTCCCGTCCAGATGGCAGCACTTCATCTGGAGAAACTGGATGCTCGTTCCGGCGGAAAGGCTGGCAACGGTACTCGGAACCGATACAGTTACTGTGCAAAAAGCAGCAGAAGCAATGGGACTTGATCCGGACGGCAAGAGTGATCCGCAATGGCTGACAAAAGGGTATCTCACCATCCTCCGTAACAACTGGCACATCCTCAATTATCCGCAGCTTATGCAGCTGACCGGATTTGACGCAAAACGTCTCAAGACCATACTCGAAGAAGAGGATTTCTTTTACGTCAAACTCGGCAGTCACAAACCCTCTTTACCGGATCTGCATTATCATCAGCTTTCTCCGGAAGAGGAAAAACAGACAAGGGAAATCAGGCAGATCATCAGGGAATATTTTCCGTCAGGATTCCCCAAGCGCAGGGAACCCGCGTTCGCATTTACAGATTTTCCTGTTCCTGAAGGAATTTCCCCCGTCAACAGAAAAGATTTCGATTTTGCCATGATCCACGCCTACTCGGCAAGCTGCGGAGACCTTTATATCGACATAGAGTCGAATGACCCGCTTCCTGAAAATCTGCTTGCCTGCTATCAGAAGCTTGGAATAAATGCTGTATGGACTCACGGATTGCTGCATAAGTTTTCTCCCATTCCGGGAGCTGAAGAGTTCTCTGAAGGATATCAGAAACGCAGAAAAAACCTCAAGCTCCTCGTTGACCGCTGCAGTAAATACGGAATCAAGCTCTTTCTTTATTTCAATGAACCACGCGGAATAAACAACTCTTTCTTTGAAAAGAAACCTCTCTGGGCTGGACTTGATGTTCCGGAACTCGAAACCAAAAACGTCTGCACCACCCGCACTCAAGAACCGCTGCAATGGCTCGAAAACGGTACTGAGCAGCTTTTTTCAGCCGTTCCCGGACTCGGAGGTATTCTGCTTATCACCATGAGCGAAAACCCCACAAACTGTCATTTCCGAATGAAGAGCAGAGAGTGTCCGTATTGCAAAAACACTTCTCCGGAAAAAATAATATCCGGCGTTGTCAACGCCATGTACCGCGGAATGAGGCGCGCATCAGATGACGCAAAAATGCTGGCTTACGACTGGGTTTGGCAGAGAAGCGACGAGGACAAAGATACCGTCAGCTTCAAAAAAAGAGTCATAGATCTGCTTATACCGGGAATAGAGATATGCAGCGTAAGCGAAAACGGCATGGAAACCTCCATCGGAGGCATCACACAGCATATTCTTGACTACTCTATCTCACAGCCGGGTCCAGCTCCGGCATCCAAAGCTGTATGGACGTATGCTCAATCAAAAGGCATCAAATGTACCGCAAAGATACAGGCAAACAACTCCTGGGAGTTGTCGGCTGTTCCGTTTATTCCGGTTCCCTATCTGGTAAAGGAGCATATCGACAAACTTAAAGCTTGCAAAATAAGCTCTCTTATGCTCAGCTGGACGCTCGGAGGATATCCGGGAGACAATATAAAACTGGTCAATATGAGCTGCGAAGAGCTTGCTTCCGAAAGCTTTTCTCCGCAGGTTGCGGAATTGGTCTGCTCGGCATGGAAGCGTTTCAGCGAAGCATTCAGAAACTTTCCATTCTATTTTGAAGTGATCTACAACTCTCCGGTCAACTTTGGTCCGCAAAATATTTTTCATCTTAAAAAGAGCAATTACAAAGCCTCCATGGTGGGATTTCCCTACGATGATCTTGACTCTTGGAGGGCAATATATCCCGAAGATATCTTTGAAAATCAGTTTGCGATCCTTTGTGACCAATGGCAAGCTGGTCTGGATATACTCATCTCTGCTGAACCGTTGCTCGCTCCAGAAGAAAAATCTGTCTATGAAGCTCAGAAACGCATCGCAACTGCCGCATACTGCCACTTCAAAAGCACGCTGCTTCAAATAATTTTTGTCCGCGCCCGCAATGCCGGAGACAAAGAAAAAATGGAAAAGGCCGTCAAAGATGAGTTGAAAAATACCCTGTCGCTGCTTGAAACAGTAATAAATGACTCGCGTATCGGTTACGAAGCAAGCAATCATTACTACTACTCCATCAACGATCTGGTTGAAAAGATAATCAACTGCCGCTATATTATGAGGGAGCTGGCATAAACAGTTTTCTCCAATTTAAACAAGCAACCATTTCCCTATGCATTTAAAGGAATAAAAAATGTACGACAATTTTTCAAACTCTTTCAAAAAGATGGCTGAACGTCATCAGAAGTTGACCAATCAGCCGAACTCCATCGACGAAAACTGGTACAACGGTTGTTTTGAGCGGTATGTAAATCCGGTAGTCACAGCGGAACATATTCCGCTTGAGTGGCGTTACGACCTTGATCCCGCGACCAACCCCTTCGGAATGGAGCGGCTGGGAATAAATGCGGTCATGAACTCCGGAGCAATCGAGTTCAACGGAAAAATCTGTCTGGTCTGCCGTGTCGAGGGTTATGACCGCAAAAGTTTCTTCGCTGTCGCAGAAAGCGAAAACGGAATCGACAATTTCAAATTCAAACGTTATCCCGTTCTTATCGACCAGACCGATGATCCGGACACCAATGTTTACGATATGCGGCTCACCCGCCATGAAGACGGCTGGATATACGGTCTCTTCTGCACCGAAAGAAAAGATCCTGCTGCTCCCGCCGGAGACACCTCAAGCGCAGTTGCCGCCTGCGGTATCGTCAGAACAAAAGATCTTGAAAACTGGGAGCGTCTCGCCGACCTTGTCACTCCGAGCCCGCAGCAGCGCAACGTCGTACTGCACCCGGAATTCATCGACGGTCAGTACGCCTTCTACACCCGTCCGCAGGATGGCTTTATCGATGCGGGCTCAGGCGGCGGCATCGCATGGGGACTCAGCAAAACCATCGAAAACGCCAGACTCGAAAACGAAAAGATCGTTGACTGCAAGCTGTATCATACTGTCAAGGAGGTCAAAAACGGCTGTGGAGCTACTCCAGTAAAGACTCAGGACGGCTGGCTCCACATCGCCCACGGAGTCCGCAACACGGCTGCCGGACTGCGCTACGTGCTTTACGCTTTCATGACAAGTTTGGAGGATCCTTCCAAGGTGATATATTCTCCGGGAGGCTACTTCCTCGCCCCCTGGAATGATGAGCGTGTCGGAGACGTTTCCAATGTAGTATTCAGCAACGGCATGGTGGTCAGAGATGACGGAAGCGTTTTCCTCTACTACGCCTCGAGCGATACGCGTATGCACGTTGCCACTTCGACCGTGGAAAAACTTTGTGACTGGGTCAAAAACACTCCGTCCGATCCGCTGACCAGCAGAAAATGCGTCGAGCAGCGCATAGCTCTCATCAAAAAAAATGAGGCGTTGAACGCTTGATTTTTGCTGATAACAGTTTAACTTGAATATATGCCGGGGAACGCGTCTCCGGCATTTTTTTATTGCAACAATCATTCAAGGAGCAAACTGTTATGTCAAAACTCAAAGGAACCCGCACCGAAGTCAATCTGCTCAAATCATTTGCAGGTGAAAGTCAGGCAAGAAACCGTTACACCTATTTTGCCAGCCAGGCGAAAAAAGACGGTTTCATGCAGATAAGCTCCATCTTTGCCGAGACGGCAGATCAGGAAAAAGAGCATGCCGAGCGTTTCTTCAAATTTCTTGAGGGCGGCATGGTCGAGATCACCTCAAGTTTTCCCGCAGGAAAGATCGGCTCAACCGCGGAAAATCTCGTATCCGCCGCCGATGGAGAGTATGAAGAGTGGCATGACCTCTATCCCTCCTTTGCGGAAATCGCTAAGCAGGAGGGATTCGATCAGATAGCCTCCGTATGGAAAGCCATCTGCGTATCCGAAAAACAGCACGAAAAACGCTACCGTCACCTGCTCGAAAACATCGAACGCGGAGAGGTTTTCAAACGCGGACGCCTCGTTGTCTGGAGATGCCGCAACTGCGGTTATCTGCACATGGATTACTCCGCTCCGCAGCTCTGTCCTGCGTGCGCACACGAGCAATCGTACTTTGAACTGAACTGCGAAAACTGGTAAAAAACCTCATTGGCTGCTTGATAAATTTTCAACTGATATTATATTAATTGGCGGTATATTTCAAACGAGGAGAATTGTTATCATGTACCGCTATGATGTAAAATCATCTGTCGCTGACGAGTTTATCAATGACGCTGAGATCCTTGATACTCTCGAATACGCAAAAGCAAACAGCACCAATAAGGAACTTATTTCTTCCATCATCGACAAGGCGGCTCTCTGCAAAGGTTTGACCCACCGCGAGGCCGCCGTTCTGCTGGATTGCCGGATTCCGGAAGAAAATGAACGGATTTTGTCTCTGGCAAAAAAGATAAAGGAGCAGATCTACGGCAGCCGTATCGTGATGTTTGCGCCCTTGTATCTCTCAAACTACTGCGTCAACAGCTGTGTTTACTGCCCGTATCACGTAAAAAACAAGAAGATACGCCGCGTCAAACTCAGTCAGGAGGATATCGTAAAAGAGGTCATCGCGCTTCAGGATATGGGACACAAACGTCTCGCCCTTGAGACCGGAGAAGATCCCGTTCACAACCCGATAGAATACGTCCTTGAGAGCATCAAGACCATTTACAGCATCAAGCACAAAAACGGAGCCATCCGCCGCGTCAATGTCAATATTGCAGCGACCACGGTCGAGAACTACCGCAAGCTCAAAGACGCCGGAATCGGAACCTATATCCTCTTTCAGGAGACCTATCACCGCAAGACTTACGAGGAGCTGCATCCCGCAGGTCCCAAACACGATTACGCATGGCACACTGAAGCCATGGACCGCGCCATGGATGGCGGTATCGACGACGTCGGCTGCGGAGTCCTCTTCGGACTTAATTTGTACCGCTATGACTTCGTCGGCTTGCTTATGCACGCCGAACACCTTGAGGCAGCCAAAGGCGTCGGTCCCCACACCATGAGCGTTCCGCGCATCCGCAAAGCAGACGATATCGATCCCTCCGCGTTCAGCAACGGAATCGATGACGAAACTTTTGCCAAAATCGTCGCCGTTCTGCGTATAGCCGTTCCCTACACCGGATTGATCATATCCACCCGCGAAAGCCCCGAAGCCCGCAAAAAAGTGCTCGAACTCGGAGTATCCCAGATCAGCGGAGGCTCACGCACCAGCGTCGGAGGCTACGCCGAAGAAGAGGAAGAAGAAGATAACTCCGCCCAGTTTGAACTGAGCGACCGCCGTACCCTTGACCAGGTCGTCAACTGGCTGCTCGAACTCGGTTATATCCCGAGCTTCTGCACCGCCTGTTACCGCGAAGGCCGTACCGGTGACCGCTTTATGTCCCTCGCTAAAACCGGACAAATCGCCAACTGCTGTCACCCCAACGCCCTCATAACTCTGAAAGAATACCTCGAAGACTACGCCTCCAGCGACACCAAAGCAAAAGGAATGTCAGTCATCGAAAAAGAACTCGAGAAAATTCCGAACGAAGTCGCCCGAAAAACCGCCAAAGAGTTCATCGAAAAAATAGCCTCAGGCGAAAGAGACTTCCGTTTCTGAGAAGATTGAGGAGTGGGAATTGGGGAGAGAGCGAAAACTTCTTTTTGCGGAAAAAGAAGTTTTCGCTCTCTCCCCAAACCCCTCTCTCACTTTCAAGAAAAACGGTATTCTTTTGCGTCTTTTACTCTCTTTTCCGGAGTGAGCTGGCTCTTTTTCCGGGGCTTGCTCTCGACCGCCGCGCGCAGCTGCAAGGCACGAGATTGACCGCGGGGCGCCGCCGCGGGTAAGGTTGTTTCACAACATTTGAGACGATAATTGGATTTGTCTCAATTTTTGTGAAAACTTTTCTGAATTGAAGAGAAACGCTATTTTGTTATGCGTTAAAACATAGTACATCGGTTATATTTTTTTGACATACGCAAAACGTTTGTTTGCATCGGCGGATGCATCCGTGAGGCAATGTCGTGTTTTGCGGTGAGCATAGCAAGGGAGTGTACTTTTGTACACGACCGCCGCGGCGCAGCTGCAAGGCACGAGATTGACCGCGGGGCGCCGCCGCGGGTAAGGTTGTTTCACAACATTTGAGACGATAATCATATATCTGATTTTCTGCGGTTGCAATCGCGGCAAAGCATTTGACAGTTTTCTGCCAGAGTTTTTCCTCCGGCACTCCACGGAGTGATATGGTCTGCCTCCATTTGCTCTATCTCGAAATGTTTTCCGCACTTGGAACATATTCCATTCTGTCTTTCGTATGCCGCTCGCTTCATGCGGTTATCGAATGCCCTGACTGAGAGGTATTTTTCCTGACGGGTCAAAACATAGTGGTATATTCCTTTTTTACTTGTCACATCGTCATCAGCCATCAATTCGGATATCTCCTGTTCGAGAGCTGCGGTGTCGAAAATATCGTCTTTGTATTGGTTATATAATGTTCCCCAGTCTATGCCTTTCATCTCTTTACGGTATTTTATGAAAGTCATCTCTATCCAATCGATCACTTTGCGAAAGTATGAATGCAGTTCATTTGCATTGGGATCGTGCTGATGTTTTGACATATAGTCTTCGACTTCACCGTTGTTTATCCACTTCAAAGTAGTTTCAAGGTAATCCTGACGTATGGATTCTCCATTGAGATATTTATTGCCCATTTTGTAGGCAACGCAATCTCTTTTGCTGAATATGTGTTTTGCGTTGCTCAGCCATGGACCGGTATAAACAGCGTTTCTCAGCTCCTGGCGGGTTAGTTTTTCTCCGGCGATATTGATAGTTTCAAACCAATCGAGTTTTTCTTTGTCGTTGCCTTCGCAAAAATAGACCATGACTTTGTAGTCGAGTATCTGCTGCTGTTCGGTTTTAGTGAGATTATGGAATGCCCGCTTGTTTAGAGAAAATTCTCCGTTGATATACTGGCAGAAGCTGATAGTTCTCTGCTGCCCATCCAATACCTCAAACTCATCGTCGGAATTTTTCACCCAATACATAACGTTGAGCGGAAATCCTTTGATGATCGTCTCTATAACGGCGTCTCTTTTTTCATTATTATAGACAAACTCCCGCTGGTACGGAGGTCTGATATTCAGCTTGCCTCCATAGCCGACAACACCGTTTTCAGCATTATCGACATAATCCTCGGCAATCTCTCTTACAGTTAGTTCGTGCAGTTCAATTTTCATTTGCTGACAACTCCTTTTTTGCGGATAAGTATTCGGGCGTATAAAATTTTCAAAGCTCCATCTGCATTATCTGCAGTATAATAAATATCATTCGGAATCTTATCCAATAAAATAGTTGCCCTCGTGTTTGCTTTGCTTCCATTTGAAACAGAACCATCCTTGTTTATCTGCATAGGATTTATATATCTTTTGATTGGTCTTGCTTCAAATTCATCACGTCCTGCCGTTATACCCAATATTTCAAACTGTTCGGGGTTGTATTTATCCAAAAAAGTAATAGGTACACCCATTACACCGTCATAATCATAAGGGATATCAGATGTTTTATCAACATTGATTGCGTCATAGTTGTCGTATTTCGGAAACTCTTCGGGAGTGTAACGTTTATACAAAATAAGATCCTCGTGACGCTGGAGATAATCTAAGTTTGTGAACCATCTTACGCCTTTTACTCTTATATACTTTTTTCCATTTTCATCAACCCGGCATCCAGCAGCATCTAATGGATAGCTTTGAGGTACTCCAAACTCTCTGTCTCCACTGTGTATGCTTGCGCCCAACCACATAAGATTGTCTTTAATGAGCGGAAAAACCTCTTTATATGTAATTGAATTTACATTACCTATAATCAAAAATGTTTTCTTATACTTCACCAACTGTGCCAAGTATTCCCGAAACAATGAAAAAGGAGGATTAGTAACGACTATGTCCGCTTCTTTCAAGAGTTCGATGCACTCTTCTGAGCGGAAATCGCCGTTTCCATCAAGTATCGACAAGGTATTTTTATGATTTTTTATCAGCAGCTCGACGTCTGCCAAGTCGATTGCTCCGTCTCCGTTCTCATCGGTGACTTCGGTTATCTCTATCTTATAGGCTTTTTTCCCGGATTGAGAGTTTGTCCAGGCAAATAAAGGAAGTTCATCTCCGGCAACGGGAGAGTTGTCATAGCAGGTGGCTATAAGTTTTTTCAACCCCAAAAAGTTGAAATTCATTGCAAAATATTTGAAAAAATTGCTTTCAAAGGGATCATCGCAGTTACAGAAAACTATTTTGTCTTTAAAATGCTTTTTGTAATATCTCAACTCTTTTTCAATATCAACAAGTTGCGTATAAAATTCATCTTTTTTAGCTCTATTCGCCTGTTGTAAATCGCGATTGCCTGCCATATGTGGTGTCTCCTGCTGTATAGGGAAACACCGCAAAAAAAGAGGTGCATCCCCTGTTTGCAATCCTCACACGTCCACCACAGACGTACACAACGATACAAACGCAGAAATGCACCGTGTAAAAATACACGGCACAAAACTCCATTCTTCGTTGTGTTCAGGACTTTCAATACAAGGTGGTGGTTTGTGAGGATAGCCTGAAATTCTATGCTGTAAAAATTTTCAAATCAAAATGTTTATATCAGAAAAAAAACTCCTTTCTTTTGTGGTTTAAAAATAACTTCTTATTAAGATAGCACAGCTTAAAAATTTTTCAAACGGTTTCAGTAAGATGTTTTATTGCTGTTTGGGCGCAATAGGCTCCGAAGGTCGATACGACGTGGGAGAGTGAGCCCGGCTTTTCGGTTCCCTGTGACGGAATCGACTCTTCGGTGGAAAATACTGTCCGGACTCCTTTGGTTATTCCGCGCTCTCTGAGTTTGCGGCGGACTGCTCGCGCAAGCGGACAATCGGTCGTCTTACTGATGTCCGCCTCTTTTATTTTTGAGATATCAAGTTTTCCCGCCGCTCCCATCGAACTTATCAGCGGAATTTTTCTCTCGACACAACAGCATATCAATTCTATTTTCGCTGGAACATCATCTATTGCATCGATAACAAAATCAAAACCCTCATCAAGCAATGCATTGATCTCTTCCGCGGTCTCGATAAACTTGCTCACCGTCTTGATGTTTATATCGGGATTTATATCTGTAAAACGCTCTTTCAGCACTTCACACTTGTCTTTTCCGACGGTTCCAGTCAATGCCGCTATCTGGCGGTTGATGTTGCTCGCATCTACGGTATCTCCGTCAACGATAGTCAAACTTCCGATTCCGCTGCGGACGAGGTGTTCTGCGGCATAGCCTCCGACGCCTCCCACTCCGCAAATCAGCACCCTTGCGCGGGAAAGACGCTCGAAACGCTCTTTTCCGAGCACTCTTATCGTTCTATCGGCGTATTTCAAATCCATCATATTGACAAAAACCTTTTGAATGTTTCTATTGAATTATTTTTTACATCAATTTCAAGGATAACAGATAACTCCTGAGCGACAACTTCGATATCCACGCCGCTGTCATCGCTCTCTATTCCGGTATTTTTCAAACCGTTTCGACGCAGAAAATTTGCCACTTCAGCATTGGATATTTTCCGGAACGACACAAAATATCCCGCCTCAAGCAAACGTTCAAGGGAGGAAACTCCTCCGCAAAAACCGTGAAACAACACAGGATTTGGAAATCCCCTGAGTGCAGAAATAACCTCAGACTCACACCTGACATTATGGATAACTACCGGTTTTTTGCAGGCTTGGGCTGTTTCAAGCAGAAAGTCGAGATAACGCCTCTGCACTCCGAGTTCAGGACCTCGCAGACGGTCAAGACCGATCTCTCCGAGCGCATTGAACTCTTTTAATTTCAAAATAAACTCTTCTTGGGGAGACTCAAATTTATCCGGGAGACTCCACGGATGAAACTCCAACGAGGTATATTCAGCAAGTTTGCTGCTGCCGCAGGACAGAAGACGAAAACTCCCCTCCCCCGTCCTATGGGTGTGCATATCCGCACAATTCAGAGACATTTGGGCTCCACCGCAAGTTCGGGATGCAGAACTTTCTGGGCGTGGCAGATAGCAAGCGCGAGAGCATCGGTACTGTCGAGAGGAATGTTATCAGCAGAGATCCCCAGCTCTCCGGCAAGGAGATACGCGACCTGCTCTTTCGCGGCTTTTCCGTTTCCGAAAGCGGCGCGCTTGGCGGCACTCGGAGTATATGAGTAAGCAGGAACCCCTTTGTTGGTAAGCGAAGAGAGTATTCCTCCGCGCGCCATACCGAGGATGATAGCCGTCTTGCTGTTGCGTCCGACAAAGGGGTCTTCAAGCACGGCACAATCAGGATGGTAGAGATCGCAAACCTGCGCCACTCCTCCGTAGAGGCGGCGCAGACATTCGCTGTGGGGCATTTTTTGAGTATTGGTGATAACTCCGCAGTCTATTATCTCAAAACTGCGGTCAACGATCCTTATCACTCCGTATCCGGTAGTGCGTATCGCCGGGTCAAGACCGAATATCACCATACTTTGCAGCCCCTTTGGCTATTACTTCAAAGCCGCTTCAAAAGCGGAGGCGGCTCCGAGCAGTTTGGCTTCACCGAGAGCAGGTGCGAGGAACTGAACGCCGACCGGCATACCGGTCGCATCGTCGATTCCTCCGGGAACACTCACTCCGCAGTCGCCGGACAAATTGAGGGCGATGGTGAAGATATCAGAGAGGTACATCTGAAGCGGATCGGATTTTTCTCCGAACTTGAACGCCGCATTCGGAGTCACAGGAGTCAACAGGATGTCGCACTTCTTGTAAGCCTCCTCAAAGTCGCGGCGGATGAGGGTACGCACCTTCTGGGCACGCAGATAATAGGCGTCGTAATATCCGCTTGAGAGAACATAAGTTCCGAGCAGGATACGGCGTTTTACTTCGTCTCCGAAGCCGGCTCCGCGGCTCTTGAAGTAGGTATCGATAAGATCACGGCCCTCTTTGCGGTCTCCGTAACGGATTCCGTCAAAACGGGCAAGGTTGGCACTCGCCTCAGCTGTCGCTACGATATAATAAACCGCCACAGCATATTTGGTGTGCGGAAGCGAAACCTTGACGATCTCAGCGCCCATGCTCTTGACAAGCTCGATTGAGTTCTGCATTACTTTATCAACTCCGGATGCAAGTCCGGATGCAAAATACTCCTCAGGCAGACCGATCTTGACACCCTTGAGACTGCGTCCGGATGCTCCGGCAAGTGCCGCCTCAAGAGAATTCGGAGCTGCTGCATCGAGGCTTGTCGAATCCATGCTGTCAACTCCGGACATGATGTCGAGCAGAGCCGCCGCGTCCGGAACGCTGTTGGTCAGGGGGCCGATCTGGTCGAGGCTCGACGCGAAGGCGACAAGTCCGTAGCGGGAAATTCTGCCGTAGGTCGGTTTGAGTCCGACGGTTCCGCAGAATGACGCAGGCTGACGGATGGAGCCTCCGGTATCAGAACCGAGGGTCGCAGGAACGATTCCGGCGGCGACTGCTGCCGCACTGCCTCCGGATGAGCCTCCGGGAACGCGGTCGGTATCGCAGGGGTTGCAGGTCTTCTGGAACGCGCTGTTCTCGCAGCTTGAACCCATGGCAAACTCATCCATGTTCAATCTGCCGAAGGGAATGAAGCCCTTGGCACGCAGACGGGATACCGCAGTTGCATCATAGGGAGACACCACCGGCTTCAAAAGTTTTGAAGCACAGCTCAAAGTCTCTCCGCGAACGGCGATATTGTCTTTGATTCCGACGGGAATTCCGTCGTAATCGCTGAGCGCGTTTCCGGAAGCACGGCGTTTATCAGCCTCTTCTGCCGCGGCAAGCACGGCGTCACGGTCAACTGAAAGAAACGCCTTGACGGTGTTATCGCGCTCATCAAGTTTGCTGAAACACTCCTTCGCAAGCTCGACTGCGGAGATCTTTTTCTCTTTGAGATCCGCAGCGATCTGCGGCAGAGTACGTCTGTTCTTTTCTGAGAGATCCATAGGTCAGTTGCTCCCCTCTCCCGGCAGCACCTGCGGGACCTTTACCAAGTTTTCATCGACGACTCCCGGAGCGTTTTTCAGCATCTCGGCGCGGTCGAAAGACGCCTTGCGGACATCTTCGCGCACGACGTTGGTGAGAAGTGACGCGTGGGCGGTCGGCTGAACTCCGGTGACATCAAGTTCACCGAGTTCGGCGATGTAGTTGACTATCTGCCCCAGCTCACGCTGGAGTTTTGCGGCATCACTGTCGTTCAACTCCAGACGGGCAAGCTCGGCAACGTATCTGATATCGATTTCCGTTTCCGGCATCGGGAGAACTCCTTATTTTGCGCCTTTTTCGAGAGCGAGAGTCCAGGTGATCTGGTCGCAGACTTCGCTGGGTCCGAAGTACTGGATGGGACCGGGATAGACAAAGCTGGTCTCGATCGCCCACTCATCACGCTTGGAGGCAAAATACTTGAACGGAGCTCCGTCAAGCTCGACCAGAGCTTTGCGGATGACCGGTTTGTCGGCTCCGTGACGGCGTTCCATGTTCATCATCATGGTGATCGGAATACCTCCGGCGATCCACTGATCGGCAGGAAGTGTGGTGTTGCGGACAAGTGACATATATCCGGTACGTCCGGCACCGATGAGAGCAGCGGCGTTGTATCCGAGGCTGTAGCAGTAGTCGGCGTCATAGTTGGAAGGAGCTGCGCAGCGTCCCTCGTAGCCGAAGAAGTGCACCTGGCTGGAGAATTTGCCGTCGTATTTGCCTTCGGCTTTCATCTCCTTGAGGCGGCTCTTGACCATCTCGGCGAGCATTTTCTCAGTCTCGATGAGAGAGACCTGCACGTTGCCGTGGGGATCGCGGTCGTTGCAGAGCTGGTTCTGGATTCCGGCAGGCAGGCTCTTGAAGACTGCTGCGGAGTTCGCCTGCAAATTGGCGGCGGCAAACTCGGCTTTGGCGGCGGCATCCAGGTCGGCAAGTTTAGCATCGTTGGCGGCAAGCAGTTCGTTGAGCTCGGCGATGAGGACTTTGATCTCAGGAACGAACTCGATGAGTCCCTCAGGAATAAGGGCGACTCCGAAGTTCATCTTTTTGGCGGCGCGGGCAGCGACGACCTGCGCGATCTGATCGACGATCTCTCCGAGAGTCATCTTTTTGGCGGCGACTTCCTCGGAAATAATGGCGATATTGGGCTGGGTCTGCAGAGCGCACTCAAGGGCGATGTGGGAAGCACTGCGTCCCATAAGTTTGATGAAGTGCCAGTATTTCTTCGCGGAGTTGGCATCGCGCTCGACGTTGCCGATGACTTCGCTGTAAACACGGCAGGCGGTATCAAAACCGAAGCTGGTCTCGATCCACTCGTTTTTGAGGTCTCCGTCGATGGTCTTGGGGCAGCCGATGACGTTGATTTTGATGTTGTTCGCCTTGAAGAACTCAGCGAGCACGCAGGCATTGGTGTTGGAGTCGTCTCCGCCGATGATCACGAGAGCAGTGATTCCGCGCTCTTCGCAGCTCTTTTTGGCGGCAAGGAACTGCTCTTCGGTCTCGAGCTTGGTACGTCCGGAACCGATCATATCGAATCCGCCGGTGTTGCGGTGGGCATCGATGATCTCATCGTTGAGCTCCATCGCCTCGCTTTTGACCAGACCATCGGGTCCCTTGAGGAAACCGTAGATGCGGCAGGCGGGATTGAGGCTCTTCAAGCCGTCATAGATTCCGGAAACAACGTTGTGTCCGCCGGGAGCCTGTCCTCCGGAAAGAATAACTCCGACGTTGATGGGGGCAAATTCACCCTTGCAGCAGGCGGGCTCAAAGGTCAGAGCGGGGCTGCCGAAGGTATTCGGGAAAAGTTTTGCGATGGCTTCGACATCACCTGCGCTGGTGGTCGGAGCTCCCTCAACGACCTTTACGGCGGCTCCGTTGCGCAACGCTACGGGGAGTTTGGGCTGGTAGGCCGCACGGGCCTTCTGAAGCGGAGAAATTCTGCTCATGATCTTCCTCTTTTCTTGTTTTTTGTTGTTATATGATTTTTAACATTGAATGTACTAAAACAGTATTGTATATAAGATACTCCACAATCGGTGATTTATCAAGCTTGAAAAAACATTCTTGAGAGGTTATATTGAGCAAAAGTCAGCTTTTTTTATTCAAATATGCACAACCATCAGGAAAACAACATAACGGAAGTATGGCCCGGTCCGATGGAAGGAGTAATGAGAGAACCTTTCGTCAGGACGGTTTCCGAACTGAAACTCGCCTCGCGCTGGATGACTCCGTTTTTCAGAGTCACTACGCACGTCCCTAAAAAAGCGAAAGTCGCGGAATTTCTTCAGGTGTTTCTCGAAACCGGACTTCCGGTATCAGGTCAAATAATGGGAACTCACCCTGAACGGTTGGCAAAAACAGCTCAAATAATGCTTGAACTCGGGTGTTTTGATGTGGATATCAACTGCGGGTGCCCCAGCTCAAGAGTGATATCAGGAGGCGCAGGAGGAGGTATTCTCCGCGATCTTGATCTGCTCAAAAATATTTTGCAGGCGTTGCGTTCCGCCATGCCCACGGGAGCTTTCTCCGTCAAAACCCGCATCGGATACGACCGGGACAGGAGTGAGGAAGTCTTGAAAACTATCCTCAAAAACGGCAAACCTGACCGTCTTTTTGTTCATTGCCGCACTACAAAAGAGATGTATGCGCCCGTAGAAAATATGTCCGGGCGTTTTGACAAAGTCATATCGCTCACCCGCGAGGCACGCAAAGATGGAATGTCGCTGATTCTCAACGGTGATATCTCCTCGGTGCAGCATGCCCGGCTACTCTCTGAAAAAGCGGGCTCCTGCGGTGTAATGTGTGCGAGATCATGGATGCGAGATCCCGGTCTGCTCAGACGCATAGAGGGATATAACGAGCTGTCTCCGGAGGACGCCCGGGAGCTTTTCTTTGAGACGCTGAAAAAATACTCTCCCGGCAGAGGTGCTCTCATTGAAGCAGCCCGCATGATGTGGGGAACCAACTCTGATAAATTCAAGTCAACACTTAAAAACATACAGGAAACTACTTAAATGGACTATCAGAAAATCGTACAACAGATACTCGATGACGCTGTATCACGCGGCACAGAGTGCGGATGTCAGGCGGCTATTTTCATAGATGGAAAACTCGCCGTCAACGCCTGTGCCGGATGGACAGACTGGACAAGAACGAAAAAGGTGGATGAAAATACCGTTTTTCCGGTGTACTCCACAGGCAAAGCGATGAGCTCGACCGTTCTGCACCGGCTCGTTGAAATAGGAGTCATCGACTACGACACCAGGATATCCGATATCTGGAAGGAGTTCGGCTGCAACGGAAAAGAGGATATGAGAATATGGCATGTCCTGAGTTACCGTTCCGCGCTGTATAAAATGCCCGAGTTCAACCTTGACGGAGCTCCGCTTTCGGATTTTGAAAAGAGCGATTTCCAATATATGACCCGCCTCATGGCAAAGGCGACTCCCGAAGAGCTCTTTGGTGGGTGCCAGAAATATCATCCTGTGACCTATGGATGGCTCACCGGAGGAATAGCCTGTCATGCACTTAACCGAACCGATTACCCGCAGATATTCCGCGAACTTGTCGGAAAGCCTGCCGGTATGGACAGATTTTTCTACGGAATATCTCCGTTTGAAGACAATGCGGCGACCCTCGTTCCCAACGAAAAGGGAGAGTCCTGTTCTGAAAAGTCTATAGAAATGATGAACAAACCCTGTTTCCGTATGTGCTGCAACCCCTCGACATGCGCGATGAGCAATGCGCTTTCGATCGCAAAACACTATGCTGCTCTCGACCGCGGTGAACTGCTCAAAAAGGAAACCATCGATAACGCCATCAATACAAAGTGGAGAGATATGGAAAACGATCCATTCGCCTTTGAAAAAGGACGGTGGACCTTCTTCGGTCTGGGCTACGTGCTTTCAGGTCCGCTGCACGATATCACTGAGGTTTTCGGACACGGAGGAGTCGGAGGCTCTGAGGGACTGCTTGACCGGAAACACCACCTTGCATTCGGATTCACCCGCAACTGCTTTGCAAATCCGGTCGTAATAGGCGACGTTTACAGTTCAGTTGGCTTCAAAAACCGTGACTGGGATCCGATGGAGATCCCGGACAACTCGTTTAAAGACAAGTAACTTCTTCAGCAAGCAGTCTTTTCCTGCTTTTCTGCTCAAACAAGAAAATATTAAACAAAAGCTTTGTTCCCGATATGGGGAGATGATGCGGGGAAAGCGGGAAAACTTCTTTTCACGAGAAAAGAAGTTTTCCCTCTCTCCCCGCGCCCCTCTCACCCTTTCAAGATATTATGAGAGACACAAGAGGTCTCTCATTTTTTATGCCTGAAAACAAAAAGTGGTTTGCCTCTTGATAAAAACGGATTTATGTTAATCCAAGAACACCGAAGTCGCATAC
>SUVY01000020.1 GCA_015061775.1 Lentisphaerota bacterium | reverse complement strand
ACCAAATAAAAAAGTTTTCCGCTTTTCTTGAAAGGGAGAGATCCGCCGTCGCCAAGGCTATGGCGGGACAAGGGGACAAGAATAACGAAGCCGACGTTCGGCTTCTTTTCTCGTGAAAAGAAGTTTTCCCGCTTTCCCCGCATCATCTCCCCATATCATGAACAGCGCATTTGAGTAAGAGGTAACAGAATGTTTGTTGACAGAGTAAAGATCACCGTCAAGGGTGGCGACGGCGGCAACGGATGCTGCAGTTTCCGCCGCGAGAAGTTTGTTCCCAAAGGCGGTCCCGACGGCGGAGACGGCGGTGCGGGCGGAAGCATCTACCTTGAGAGTACATCCAGCGAGCAGAGTCTGGTCGCATTGGTATATCAGAGCCATTTCCGCGGAGCCAACGGTCCCGGAGGCAAAGGCGCAGGCTGCCACGGAAGAAATGCCGAGCCGGTCATCGTCAAAGTTCCGGTGGGTACAGTGGTGACTGATGGTGAGACCGGAGAGTTCATCGCCGACCTCGACACTCCCGGTATGCGCGTACTGGTTGCCAAAGGCGGCAGGGGAGGGCGCGGAAATGCCCGTTTCGTCAGCAGCGTCAACCGGGTTCCCCGCTATTGCGAAGAGGGAAAACCGGGCGAGGAAAAAAGCTGCCAGCTTGAACTCAAAACTATCGCAGACGTGGGTCTGGTCGGATTTCCCAATGCCGGAAAATCAACGCTTCTCGGAGCGATTTCAGCCGCCAAGCCCAAAGTTGCAAGCTATCCCTTCACCACTCTCAATCCGGTGGTGGGAGTCGTAGAGTATCCGGATTACGAGCGTATTCTTGTTGCGGATATTCCCGGTCTCATCGAGGGCGCACACGAAAACGTAGGTCTCGGACACGCATTTCTGCGTCACATCGAGCGTACATCGGTGTTGTGTTACGTTCTTGATATGGGCGGAGTTGACGGAAGAGACCCGCTCGAGGATCTCGATGCGCTCAAAAACGAGCTTGAGCTCTATATGCCCGGGCTCTCCAAACGCGCCACCATGATCATAGCCAACAAGATGGATCTTGAGGGAGCTGAGGAAAATCTTGAGCGTCTGCGTGAAAAACTTGCGAGCGAAGTAGTGTATATCTATCCCGCAACCGCCGCCATCGGCGAGCTCGGAGAGGCGGTGAACGGCTTGCGCGAGCAGGTGACCGCCGCGAAAAAAGCGGGATTTTATATCGCCAAGTAAAATTTGCTGCAAGTTCTGTATAAGGGCAGTCATGTTAGAGCGTGGCTGCTCTTTTTTGTTTGTAACAAATCAAAAGCGGCTTGAAATAAACGCTTTGCGTGCTATCTTAAAAAAAGTTGTCCAACGGTGACAAAGTAAAGTACTATTACGGAGATACTTGGGTAAATAAGTCGGGAGAGAAGTATAAAGCTCTTGATAATGAGAGTAAAGACTTTATCAAGCTGTAAAATTCTGTATTCCACTCTGACTGTTTTTTGCGTAGCTCCGTTATTCGTTGACCACCGCGAAGTTTTTTTACCAAAAAAGTCTCCGCTTGCAGTATTAAACTGTGGAAAAATCTTTTGACATGCGCTATATTATCCGTGGTATATTGTAAATACACGGATGAGGTATATATGTCAAACGAAAAAGTGCGGCGTCTGTATGTGGTAGATTATCTGGTGACGCCCGACGAAAAAATCGAGAACGCAGGAGTTCTCTGCGACGGCGAAAAAATCATCGCTATCGGAGGATTAAGCGGTTTTTCTCTCGGCAGTCAGCTTGATTTGATACGTTTTGAAAACGCTTATATGACTCCGGGTTTTATCGACACCCATATCCACGGAGCAGGAGGATGCGACTGCTCCGCGCTGGAAAAGTCTCCGCGTACACTTGAGGATATGTGCCAGACCCTCTGCCGCTGCGGAGTGACGGGATTTGTTCCCACAGTGGTAGCCAATACTCCGGACGCCATGATCTCCAACCTCGGACATCTGGTTTCCGAGATGCGCCGCATGAAAAGCGGAGCTGAACCGCTCGGAGTCCATGTGGAGGGACCGTTTCTCAACCCCTGCAAATCCGGTTCCCAGCCGGTCGAACTGCTGAGCGGGATCGACCTGAAATTTGCCGAGGACATCTTTAAGACCGGCGATGGAATGGTCAAGACCATGACATTTGCGCCTGAGTTGAAAAACTCCGACCGCCTTATCGAGCTTATGCTTGAGTATAATGTGATCCCGTCGATGGGCCACAGCGTTGCGGATGAAGCTGAGACATTGCGGGCTATCGACGCAGGTGCGACCCGCTGCACCCACCTTTTCAACGGAATGCAGCCGCTGCACCAGCGTGACCTCGGACTTGCCTCCATCGTGCTGACCGACCACCGGGTGACGGCGGAGCTCATCATCGACGGCCGCCACGTCCATCCCCGGATGGTCGATCTCGCCTGCCGCTGCAAACGCCCCGACCGCATTATCGGAATAAGCGACGGTACCATGGCTGCGATGATGCCGGATGGAGAATATCATATCGGCAACACTCCGATCAAAGTTGTCAATGGATTTTCGCAGACCTCCACCGGAGCTCTCGCCGGAACGACTACGATGCTCAACTCCGGCTGGCACAGTCTTATGAGCAGCGGACACCTTGCCGAGACCCGGGCGGCGCGGGCGGTGACATCCAACCCGGCGTCTGAGCTCAAGCTCAACGACCGAGGATACCTGCGTCCCGGACAGCGGGCGGACCTTGCCATCTTTGAGCGCGGAACGAACCGTCTTCTGATGACCGTTGTGCGCGGTGAAATAGCATATAAAAGTGAGGAGCAATAATATATCATGGCACGCAAAGCTGAACCTTACCGCCTGCTTGACAGCGGAAATCTGAAAAAACTCGAACAGGTCGGTCCCTACCGCCTGGTTCGTCCTGCGCTCAATGCCTTCTGGTCACCCTCTCTTCCTGATGAGGAGTGGCTGGCTGCGGATGCGGTTTTCAGCCGCAACAGTGACGGCTCGGGAAACTGGAAATTCCGCAGCCGGATTCCCCAGTCCTGGCTGGCTGAGTGGGGTGGATTTGATCTTATTATGAAGCCCACGGGGTTCGGACACCTCGGATTTTTCGCTGAGCAGTACTCCAACTGGGAGTTTTTTGCCGAGCGCATAGGAGCCGGAGACAAAGCTCTCAATTTGTTCGGATACTCCGGGATCGGCAGTATGGCTATGGCGCAGACCGGAGCCTCCGCGTGTCACCTTGACGCCGCGCAGGGCATGGTCGATTGGGGAAAAGAGAACTTGACCCACAACCCGCAGGTTCCTTCGACCATCCGCTGGATAGTAGATGATGTCAAAAAATTTGTCCAGCGCGAACTGCGCCGTGAAAACCGTTATGATCTTATTGCGCTCGATCCTCCGTCATTCGGACGCGGCAACAAGGGAGAGGTATGGAAAATAGAGACTGATCTGCCCAAATTGCTCGCCGACTGTGCTGCTCTCAGAAACAGAGACAAGCGTTTTACCCTGGTTCTGAGTTGCCACTCACCGGGATTTTCGCTTCTTGTGCTCGAGCGTATGATACGCGAGGCGTTTCCCGGAAAAGGCAGTTTCGAGTCATTTGAGATGACTATTCCGGAAAGCACCGGCAGAGTTCTTCCCGCCGGAGTCTGTGTGAGATACCTTGCGGATTAAGTTCAATGTCAGAACGCGACAGGATTTTGACAATGAGCGATGAGGAGCTCTCTGCACTCTGCAAGATAGAGTTCTTCAAAGCGACCGGCAATGGAGGTCAGAAACGAAATAAGACCTCCAGCGCGGTGCGTGTGAAGCTTGAGGAGTACGGTTTATCTGCTGAAGACTGCACCGAGCGCAGCCAGCACCGCAACCGCAGTATAGCGCTCGCCAAACTTCGTATGCGCCTTGCGTACAGCGTTCGTGAGGAGTACACTCCGTTTGATCGTCCTGTCTGTGCTCTCGACCACGCAGATTACCCGCTTTTTGTTGCAAAACTGCTGGATCTCCTGACGGAAACAGCTCTCGATTACCGTTCAGCCGCTGAACGCTGCGGAGTGTCTTCCAGCAGTCTGCTCAAGACCATCAGCCGCGACAAAGAACTTTTTACTTACTATAATAATATGCGCCGCAGTTCAGGACTGCCTGCGGTACACCCCTGAGGAAATATGCTGAAATACATCTTGCGCCGCATGGGATATTCGGTGTTCATCATCATTGGAGTAGTGATGATGACCTTTGTCCTGTTCCGGATGGGGGCAGGGGACCCCGCCGCGGCGGCATTGGGCAAGGATGCCCGTCCGCAGGAAATTGATTCTCTGCGGAGAAAACTTGGAAGCGACCTTCCGCTGTTTTTCGGATATCTCTGCCGCAGCGAGGCGTACAGCAGCAGGATTTTGCCGCAGGAGGTGGTGTTTACGCGCAATTTTCCAGACGAAGGCGTGGTTTTGCGGGTGAAAAGCAACTGCAGGAAGCGTGAGATAGAGGTCAATGACGCTTCTCCGGAGCTGACGGTGAAACTTGACGATGCAGAAAAAGTCGTACTGGCTGAGGTTTTCAGAAGACAGAAAAACCCCTTTAATTCACAGTTTATCCGCACGTTCAGCGAGATAGTGTCGTTCAAAAAAAGTTTTCCCTACGTGAGTTTCTTTGATTTCGGAGAGACCCTTTCGACCGGAGAGCCGATAAAAGATATCCTCAAACGCTGTATCCTTCCATCGCTGTTTCTGATGCTGCCGATATTTGCCGGAGAGATCTTTTTCGGAGTTCTGTTTGCGCTTGCTGCAGCGGCGTTCCGCAATACAGCAATAGATAAAATGCTGGTTCTGCTGTCTGTCGCAGGAATGAGTGTGAGTTATCTGGTGGTGATAATTCTGAGTCAATGGTTTCTCGGATATACGCTCGACCTCTTTCCGCTCTGGGGGTACGGAACGCTCCGCCACTTGTTTCTTCCGGTCATCGTCGGAGTATTGTGCGGCATCGGAGCGAATGTGCGGTTTTTCCGTACAGTATTTGTCGATGAGTTGAAGCGCGAGTATCTTCGCACAGCGGTTTCCAAAGGAGTATCTCCTTTCAAGGTATATGCAAAACACCTGCTGCGCAATGCGGGGATACAGATAATCACCCGGGCGAGCGCTGGACTACCCTTTCTTTTCACCGGCAGTCTGCTGCTCGAGTCGTTTTTCGGAATTCCTGGGCTCGGATTTGCCGGAGTTGACGCCCTCTACAATTCGGATATCCAGCTGCTCAAGGCGATCGTCGTTCTGAGTGCGCTGCTTTTTGTGACAATAAATCTGCTGGCAGACCTTGCATACGCATGGGCAGACCCGCGCATAAGATTGGAGTAAACAATAATGAAAGCCAAACTTCCTGAACTTCTCGCTCCCGCCGGAACTCCTGCATCCGCGCTTGCGGCATTCGATGCCGGAGCCGACGCCGTGTATGCCGGTCTGAGCAAATTCAATGCCCGCGAACGCGGAGAAAACTTCGATGCCGACACAATGGCGCGAGTGATCGATTACGCCCACCGCAACCGCAAAAAAGTCTATGTGACACTGAATACATTGATAAAAGAGATGGAACTTCCCGAGCTTGTGGAGATGCTTTCATGTTTGAATGAGATGAATCCTGACGCTCTTCTGGTGCAGGATCTCGGAGTTCTCAGGATAGCAAGAGAGTATTTCCCGGGGCTGGAGCTCCACGGTTCGACCCAGATGGGATTTCATAACTCCGCAGGGCTGGAAGTGGCTGAAAAGCTCGGACTCAAACGCGTAGTGCTCGAACGTCAGGTGACGATGGAGGAGTTGCGTACTATCCGCAGCAAGACATCTCTTGAGATAGAGGTGTTCATCCACGGCGCACTCTGCTGCAGTCTTTCCGGCTGCTGTCTCTTCTCCTCCCACATGGGGGGATTCAGCGGAAACCGCGGAAAATGCAAACAGCCCTGCCGCCGCCGCTACTACTCCAAGGATGGAAACGGCTTTTTCTTCTCTCCGCAGGATCTTGCTGCGCTTGAGTTGATTCCTGAGTTGAGCGATATCGGAGTTGAGAGTTTGAAGATCGAGGGGCGTCTGCGCCAGCCTGATTATGTAACGGCAGCTGTTTCCGCCTACCGCATGATGCTCGACTGCCCGCGCGACGAGTTCAACGACCGTATCGGAGAGGCAAGGGAGATGCTGAGCCGCACCTGCGGACGCAAGTGGTCGAGCGGATTTTACCGCGAAAAGAGTTTCGGAGAGCTGATAAAACACGACTCCATCGGAGCCACCGGTATCCGTTGCGGAAGCGTTGAAGCCGTTGCCGAAGACGGGTTCGGATTTACCGCGACCCGCCGTGTCGGTCTCGGAGACCGTTTGCGTATCCAGCCGCTCGGCGGAGACGATGGTCCTGCTGTCAGTCTCACCAAGATATTTGTAAACAACGATCCCGCGAAACGTGCAAAGGCGGGAGACCGGGTTTTTGTCTGCTGCGACAAACCCGTTCCCGACCGTGGAATAATCTTCAAGATCGGCGAGAGCTTCGGAGACTACTCTGCCCGCGTTGCCGCTCTTCCTGAAAAACGTATGCGCGTTGACCTTGATATCACGCTCACTCAGAAAGGGATAACCGTAAAGTCCGGCAATACCATTCTGCCTGATTGGAGCTTTGAACTTGATCTTCAGACTGCAGAACGCCGTCCTGCGGACGAAGCCCAGTTGAAAAACGAATTTGCAGCGGCGGACTCCGACCGTTTCGAGCTGGGAGCATGTACTATATATATAGATGGAAAATATTTCCTTCCTGCATCGGTGCTCAAAGAGCTGCGGCGCGAGTTTTGGAAATTCGCAAAAAAACACCTGGCAAACGGCGGAGTCATCGACTCAAGCGGAGTCGCGCTCGAGAAATTCCGGCGCGAGTACAATGCATTGGCACCGCAATATGAGCTTCCGGCAAAGATGATCGAAACCGTAGCTGTCAAGGTACGCGGAGCCGAGCCCGGCAACCGCAATGCTATCCGGGCAATGAATGTATTTGATGTAAGTAAAGAGTGCAGCGAGGCGATATTGCCGGAGTTTGTCAGCGAGGACAGGGTGAATTCCGTAGCCAAAGCTGTGGAAAACGCATACCGTCTTGGAATACGCCGTTTCAGGGTGACATCGCTTTATGGATTTGCGCTGCTGGATAAATACAGTGATATAGTAATAAGTGCTTCGACACCGCTTCCTGTGTGCAACAGCTGCGCTGCGCTGGAGCTTGAGCGTCTTGGAGCTGGCAAGGTGATGGCGCATATAGAGCTTGAAAAGGCTGCGGTCGAAGCTATGGTGGAGAAATCTCCGCTTCCCGTGGAGCTTTACCGCTACGGACGGCCTGCGCTTCTTACGACCAGGGCGAATCTTCCTGTGGAAGGGGAGCTGCGCGACAACCGTAAAAACGAATTTGAAGTGCGTTTTGATAAAAAAAGCCGTCTGACCCGGCTGTATGCACGTCCGGTTTTTTCGATCCCGCGTATGGAAAGATGTTTTGACTACTACGATCTGACCAATGCCACTTGGAGAGTGACTGAGGCGGAAACCTTCAATTATGAGGGGGAATTGCACTGAAATACGCTGAAAATCTAAAAAAAATGCGAAAAAAGTGCAAAAAAAGTGCAAAACTGATTTGCAAAAAACAAAATCACCATTATATTAAGAACTGTTCTCAATCGAAACAGATTGAAACGTGAAAATTTAAGATGCTCGGGTGGCGGAATTGGCAGACGCGTATGGTTGAGGTCCATATGGTGCAAACCTTGGGGGTTCAAGTCCCCCCTCGAGTACCATTTTTTTTGGTAAGAATGCCTACATAGCTCAGTCGGTAGAGCACATCCTTGGTAAGGATGAGGTCTCCGGTTCAAGTCCGGATGTAGGCTCCATTTTTTAGTAGTGATTTCATTGAATTCAAAAAAACAAACCCCATAACGGAGGACCAGAAAATGGCTAAGGAAAAATTCGAAAGAACTAAGCCGCACGTCAACATCGGTACCATTGGTCACGTTGACCATGGTAAGACCACTCTTACCGCCGCGATCACCATGACCATGGCGCGTAAACACGGTGGCGAGCTGAAGAACTACGCTGACATCGATAACGCTCCCGAAGAGCGCGAGCGCGGAATTACCATCAACACCTCTCACGTTGAGTATCAGACCGAGAAACGTCACTATGCTCACGTTGACTGCCCCGGACACGCTGACTATGTTAAGAACATGATCACCGGTGCCGCCCAGATGGACGGAGCCATCCTCGTGATCGCTTCTACCGACGGCCCCATGGCTCAGACCTACGAGCACGTTCTGCTCGCCCGTCAGGTCGGCGTTCCCGCCATCGTCGTCTTCATGAACAAAGTTGATCAGGTTGATGATCCCGAGCTGCTCGACCTCGTCGAGATGGAGATCCGTGAGCTCCTGAGCAAATACGACTTCCCCGGCGATGACACTCCGATCATCAAGGGATCCGCTCTCAAGGCTGTTGAGGCCGAGGGTAACCCCGATGATGATGCCTGCAAATGCATCATCGAGCTGATGGATGCTGTCGATGACTTCGTTCCCGAGCCGGCTCGTGACGTTGATCAGCCCTTCCTGATGCCGATCGAAGACGTGTTCTCAATCGAAGGTCGTGGTACCGTTGTTACCGGACGTATCGAGCGCGGAATCATCAAACTCAGCGATGAGGTTGAGATCGTCGGTATCCGCGATACCGTCAAGACCACCGTCACCGGTATCGAAATGTTCCGTAAGCTGCTCGATCAGGGCGAGGCTGGCGATAACGTCGGCTGCCTGCTCCGCGGCACCAAGAAAGAAGATGTCTGCCGTGGTCAGGTTCTTGCCAAGCCGGGCAGCGTGACCCCGCACACCCAGTTCAAGGGCGAGATCTACGTCCTGAGCAAAGAGGAAGGTGGACGTCACACCCCGTTCTTCAACAACTATCGTCCTCAGTTCTACTTCCGTACCACTGACGTCACCGGAACCATCACTCTCTCCGAGGGTGTCGAGATGGTCATGCCTGGCGATAACACCAGCATCTCCGTTGAGCTGATCGCTCCGATCGCCATGGAGAAGGGACTCCGCTTCGCTATCCGCGAAGGTGGACGTACCGTCGCCTCCGGCCGAGTCACTGAGATCGTCAAGTAATAACTTGAGTTTGTGACAAATCCCGAACCGCCGAAAAATAGCGGTTCGGGATAATTATCGTAAAGAGTAAATGCTTTTTGCAGATCGATCTGCAAAATACAAATAAGTGGTGCTGTTATGGCCCGTGAACTGGTTATTTTGGAGTGCACTGAGTGCAAGCGTCGCAACTATACGACGATGAAAGAGAAGCGCAACACTCCTGAGCGCCTTGAGAAAAAGAAGTATTGCAAGTTTGAGCAGAAGCACACCTTGCACAAAGAAACCCGCTGACGCAAGTCGGTAAGGTTTTGCAAAAGCGCGTTGCCGGCGCGTTAAGTCGGCGAAGTCACCTTCAAGTGGCTGCTTTTGCAGGAGAGTAGCTCAGTTGGCTAGAGCAGCGGTCTCCAAAACCGCAGGTCGTGAGTTCGAGCCTCACCTCTCCTGCCAATTGTTTTTATGTTATACCGGACAAAAGAAGCGATATAGTTAAGATGAATAAAGAGAAACAGAACAGCCTTTCGATTATCGGCAAGACCCGCCGCTTTATTGCGGAAACAGCTGCCGAGATGCGTCGTTGTACCTGGCCAGACCGTCGCCAGTTGGCGGAGTCAACCGTGTTGGTCGTGGTGGCCATGCTGGTTCTGGCGTGCTTCGTTGCCGGAGTGGATGAGGTCGCCCGTTTGGTGATCCGTCTGGTTACAGTTGGAAATATCAATTAAGCGTAAGGCTTGGTATTGTATATGGATGAGATGAACGAAAACACAGCCCTCCCGGTCGAGGAGACCGTTGAGGAGCAGGATAATCGCGGACAGTGGTTCGTAGTGCAGACCCTTTCCGGAAACGAGAATAAGGTGCGCGATACGATCCAGCGTCAAATCAACATGGGCGATCAGCTGAAAGTCTATGAGGCGTTTATCCCGATGGAGACAGTCAAAGAGTATCGCAACGGCAAAAAACCGATCGATACAAAGCGCAAGATTTTCCCCGGATACGTTTTTGTTCGTATGGATCTTTACGAGGAAGACGGCAGCATCAATGAGGCTGCTTGGTACTTTGTTCGCGGAGTGCAGGGAGTCATGGGATTCCCCGGCGGCGGAAACCGTCCGATTCCGCTTACTGATCGTGAGATCGAAGAGCTGCGCCGCAGTCCTGAAGAGGATGCGCAGCACAGCCTTGAGAAGTGTATTTATGAAGTCGGTGATCGTGTCCAGATCAAAGAGGATGCGTTCGAAGGCTTTGAAGGAACCGTTCAGGAGGTCGATCGTGAGCGCGGAAGACTTGTTATCAGCGTCTCAGTGTTCGGTCGTTCCACTCCGGTTGAATTGGGGTTCTGGCAGGTTGACCGTCTGAGCTGACGTTCAGTCAGTAAAGACAGTCAAGACTTTACTTAAAAATTTGGTGTGTTTTATGTGGCAGAATACCTGCCGGTTCAGACCACGTGAAACTCAAAAGTAAGGAAGTTTAACTATGGCAAAGAAGGTTACAGGCTTGATCCGGTTGCAAATTCCGGCCGGTGCCGCTAACCCGGCTCCGCCGATCGGTCCCGCACTTGGTGCTGCCGGTTGCAACATTATGGAGTTCTGTAAGCAGTTCAATGCCGCCACTCAAGCTCAGAGCGGTACTGTTATTCCTGTGGTGATTACGGTCTATCAGGATCGTAGCTTCACCTTTATCTGCAAATCTCCGCCAGCTGCAGTTCTGATCAAGAAGGCAGCAGGTGTCGCGTCCGGAGCCAAAAAGCCGGGCAGCGAGAAAGCGGGAAAGATCACTCGTGATCAGATCCGCGAGATCGTGCAGATCAAGAAGGAAGACATCAACGCCCGTAGCGAAGAAGCGGCGATGCGCATCATCGAAGGAACCGCACGCAGTATGGGAATCGAGGTGGTCGATGCGTAGAAGTAAACTGTACAAGCAGCAGCTCGAAGTTGTTGGCGATATCAATGTCCGCCACACTCTTGAAGAGGCTATTGAGCTGCTCAAAAAACTGCCGGGTGTCAAATTCGACCAGACCGCAGAAGTTGCGATCAAACTCGGAATTGATCCCCGCAAGTCCGATCAGACGGTCCGCGGCGCTGTTGCGCTGCCCAGCGGAACCGGTAAAGCGGTCAGAGTCGCGGTTGTTGCCGACGGTCCTGCTGCTGCCGAGGCTACTGAGGCAGGTGCTGACGTTGTGGGTTACGAGGATCTGGTTCAGAAGATCAAAGACGGCTATGCTGATTTTGACATTCTGATTGCCACTCCCGACGCCATGAAAATGGTTCGTCCGCTCGGTCGTCAGCTGGGTCCCCGCGGTCTTATGCCGAATCCGAAAACCGGTACTGTTACCGATGCTGTCGGAGAGGCTGTCAAGGTCGCCAAGGCCGGTCGAGTTGAGTTTCGTGCAGACCGTGGTGCCTGCGTTCACGTTCCGTTCGGCAAGCTCTCATTCGAGACTGCCGCACTGGTCGCCAACTTTGATGCGATCGCGGATGCGGTGAACAAAGCCAAGCCGAGTTCGGCTAAAGGAGTTTATCTTATCTCCTGCACCATCTCCGGTACTATGACTCCCGGTATCAAGGTCAACGTTAAAGAATTGGCGAGGGCGAAATAATGAGAAGCGAGAAGAAGTTTCTGGTTCAGTCGATCAGCAGCATGATCAACGATGCTGATTACTGCTATTTCGTCACCTACGCCGGCATGACCGTTCAGAGCATTTCTGATCTGCGTGTGCAGCTTGCGGCAGTCAATGCCCGCTGCAGCGTGCAGAAGAACGCCCTCATCAAGAAGGCGGCGGAGGCTCTTGAAATCTCCGGTCTCGACGCCGTCGATTTGACCGGCAGCACTGCGATTATCTACGGTCAGGGTGACTGCAGCGCAGTGGCAAAACTGGTCAAGGAATTTGCCAAGAAGTGTGAGCTTCTGCAGGCTAAGGGCGGCTATATGGACGGCAACGTCCTCAACGCTCAGGATGTGACTGCTCTGGCGGATCTGCCCGCCAAACCGGTACTCCAGGCGATGCTGCTCGGTGTTCTCCAGGCGCCGGCGCGCAATCTGGTGACCGTACTCAACGCGAAAGCTGCGAGTATCGTCAACGTGATCAACGCATACAAAGACAAAGTCCAAAACAGCAACTGAATATAAGGAAGGCATTAAGATGTCGGAAGAAAACAAAATGGAAGAATTCGTTTCCTATATTGAGAACATGACCGTTCTGGAACTCTCCCAGCTGGTCAAGACTCTGGAAGAGCGTCTCGGTGTGAGCGCTGCTGCCCCGGTCGCCGTGGCTGCTGCCGCTGCTCCCGCTGCTGCCGCTGCTCCCGCAGAGGAAAAAACTGAGTTTGACGTGATCCTCGCCAGCTTCGGCGACAACAAGATCAACGTCATCAAGGAAGTCCGTGCGATCACCGGTCTCGGTCTCAAAGAGGCCAAAGATCTGGTCGAGGGTGCTCCCAAGGCGATCAAAGAAGGCGCTTCCAAGGAAGAGGCCGAGAAGATCAAGGAACAGCTCGAGAAGGCTGGAGCCAAGGTCGAAGTCAAGTAATAAATTTACTTGCAATCACAACGACTGGAGGGGGATTTTTCCCTCCGGTCGCTGTTTCGTTTTAGAAAAGCTGTAGTTTCAGCAGTATGGATATGAGCTTTTTTCCGGTCACGGTACCGATCGGGAAAGGGCAGACGAAATGAGATGATCCTGAGTTTACTGCTTCGGAATATTGTGAAAAAAGGGAGATCTCGGTCTCCAAACGTGGTTCCGCGGTGTGGTCTTTTGCCCGGAAGCATGGTAAGTGAAAATTGTTTTTACCGTTGGTGATGTGGTTTTTTGTCATCAGCGTTAAATGATATTGGCAACTCCGATGCCCGGTTCTTTTTTTGAGGAAGAACGGGGGATCGGTTGTTTCGTGTAAAGGGGTGGAGTTTTTTGCTCCATTTCTGCAAAAATTGAAAAAAAATTAAAAATTTTTATAACAAAAATGGTCAAAACCATCCTACGGATGGGGTAAACCGCAAACAGGAGCAGACAATGCAAAAAAGAAAGAACTTCGGAAAACTCCGTGACGTTCTGGAAATTCCGGATCTGATCGGTATCCAGCTCGACTCCTATGCGAACTTTCTGCAGCGTTTCACGCCGCCGGAAAAACGCAAGAACCACGGCTTGCAGGAGGTCTTCACCGAGATCTTCCCGATCGAGAGCTTCGACAAGCAGATGAGTCTTGAATTCGTCTCCTATGAGATCGGAACTCCCAGCGAGCAGAAGAGCAACGTCATCGACTGCATCAAGGACGGAAAAGTTTACGATGCACCGCTCTATGTCGATTTCCTGCTCAAGGTAAACGGCAACGAGATCCCCGAGCGCGTCTATATGGGCGACATTCCCATCATGACCGAGCAGGGAACTTTCATCATCAACGGAGCAGAGCGCGTTATCATCAGTCAGCTGCACCGCAGCCCCGGAATCTGCTTCGAGAAGACCCGTCACACCTCCGGACGTATGCTTTACAGCTACCGTGTCATTCCTGATCGCGGAAGCTGGATGGACGTTCAGTTCGATATCAACGACAACATTCTGATCTATCTTGACCGTCGCCGCCGCCGCCGGAAGTTCTACATCACCACCTTCCTGCGTGCCATCGGATATCCGACCAACCATGATATCCTCAAAGAGATCTATGAGGTCAAGACTCTGAAGCTTTCAGATCTGCTCAAGATCGATCCCGCAGATCTTTCCAAATACTACACCGTTGATGACGTTACCGACGAGAACGATATCGTGCTTATCGACGAGCTGGTTCAGATCAACGAGCAGCATCTTGCTATCCTCAGCGAGAACGCCATTGATGAGGTCGAGCTTGCTTACGTTGCTGACGGAGACAACTATCTCTTCGCCAGTCTTCACAAAGATCCCGCCCGCAACGAGGAAGATGCTCTCAAAGAGATCTACCGCCGTATGCGTCCCGGCGATCCGCCGAACATCAACAACGCCCGTCTGCTGGTCAAACGTCTCTTCTTCGACAGCCGCCGTTACGACCTCGGAGCAGTGGGCCGCTACAAGCTCAACGAGCGTCTCGGAGTCGGACTTCCCGCCGATCTGCGCGTCCTCGATCCCAAGGATCTCATGGCTGCGACCAAGATGCTTATTCAGATGCGTCACAACAACGCTCCTGCTGATGATATCGACCACCTGGGAGCCCGCCGCATCCGTACTGTCGGAGAGCTGCTCCAGAACCAGTGCCGCGTAGGACTGCTCCGCACTGAGCGTCTGATCCGCGAGCACATGACATTTGATGATCCCAATGTGACTCCGTCCAAGCTGATCAATCCAAAAGCGTTTGCAGCAGTCATCCGCGACTTCTTTGCCCGCAGCCAGCTTTCCCAGTTCATGGATCAGATCAACCCGTTGAGCGAAGTCACCAACAAACGCCGTCTCTCCGCTCTCGGACCGGGAGGTCTGAGCCGTGACCGTGCCGGATTTGAAGTCCGTGACGTTCACTCAAGTCACTATGGACGTATCTGTCCGATCGAGACTCCTGAAGGTCCGAACATCGGTCTTATCAGTTCTCTTTCACTCTATGCTATTATAGATGAATACGGATTTATCGAGACTCCGTACCGTAAAGTTGTCGATGGCAAAGTGACCGATCAGATCGATTACCTGACCGCCGACAAGGAGGAGAAATTCGTTATCGCGCAGGCGAACGCACTGCTGGACGAAGAGAACCGTTTTGTCCGTCCGATGATCATGTGCCGTTACCGCGGAGAGTCTGAAGAGCATCCGCGCGAGACCGTCCAGTACATGGACGTCTCTCCGAAACAGCTGGTCAGCGCGGCTGCCGGAATCATTCCGTTCCTTGAGCACGACGACGCGAACCGTGCGTTGATGGGATCAAACATGCAGCGCCAGGCAGTCTCACTTATGACTCCTGAGTCTCCCTACGTCGGAACCGGTCTTGAGGAGCGCATTGCCCGCGACTCACGCGCCGTCATTGTCGCCAGAGAAGCCGGTATCGTTGCCGAAGTCAACAGCGCGCATATCGTTGTCTCATCTGACGGCAATCCGGAAACTGCCGGACGTCAGGTTTACCGTCTCTATAAATACCTGCGCAGCAACGCCGGAACCTGTATCAACCAGAAGCCGGTCGTCAAACGCGGAGACAAAGTCAAGAAGGGCGATCTGCTTGCCGACGGAGCTGCTACCCAGGGTGGAGAGCTTGCTCTCGGACACAACGTGCTTGTGGCATTCATGCCCTGGTGCGGATACAACTTTGAGGACGCTATCATCGTCAGCCAGAAGCTGGTCAAGGAGGATACCTACACCAGCATCCACGTCGATGAGTTTGAGGTCGCCAGCCGCGACACTAAACTCGGTCCTGAAGAGATCACCCGCGATATTCCGAACGTGAGCGAGGACGCTCTGCGCAACCTCGACAGCCGCGGAATCGTTTACGAGGGAGCTGAGGTCAAACCCGGAGATATCCTGGTCGGAAAGATCACTCCGAAAAACGAGACCGAGCTTGCTCCTGAGGAGCGTCTGCTCCGCGCAATCTTCGGAGAGAAAGCCGCCGACGTCAAAGACTCCAGCTTGATGGTCTCCAGCGGCAAGGGCGGAATCGTCATGGATATCCGCACTGAGTACTCCAAGGAGCAGGGCATCAAACAGAGCATGACCAAGACTGAGAAGAAGAATCAGGAGAAGCAGATCCGCAACAACTACCGCGAGACCTACAACGCTCTGCTTGAGGATCTTACCAGCCGTCTCTCTGATGCGATTTTCGGAGTCAAGCTGCCTTATCCTGTGATGGATTCAGCTGCTGACAGCCAGAGCTCAGTCGTTCTGATCAACGCGAACCGCAAGGTCAACAAGAATGCCATCCAGAAGCTTGCCATGCACTATGACAGCTGGTCGATGGAGGATTGCGAAGCCAAGACCAAGATCGCCGAGATCATCGACAGCTTCAAGCCCCAGTTCGAGGAGAACGAGGAGCATCGCCGCCGTTATCTCGACAGCGTCGATTCTTTCGACTCCGAGCAGGGAATCATCAAACGTGTCAAAGTTTACATCGCCTGCAAACGCAAACTCCAGGTTGGAGACAAAATGGCAGGACGTCACGGAAACAAGGGTATCGTGTCCCGTATCGTTCCTGTTGAGGATATGCCTTTCCTCGCAGACGGAACTCCGGTCGATATCGTTCTCAACCCGCTCGGCGTGCCGAGCCGTATGAATATCGGACAGGTTCTTGAGACCCACCTCGGCTGGGCTGCCAAAATGCTCGGCATCAAGGTTGCCACTCCGGTCTTCGACGGAGCTCAGGAAGAGGATATCGTCAAACTGATGGAAGAGGCGAACGAGCGTTATGCCCAGGAGAACGGCAAGAACTATCACTGGGGATTCCGCCAGCAGAAGGACGGCAGCTACGTCTATGACGGTAAGGCTGATGTCTTTGACGGACGCACCGGTGACCGTTTCGATCAGCGCGTGATGGTCGGTGAGATCTACATGCTGAAACTTGACCACCTGGTCGCCAACAAGATCCACGCCCGCGCGGTCGGACCGTATTCACTGGTCACTCAGCAGCCGCTGGGAGGTAAAGCTCAGCACGGAGGTCAGCGTTTCGGAGAGATGGAAGTTTGGGCACTCGAAGCTTACGGTGCCGCCTACACTCTGCAGGAAATGCTCACCGTCAAGTCCGACGACACCAAGGGACGCAACCGCATCTATGAGTCGATCGTCACCGGCAAGAGCCTGCTCGAGTCCGATCGTCCGGAGTCCTTCAATGTGTTGCTTAAAGAGATGCAGAGCCTCGGCCTTGACATCCGCACCATCAAGAAATCTGATAACAACTAATACAGGGCAGCAGCAATGATTGACAATAACAATGCATATCGCGAGATGCTCGCGAAGGAACAGTCCAACCACTTTGATGCTATTTCTATCAACGTGGCGAGTCCGGATACCATCCGCTCATGGTCACATGGCGAGGTGAAAAATCCTGAGACTATCAACTACCGCAGTCTGAAACCCGAGAAGGGAGGTCTCTTCTGCGAGCGCATTTTCGGACCTACCCGCGACTGGGAGTGTAACTGCGGAAAACACAAGCGTATCAAGAGCAAGGGCATCATCTGCGATCGCTGCGGCGTCGAAGTGACCCAGGCAAAAGTCCGTCGTGAGAGAATGGGACACATCGAACTTGCGGTTCCGGTCTCCCACATCTGGTTCTTCAAGTGTATGCCCAGCCGTATCGGACTTATTCTCGATATGACTGCAAAGAGTCTTGAGAGCGTTATCTACTATGAGAAATATGTGGTCACCGATCCGGGCGACACGCAGCTTCAGCTCCAGCAGACTCTGAGCGAGCTTGAGTACCGTCAGGCTCGCGAGGACTACGGCGACACCTTTGTTGCCGAGATGGGAGCTCCGGCGATCAAGAAGCTTCTTGAGCAGGTTGATCTTCCCAGTCTGAAACGCGACCTTGAGGTCAAGCTCACCAGCGGAAACAACAAAGCTCTCCGCAAAAAGCTTGCCAAACGTCTGCGTCTTGTTGAGGGATTCATTTCCGGAAACTCACGTCCCGAGTACATGATTTTGTCTGTGCTCCCTGTCATTCCTCCGGATCTGCGTCCTCTGGTTCCGCTCGAGGGCGGACGTTTTGCGACCAGCGATCTCAACGATCTCTACCGTCGCGTCATCAACCGCAACAACCGTCTGCGCAACCTGCTTGAGCTCCGCACTCCCGAGGTGATCATCCGCAACGAGAAGCGTATGCTCCAGGAGGCTGTTGACTCTCTGATGGATAACGGCCGTCACGGCCGCGCCGTCACCGGAGCCGGAAACAGACCGCTCAAGAGTCTTTCAGACATGCTCAAAGGTAAGCAGGGACGTTTCCGTCAGAACCTGCTCGGAAAACGCGTTGACTACTCCGGACGTTCCGTCATCGTTGTGGGTCCTGAACTCAAGATCCACCAGTGCGGACTTCCGAAGAAGATGGCTATGATCCTGTTCGAGCCCTTCATCATCCGTCACCTCAAGGAGCGTCAGCTTGCCCACACCGTCCGTGCCGCCAAGAAGATGATCGAGCGCGGAGAGGATGTGATTTGGGATATCCTCGCTGAGGTCACCAAGGGACATCCGATCATGCTCAACCGTGCGCCGACTCTGCACCGTCTGAGTATCCAGGCGTTTGATCCTGTGCTGATCGAAGGATCTGCTATCCGTCTGCACCCGCTGGTGTGTACCGCTTACAACGCGGACTTCGACGGAGACCAGATGGCTGTGCACGTTCCGTTGTCGAACGAGGCTCAGATGGAGACCAAGCTGCTTATGCTTTCTCCGAACAACATCTTCTCACCTGCCAACGGAAAGCCGATTGCAACTCCGACTCACGATATCACTCTGGGAAGTTACTATCTGACCTGTCCTCCGCAGAACAAGGAGCGCGCCAAACTGTACCGCGACTACTTTGAGGTTCTCTATGCAAAACAGGCAGGCTTTATCGGAATGCATGACGCGGTGAAGATCCCCAACCCCGATTTCGGAAAAGACACCCTCTACGGTGACAAGGACTCCAAGTACATCCTCACCACCGCCGGACGCTGTATCTTCAACGAGATCTGGGATAAGAGACTCGGATTCTACAACGCAGTTGCCAAGAAGAAGCAGCTCAGTAAACTTATCAGCGACTCCTACCAGATCGCCAAGCACGAAGCGACTATCAAACTGCTGGATGATCTCAAGGATCTCGGATACAAATATTCAACTCTCGCCGGACTGTCGATTTCTATCGCCGACCTTCAGGTTCCCGAGAAGAAGACAGAGATCATCGAGAAGGCGCGCGCCGAGGTCGATACCGTTCTTGCCCAGTACAATGACGGACTTCTGACCGACGGAGAGCGTTATAAGAAGGTCATCGATATCTGGACTCAGGCGAGTAACAATGTGGCACACGAGCTCTTCGACCGCCTTGAAGCGGCGAGCCAGAGGGGCGAGATCAACCCGGTGTACGCCATGCTCGACTCCGGAGCGCGCGGAAGCAAAGATCAGATCCGTCAGCTTGCCGGTATGCGTGGACTTATGGCAAAACCGTCGGGAGACATCATTGAGCGTCCGATCATCTCGAACTTCCGTGAAGGACTTTCAGTGCTCGAGTACTTCATCAGTACCCACGGTGCCCGTAAGGGACTGGCTGATACCGCGTTGAAGACTGCGGACTCCGGTTACATGACCCGCCGTCTGGTCGATGTCGCTCAGGATATCATCTGCCGCGAGCACGACTGCGGAACCACCAAAGGTGTCTGGACAAGTGCCATTACCGAGGGTGACGAGGTCATGCTTCCGCTGAGCGACCGTATCATCGGACGTTACAGCGCGCAGGATGTCCGCGATCCCGTCTATAACGATGGACGTCTCATCATCGCCGCCGGAGAGATCTTCACTCCTGAGAAGGCGAAACTCATCGACGACCGCGGAATCAAGCGCGTGCTCATCCGCTCTGCCCTGAGCTGCGAAAGCACCCATGGAATCTGCGTCAAGTGCTACGGCTGGAACCTTGCCAGCGACCGTGAGGCGCGCGAGGGAGACGCTCTCGGAATCATCGCCGCACAGTCGATCGGTGAGCCCGGTACTCAGCTTACCATGCGTACGTTCCACATCGGAGGTACCGCGTCAAGTGCCTACAAACAGCCGGTCATCACCGCGCACAGCGCCGGTGTACTGAAGTATTTCAACGTCCGTACTGTCCGCAACCAGAAGGGCAAGAACGTCGTTGTCAATAAGAACGGTTACGTTATTATCTATGATGAGAAACGTGCCAAAGAGATCGAGAAAGAGAAGCGCGAGAACGCGATGATCGAGGCTGCCGCCATCGGCGCAAGCATCAAGGACTTCGATTTCTGGAGCGATGCCCAGGCAGAGGCCGAGCTCGAGCGTTATGAGCTTGATACCGGTTCTGTCCTCGAGAAGCTTGACGGAGACTCCGTCAAAGTCAACGAGGCGTTCGTCAGCTGGGATCCGAGTCACGTTCCGATCATCATCGAGGTCGATGGAATCGTTCAGCTGCAGGATCTGGTCGAAGGAGTCACCATCCAGAAGCAGAAACGCGGCTCATCCGACCAGGGAACTGTTATGGAGCACCGCGACGACCTGCATCCCCAGATCGTCATTACCAACGACGAGGGTGAAGTCATCGCCAACTATCCGCTTCCGTCAGGCGCGGTGTTGATGACTCACACCGGCGAGCGCGTGACTTCCGGTATGGTGGTTGCCCGTGTTCCGCGTCAGTCCTCCAAGAACAAAGACATTATCGGCGGTTTGCCGCGTATTGCCGAGTTGTTCGAGGCGCGTATGCCTAAGGATGTTGCTGAGATCGCCCGAATCGACGGATACATCGAGCAGGACAACGTTATCCGCAACAAGCGTCAGCTCATCATCCGCGACCGTGTGTCCGGAAAGGTTGAGGAGCACAACGCGATTCCGTTGCACAAGCACCTTACCGTCAGCAAAGGTGACTTTGTCCGCAAGGGACAGAAGTTGACCGAGGGTTCGATCGTTCCGCACACTCTGCTTGAGATCTGCGGTATCCACGAGCTGCAGCGCCATCTGGTGGACGAGATCCAGCTGGTTTACCGTACACAGGGCGTTGAGATCAACGACAAACACGTTGAGATCATCATCCGTCAGATGATGCAGAAGGTGAAGATCACCGAGCCGGGAGACAGCGAGTACCTTGCCGGAGAGCAGCTTGATCGCATCGAGTTCAACCGCATCAACCGCGAGATCATCGAGCGCGGAGGCACTCCTGCAGAAGCTGCTCCGGTGCTGCTTGGTATCACCAAGGCCGCCCTGGAGACCGAGAGCTTCATTTCGGCAGCATCGTTCCAGGATACCACCCGTATTCTGACCGAGGCCGCGACCGTCGGTAAGATCGATAACCTTGCCGGTTTCAAGGAGAACGTCATTACCGGACATCTGATCCCCGCCGGAACCGGAACCTCAAGGCTGCAGAACCTCAGACTGAAATATCTCGGAACCGAGATCGAGCCTGAGCTTCCTGCTGAGAACGCCGAGACTGACGAAAGCGTGAGTGATGTGGCATCTCAATGGAGAGACCAGGAAGGCGACATGCTTCCCGATGAAGCACGCGAATTTCTGGCTGAAGAAGTCGAGGATGGATTTGGTGTCGAAAGTACCGAAGAGTAATATAACACTATAAAAATACGAAAAATATCTGGAAACGCGGAAAAAATACTTGAAATTTCCGCGTTTCTGTGATATTTTATATATCCGTAATGTGTAGTTGTATAAAGCTTTTTAAGATATAAAACAGGAAAAATATCAAGGAAAAGGTTATGCCGACAATCAATCAGTTGGTGCGTTTCGGACGCGAAGAAAAAGAAAAGAAAAGCAAGTCAAAGGCCCTGAGTGCCTGCCCGCAGCGTCGCGGTGTCTGTCTTCAGGTGACCACCCGTACCCCGAAAAAGCCGAACTCGGCGTTGCGTAAGATCGCCCGTGTTCGCCTGACCAACGGTCAGGAAGTTACTGCTTACATCGGTGGAGAGGGACACAACCTCCAGGAGCACTCTGTGGTTCTGGTGAAGGGCGGACGTGTCCGTGACCTTCCCGGTGTGCGTTATCACATCGTCCGCGGTGCTCTGGACAGCCTCGGTGTTGACAAACGCCGTCAGGGCCGTTCCAAGTACGGTGCCAAGACCCCGAAGGCCGGTGAGGAAGCCGCCAAGGGCAAGAAGAAGTAATTTCAGGGAGTAACAAGCTATGAGAAGACGCAGTGTAGTCAAGAGGGAGCTTACTCCCGATGTGAAGTACGACAGCAAGCTGGTCGCGCGCCTCATCAATACTATTATGGAGCGCGGCAAGAAAGCTACTGCCCAGCGTATCGTTTACGATGCATTTGAAATCATTCAGGAGCGCAAACCCGAGATGGCAGCCATCGACGTGTTCATGCAGGCGCTCGAGAATGTCAAACCCCAGCTCGAAGTCAAGACCCGTCGCGTTGGCGGTGCCAACTATCAGGTTCCGATCGAAGTCGATCCTGAGCGTCAGGTTGCACTGGCAATGCGCTGGATCACCACTTACTCCCGTGGCCGTAAAGGCAAATCAATGACCGAGTCTCTCGCAAGCGAGCTGCTCGATGCCGCTGATAACACCGGAGCAGCCGTCAAGAAGAAGGAAGATACTTTCAAGATGGCTCAGGCTAACAAAGCTTTTGCTCACTATCGCTGGTAATATTAAAGAGAGTATCAGAATATGAGCAACGAAAAACAATTTCATGAGTCACCGAAACGTCAGGTAAGCCTGCGTGACGTCCGTAACATCGGTATTATGGCTCACATTGATGCCGGTAAGACCACTCTTACCGAGCGTATTCTCTTCTACAGCGGTGTCAACTACAAGATCGGTGATACCCACGAAGGAACTGCCACCATGGACTGGATGGCTCAGGAGCGTGAGCGCGGAATCACCATTACCTCCGCAGCTACCACCTGCTTCTGGAATAAACACCGTATCAACATTATCGACACTCCCGGACACGTGGACTTCACCGCTGAGGTTGAGCGTTCACTCCGCGTTCTCGACGGAGCTGTCGCCGTGTTCTGCTCAGTCGGTAAAGTTCAGCCGCAGAGCGAAACCGTGTGGCGTCAGGCGCAGAAATACAATGTGCCGATCGTCGCTATGGTCAACAAAATGGACCGTACCGGTGCTGATTACGACGGCGTTGTTGAAGATATTCGCACCAAACTCGGTGCTAAACCCGTCCGTATTTTTATGCCGATCGGTAAAGAGGCTGACTTCAAGGGCGTCATCGACGTTCTGAACAATCAGGCTCTCTACTTCAGCGAAGGCAATAACGGAGTCGATATCACCAGAGAGGCGATCCCCGCCGACCTGCAGGATGGCCGTGATGAGGCGTTCCAGGATCTGATCGATAACCTCGCTGATGTCGATGATGAGATCATGGAGATGGTTCTTGAGGATAAGGTTCCTGAAGTCGATCAGATCCGTGTCGCCCTTCGTCGTGCGACCGTCGGAGCCAAGCTGGTTCCGGTTGCCTGCGGTACCGCCTTCAAGTGTAAAGGAGTCCAGCCGCTGCTGGATGCCGTTGTTGATTACCTCCCGAGCCCGGTCGATATCTGGGACATCAAGGGAACTGATCCCGATACCGGTGCTGAAGTTGTCCGTCACGTCGGCGACCTCCAGCCCTTCTCCGCTCTGGTCTTCAAGATCATGAGCGATCCGTATGTGGGAAAACTCTACTACTTCCGTATATATTCCGGAGTTGCCCAGCAGGGTATGCAGGTTCTCAACCCCCGTACCGGCAAACGCGAGCGTCTCGGACGTCTGCTCCAGATGCACGCCAACAGCCGTGAGGAGCGCGAGGAGATCTTCTCCGGAGATATCGCTGCCGCTGTCGGTCTCAAGAACGTTACGACCGGTGATACCATCTGTGTTGATACCGATCCCATCGTGCTTGAGTCAATGGCATTCCCTGAGCCGGTTATCTCTATCGCGGTCGAGCCGAAGACCTCTGCTGAGCGCGACAAACTCTCCAAGGGACTGATCGCCCTCGCTGAGGAAGATCCGACCTTCCAGGTTCAGAGCAACGAAGAGACCGGACAGACCATTATTTCCGGAATGGGTGAGCTTCACCTCGAGATCATTCTTGACCGTCTGATCCGCGAGTTCAAAGTTGAGGCGAACACCGGAGCTCCGCAGGTTGCTTATCGTGAGGCGATCTGCAAGAGTGCTGAGTCCGATATGAAGTTCGTCCGTCAGAGCGGCGGTCGCGGACAGTATGGACACTGTATCATCAACCTCATCCCGCAGGAGCGTGGAGCAGGTATTGTTATTGAGAACAAAGTCGTCGGCGGAAACATTCCGAAAGAGTACATCAAACCGATCGAGAACGGTATCCGCGAGGCTGCCGCGAGCGGAGTGCTTGCCGGATATCCTGTGGTTGACTTCAAGGTCGAGATCATCGACGGATCTTACCACCCGGTTGACTCTTCAGAAATGGCGTTCAAGATCGCCGGATCAATGGCGTTCAAGGATGCAGCCAAGAAAGCCGGAATCGAGCTTCTTGAGCCGATCATGAAGGTTGAGCTGACCACTCCCGACGAGAACATGGGAGACCTCATCGGCGACATCACCAGCCGCCGTGGAGCGATTGCCGAGATCAACGCCGGCAACAACAGCTTCACCCGTGTTAATGCGAACGTGCCGCTCGCCGAGCTGTTCGGCTATGCGACCGCGATCCGCTCTCTGTCCAGAGGACGCGCGTCCTACTCGATGGAGCCCGCTCACTTTGAGCGCGTACCGAAACAAGTCCAAGATAAAATCGTGGAGAAAAAATAATGGCTACGGCAAAAACTCAACGGATCCGCATCCGCCTTCAGGCTTACGAGCACCGGATTTTGGATCAGTCTGTCGCTGAGATCATCGAGGCGGCGAAAAACACCGGTTCAATGGTCGCCGGACCGATTCCGCTTCCGACCAGAATCGAGCGTTGGACGGTCAACCGTTCACCCCACGTCGACAAGAAGTCGATGGAGCAGTTCGAGATCCGCACCCACAAACGGATGCTGGATATCGTCAATCCTAACGCCAAAACGGTTGATGAGCTGAAGAAGCTCAGCCTTCCTGCTGGTGTGGATGTTTCTATCAAAGCGGGATTCTGAGAAGCCGCAGAAGAGAAACACTGAAAAAGCCGGCGGAGTTTATACAAATGAGCTCCGTCGGATTTTCGGTATAATCTCGAGATGGAGCGGTTTCCGTAATGGAATCTCTAGATACCACTACTCCTGACCGATTGGGAGTATGTATCGAATGTTTCTCACAGAAAGGAGAAAGTTATGAAAGGTTTAATCGGTAAAAAGGTCGGAATGACCCAGGTTTACAGCGAGCAGGGCGTGCTGATCCCGGTTACGGTGATCGAAGCTGGTCCGTGCGTTGTTACCGGCGTCAAGACCGCTGAGCGTGACGGCTACACTGCTGTTCAGCTCGGATATGGCAGCCGCAAGGCGAAGAATGTCACCAAAGCACGTAAAGGCCATTTCGCCAAGGCCGGAATTACGGGTGAGACTCTT
Source organism: Lentisphaerota bacterium (assembly GCA_015061775.1). GTDB lineage: Bacteria > Verrucomicrobiota > Lentisphaeria > Victivallales > Victivallaceae > UBA1784. The sequence goes on along the minus strand of SUVY01000020.1, from coordinate 15,675 downwards.
CCTGCGGTGGTTCGTGAAATCCGCGGTGAAGAAGCGGAACCCGGCAGCGTTGTCAAGGCTGATATCTTTGCAGCCGGAGAGTACCTCGATATCGTCGGTACCACCAAGGGCCGTGGATTCCAGGGCGTTGTCAAACGTTACAACTTCGGCGGAGGTCGTGCAAGTCACGGCGGAGCCTGGACCCGTCGTACCGGTTCAATCGGATGCTGCGAGTGGCCGGGACGCGTCAACAAGGGCAAAAAGATGCCCGGACACATGGGCAACACCCGCTGCACTGTGCAGAACCTCGAAATCGTCCGTGTCATGGCTGAGGAGAATGTCATTCTCGTCAAGGGAGCAGTTCCCGGAGCCAACGGCGGAATTCTGGTCATCAAGAGCGCGCTGAAGAAGCCCGCGGCGAAGTAATTGGAGGAATAAGAAATGCAGAATACTCTTGATATCCTCGATTGCACCGGAGCCCGGGTCGGTGAGTACACCATTCCCGCAGGCGTGATCGAGCTGGAAAAAGAAGAAAACAAGAACAAGGGCGTTCAGGCTGTCCACGATGCGGTTGTCGCGTATCTCGCGGGAACCCGTGCCGGAACCGCCTGCACCAAGACTCGCGGACTGGTTCGCGGAGGCGGTGCCAAGCCCTGGCGTCAGAAAGGCCGTGGCGGTGCCCGTGCCGGTTCAAGCCGTTCCCCCGTTTGGGTCGGTGGCGGTACCATTTTTGGACCCCAGCCCCGCAGTTTTGCCAAGAAGATGAACAAGAAAGTTCTGGCACTGGCTCTGAAGCGTGCACTCTTTGAGCGCATCGTCGAGGGAGACGTGCTGGTTCTGGATAAGTTTGCTCTTCCGGATCACAAGACCCGCAGTGCAGTTGCAGTTCTGAAGAACATCAACGTTGCTGATGAGACCGTTCTTCTCTCAGTTCCTGAGTACGAAGAGGCCGCCGTCTGCGCCACCGGCAACCTGCCGAACCTGGTGCTGCGCCGTTCAGCGACTGTCAATGTCTATGAGCTGCTGCGCTTCAAGAAGCTGGTCTTCACCAAAGACGCTCTGGATGCGTTTGTCGGACGTCTGGCGTAAGGAGATTGAATAATGAAGAATGCATTTGAAGTTATCATCGCTCCCGTTGTGACTGAGAAGACCAACGCTCTGATCCAGGACAAGAAGTACACTTTCCGTGTGCATCCTGCCGCTGGACGCGTTGAGATCGGCCGTGCTGTTGAAGAGCTCTTCAAGGTTAAGGTCAAATCCGTCAATGTGATGAACTATCTCGGCAAAGCCAAACGTGCCGGCCGCTCCATGAAAATGGGACGCCGTGCGGATTGGAAACGTGCTATTGTCACGCTCGCCGAAGGCAGCATCGAGATCATCTGAGAGGGGAAATAAGAAATGGCTATCAAAAGTTTTAATCCGACGACCCCTTCGTTGCGTCACATGTCCATCGTGGATCGTTCTGCTCTGAGCAATGTTGCTCCTGAGAAGAGCTTGACCCGCGGCAAGAAATCAACCGGCGGACGCAACAACGCCGGTCGTATCACCACCCGTTTCCGCGGAGCCGGTAACAAACGCCGTTACCGTGCTGTTGACTTCTTCCGTAAAAAGGATGGAGTTCCCGCGACCGTCAAGACCATCGAGTACGATCCCAACCGTACCGCGAACATCGCTCTGATCGTTTACGCGGACGGAGAGAAGTCCTACATCGTTGCTCCGAACGGACTCAAAGTCGGCGATAAAGTCATGAACGGCTCCAAGGCCGAGCTGAAACCGGGCAACTGCCTTTGCATCAAAGACATTCCGGTCGGCGTTGATATCTGCTGCATCGAGCTTACTCCCGGATGCGGAGCCAAGATCGCCCGTTCAGCCGGACAGGTTGCGACTCTCCGCGGTAAGGAAGAGAGCTATGCTCAGATCAAACTTCCGTCAGGCGAGGTTCGTATGATCCACGTCAATTGCCGTGCTATGATCGGTCAGATCGGCAACATCGATAAGATGAATGCCAAGCTCGGTAAAGCCGGTAAGAAGCGTTACCTCGGCAAACGTCCGCACGTCCGCGGCGTTGTTATGAACCCGGTTGACCACCCGATGGGAGGAGGCGAAGGCCGTAGCTCCGGAGGCGGTCATCCCGTGTCACCGTGGGGACAGCTTGCTAAAGGCAAACGTACCCGCAATCCGAAGAAAACTTCTAAGAACTTCATCGTTGAGCGGAGGAAGAAATAATGCCGAGATCCATCAAAAAAGGACCTTTTGTCGATCAGCATCTTCTCGACAAAGTCGAAAAAATGAATCCTGCGAACAAGGTTGCCATCAAAACCTGGAGCCGTCGTTCCATGATCATTCCGGATTTCGTTGGACACACGTTCAACGTCCACAACGGCAAAGCGTTCGTGCCTGTGTTCGTGACCGAAAACATGGTTGGCCACAAGCTGGGCGAGTTCGCTCCGACCCGTACCTTCAAGGATCACGGTGTGGTCTCCGGAAAGTAATTCCGATACCGGAAACTTTTCAAAAGCTCCTGCAAGTCAAACTTGCAGGAGTTTTTTTATTGCTTTTTTTGATTATACCCCTTGCAGAGTTTTAAATTTTGTGTATATTATAAACAGGTGAGAACACCTGAGTTATAAAAAATAAGGAAACGATTATGAGAAAAAACTCTTGTATGAGCCCCGTCTCATATGAGAGTGAAGGAATGCTCCTTCACTCTAATTGAACTCCTCGTTGTAATTGCCATTATTGCTATATTGGCTGCTATCCTTATGCCTGCGCTTTTGTCTGCAAGGGAACGTGCCAAGAGTAGTGGTTGCAGCAATAACATGAAGCAGATCGGTCTCGGAATGCTCCAATACGCTCAAGATCACGGTGATGTTATTATGTTATGGCATCCGAAGACTGAGACTTTCACAGAAGGTATCAACCTGCTCGGGTTGATTTCCCGCAGTTTTGTCATCAAACATGGCAACACGGCAATGGCAAATCTTGCTCCAAAGGTTTGTGGAAATTATATTACTAACTACAATATGTTTTACTGTCCAGCGAGCATAATTCCCGATTATGAAACCGGACGCAGGTATGGAACTGCGAAGAACCGCACCTACGCCACGTTCAATGAAGCACATGCACATCCGATGAACCGAGCTTATCCTAAGAGCAGCGGTGCACTCTTTGCCATAACCGGTAACACCGGAGACATGATGGGAACCGGTTTGCCCATTGGACGTCTCAAACAGCCATCCGATTTGCTATGTCTTGTGGAAACTTCAAATCCATACGATAATAAAGGGACTTTTGTTCCTTTATGGAAATACTATCGCAATAATACAATCGGAATTGTTCCCAACCACAACGGACGCAGCACTGCTCTCTGGGCTGATGGGCACGTCGATCTAAATCAGGCAGCAGACTACCAACGCAGAACAGCTATGAGTCTAAATTACCTCAATTACTATATTTACCTCAATAAGGATGATACCGTTCCCGTCAATATTAGAACACTTTAATCTATAGCAATAAGTGAGCAATACCCGCTTGCAAAATAGGAAAAGTATGCAATATTATGTAATGCAGGTAATTTTAACATCTGGAGGTATTTTTATGGCATATCTTATTTCAAGCGGAGTAATCAGCAACGGTATCACTCTTTTTAACGATTATATGACCATCTACTCCGGCGGCGTCGCGAACAGCACCACCGTAAATTCCAGTGGCTATATGTTCATCTCTTCCGGCGGAATCGCGAACAGCACCACTGTAAATTCCAGTGGCGGGATGAACATCTACTCCGGCGGAATCGCGAACAGCACCACCGTAAATTCCAGTGGCAGGATGAACATCTCCTCCGGCGGAATCGCAAGCAGTACCACCGTAAATTCCAGGGGCGATATGTACATCTCCTCCGGCGGAATCGCGAACAGCACCACCGTAAAAAATAGTGGGTGTATATATATATTAAGTGGTGGAGAGGCAACAAACACCGTTGTAGAAAAATATGGAAAGTTGTACATATCCAATGGCGGAGTCGCGAACAGCGCCACGGTAAAAGGTGGCGGAAATCTGTATGTCACCAGCCGCGGAGAGGCAAACAGTACCACGGTAAATAGTGGTGGAAATCTGTATGTCACCAGCCGCGGAGAGGCAAACAGTACCACAGTAAACTCTGGTGGTCTCATGCGCATTTCAAGCGGAGGAACAGCCAAAGGCGGTTTGAATATATATTCCGGCGCGATCGTCTCAGCTTACGGGGGCGCGATTATCGACTTTACAGTTACTGATAGAACGGTGGCAGACGGTTATATAGTTAATGACCTTTCTCTGATAAACGGAGCTCCGACCTACACCATCACGGTTGAAGCCGACCAGGAGTACGGAATCTACAAGCTCGCCCAGAAAGCGCAGAACATCTCATCAATACTGACCCTTTATGCCGGAGACGAAAATATCGGCACGATTACCGTCGATGGAGATGTGTTTGAGTACAATGATAGAAAATACAAATTGACCAATTCCAACGGAAACTTGCATTTGAGCGTTCAGAATAAGAACGCTGCCGAAGCTCCCGTTACCAACCTGCTTACCAACGGAGTGTCACAGATATTGGCTTGGGACAGCGAGCAGGGCAAAGTGGGCTATATGGCGACCGACGGAAGCGTCCGTCCGGCTTGGAAGGGCGTCTGGGAGTGGAGCGGCGCAGAAGCTGACCTCTGGCGTGTTGCCGGAGTCGGACACTTCAAAGGTTCTGAAGTCGATTACGACGGAGTATTGCTCTATAACGGAGTCGGAAACCGTTTCGCCGCATGGACAGACCTGCGCAAAGGCAGTTATGGTTACGTCAACCTCTGTAAAGTTGACGGCTCATTCAACACCCAATGCCTCGCCAACCTCGATGGAGACGAATACGACGACATCCTCATCTACGATACCAACGGAAGCATCGGAGTCGTCCTCGGAGGAACCACCTACAAGGATATCTTCCACGTCAACGAGGGAGACTTCGCCACATGGACTATCGAGGGCGCGGGCTCATTCGATGACGGAATGGATAAACTTGTGATGGTCAACAACTATAACCACCAAGTTTACCTCTGGACAAATCAGGACACCACCTTTGCCACCTGGAACTGGAAGACCCAGAGTGTCGGCAAGCTCGAAAGCGGCTGGGAAGTCGCCGCCGTAGGAGACTTTGAAGGAGACGGAATAGACGATATCATGGTGCTCGACCGCAACACCAACAACGTCTGGATATGGGATGACGGAAACAGCCAGACCAAACGCTGGAGAGGAACTCTCGGAGAAGGCTTTGAAATCGAAGCCGCCGGAGACTACAACGGTGACGGCTGCGCCGACCTCCTGCTCCGCGAGTACAATACAGGCTGGGGCGGAATGGGTTACTGGGGCAACGGCTACGCGGGCAACTGGGTAGATCTCAAAGCCCGCATCGAAACCGACCTGAAAAGCTCCTTCGATATCATCGCCTGATTTTCAGAGTGTAAAAAAGCACCCCCCTTGCGGAGGGTGCTTTTTTCTGAGTTTTGTATAAAAAGTTAATGTCTCAAATGTTGTGAGATGATCTGACCGGCGGCGGCGCCCCGTGGTCAATCTCGCGCCTTGCAGCTGCGCCGCGGCGGTAAAGTAATTCCGATACCGGAAACTTTTCAAAAGCTCCTGCAAGTTATCACGCTTGCGGGAGTTTTTTTATTTGTTTTTTATTGTTTTCCCCTTGCGGATTTTCTGATTTTGTTGTATAATATACAGTGGTAGTGGAATTTCACTTTTTGCAAGAAAGGAAAACTAAAATGAAAAAACGTTCTCATCATGATGAGAGAGTGAAGGTATCCTTCACTCTAATTGAACTCCTCGTTGTAATTGCCATCATCGCCATATTGGCAGCCATCCTCATGCCTGCTCTTTCAAGTGCCCGTGAGCGTGCCAAGACCAGCAGCTGCAACAATAACATGAAGCAGATCGGTCTCGGAATGCTTCAGTACGCTCAGGACCACGGTGACGTTATTATGTTGTGGCATCCAAAGACTGAAACTTTTAGCGAGGGAATCAATCTGCTCGGCTTGATTTGCCGTGATTTTGTCATTAAGCACGGCAATAGCGCTATGGATAAACTTGCTCCCAAGGTTTGCGGAAACTACATTACCAATTACAATATGTTTTACTGCCCGTCAAGCATAGTTCCGGATTATGAGACCGGGCGCAAATATGGCACTGCGAAGAACCGTACCTACGCAACGTTTAACCATCCCCGCAATCATCCGATGAATCGCGCTTACCCCAAAGGCAGCGGAATGCTCTTCGCCATCACCGGCGATACTGCTGACATGATGGGAACCGGTATTCCGATCGGTCGTATGAAGCAGCCATCTGATTTGCTTTGCCTTGTGGAAACCAAATTACCATACCAGACTGATGTTTATGCTCCAGGTTGGAAATTCTATATCAGCTCATCACTTGGAATAGTTCCCAATCACAATGGCCGCAGTGCAGCTCTTTGGGCTGATGGTCACGTCGATCTCAATCAGGCGACTGATTACCAAGTCAGAACAGCCGTTAGCCTCAATTCCCTCAATTACCGTATTTTCCTTGATAAGGATGACAAAACACCTGTCCTAATCAACACTCTTTAATTCTGCCTTGAAATTATAAAAAATTCCGGCGCAATCTCTTTCTAGGCATTGCACCGGAGTTTTTTTTATCTGTAGGCTCTGTTCCCGACATGGGTAGGTAAAGGTAAATAAAAAAGTTTCCCCGCTTTTCTTGAAAGGGTGAGATCCGCCGTCGCCAAGGCTATGGCGGGACAGGGGGAAAAGAATAACGAAGCCGACGTTCGGCTTCTTTTCTCGTGAAAAGAAGTTTTCCCCTTCTCCAAGAACGATCTCTCCTTATCAGAAAATGAGCAAACAAAAAGCGGAGATAAACTCCGCTTTTTGTTGACCATTTTTTTGGGGGCTCTATTATTTGCCGAAGTAGCGTTTGAGCAGGCCTTCGAAGCCTTTTCCGTGGCGGGCTTCGTCTTTTGCCATCTCGTGGACGGTGTCGTGGATAGCGTCATAACCAAGCTCTTTGGCGCGTTTGGCGAGCTCGAATTTGCCTCCGCAGGCTCCGCACTCGGCTTCGGCGCGCATCTCGAGGTTCTTCTTGGTGCTGGAGGTCAAAACCTCTCCGAGCAGCTCTGCGAATTTTGCGGCGTGCTCTGCCTCTTCAAAGGCATAACGTTTGTAGGCTTCGGCGATTTCCGGATATCCTTCGCGCTCCGCCTGACGGCTCATGGCAAGATACATTCCGACTTCGCAGCACTCTCCGGTGAAGTTTGCTCTCAGACCTTCAACGACCCACGGATCGATTCCCTCAGTTGAGGCGACGACGTGCTCGCAGGCGTAGGTGTTTTCACCGGTGACGACGTTGAATTTCTCTTTCGGAGCTTTGCACTGGGGGCATCTCTCCGGAGCTTCGGTTCCTTCATGGACATATCCGCAAACGCTGCATACATACTTCATAGTTTTTTCTCCTTTTATAAATATCACTGTGTTTTTCTCTTTTGTGAAGCTGTTATTTCTTGCTTCTATCATACTATATCACATAGATAAATATATTTCAAGTGGGAAAATCGATAATTATTACTATTTTTTTTTGTTAAATTTTTATTTTATACTCTGAGCAAGATTTTCAGCGGTTTTTGAGCAGGTGCTTTGCGAAGTGTTCCGGAAGAGAGAGTTTTGTTCCCGGGAGCGGCCAATGTCCTGCCGGAAGATGTTTCACTTCTGAGGGATTTCTGAACACCTTGAACATCGGTTTGCCTGACGGGACAGCTCCGGCATCGGGGGAAGGTGAGGAAAATTCTTCCATTCCGGGAAGATTGAAGCTTCTCATATCGATTCCCGCTTTGATTGCGTCTGAGGTCTGAGAAATGGAAAAATCTCCATTTTTCAAGTCGGTAAAACCGCTTTTACCTGTTGCGAGGAATTTGCTCGTTGATTTGAAACCGGATTTGAAAACCTTATCCATGACTTCCTGCCAACTTTTTGTGTTATTGCGCCTGATATAGACGTTTCCGGCATCGTGCCAGTCGGGATCGGCATACGTTCCGGCAAAAATACAGTCGCAGACGAAAATATTGTTATAGTAATGAAAGTTCGGGGTTCCGATGTCTTTCGGAATAGCGTTGTTGTTGATCGCAGCTTTGGTTATACTGGTATTGTGATAGACAAAAACGTCAGCCTGGGCGATTTTGATGGTGCCGAAGTTACGGAAGTCTTCAATGTTGTCCCGGAAAACATTTGCATAGGCAAAGAGCGGCCCCTTGCGAATGCATTTTATGCGGAATCCGCAGCGGCTGCGGGTGACGAAGTTATGGTGCCAGGTGGAATACTCTTCTCCGCCGTCAGGTTCAAGACCATCGTCTTCTATTTCATCTATGCGGTTATTGTGGACGTTCAGGGCGAGATTTTGTCCGGGATTGCCGATATCCTGTATTCCGCCCCAGTGGTTGTGGATATAGTTGTCGTGGATATGGTGGCCGCCGGTTGTGTAGAGCATATTTATGCCGATGCGGTCCCAGTATCCTCCAAATTTGTGACCTCTCCACGCATCCCATGATCCCAAGAGTCGCGGATCACATCTGAATATCGGGTCGAGCGATATATCGCAGAAACGTACAGTGCATCGTTCAGCTTTGCCGCGCATTTCAACGCCGAAATCGGAGCGCAATATACGGCAGTTTTCAACAACACTTCCGCAGGAGTTTCTTATCAGCACTCCTTTTTGAGCGTGACGTATAGTTATTCCTGAAACAGTACAGCGGTCAACTCCGTCGATCATGATTGCGGGTATCGGCGGAGACAGGATGATCTGTTCCTTTGAAATATCCCTTCCATCGCCGAAAGAGACGATAAGATCGCGTTCTTTTGCCCGGTACATGGCGAGAGCTTTTATGAGCTTCCACTTGGTTTTGCCGATACCGTATTGCATAAGGTGCTTTTTTTCCCAGACGGTATCTCGTTCTATTTTGACTTTTCCGTTTTTGTCGGCAGTTACGCGGCGCTCAAAGAGCTGGATGATGAGACCGTCTTTGGCGATGACAAGTCCGCAGCCCTGATTATTCTCTGTTTTGGGAAATAAAGTTGCCGGTACTGAGGTTCTCCATGCGAATTTACCGTACTCCGGGTATTTTTCCCACTTGGGAGCAAATTGTTCGCTTGCGTCGATTACCGCACTGCGCGGACCGTTGAGGCGGATAGGTTTTTTGTATTCGCCTGAGCGCGGAAACTTTACTCTTTCAAAATATACTCCGGGAGCAAGTTCAACGGTATCTCCCGGCATAGCTTTGTCGAGTCCCTGCTGGATTTTGGCGAATGGTTTTGCCTTTGAACCGTCTCCGCCATCTTTGGCGTCTGAAGCGACATAAATGGTCTGCGCTGATAACGCAAAAGCGAGGAGAGCAGATACAAAGACCAGATTTTTTTTCATTTGCTACTCTTGTTTTATTTGGGGAAAGAGCCTGCTGGAGGACATTTCACAGCAGATTTGCTTCTGAAGGTTTCAAACATCGGCTTTCCATAGGGAACTGCTCCGGCGTCGCGTGAGGAGAACTCTTCTATTCCCGGAAGGTTGTATTTGCTCAAATCGGCTCCCGCGTTGCGGGCTGGCGAATTTTCCGCAATAGAAAAATCTCCTTTGGCGAAATCCTTTACACCGTGGTTTGCATGGTCGAAGAATTTGCTTGTGCTCTTGAAACCGAAAGATTTTGCTTTGTCGATGGTCTGCTGCCAGAGGTCGGACTTGGTGCGGCAGAAGTAGGTGTTTCCTGAATCAGTCCAGTTGAGGGCATTGGTTCCTCCGTAGAGCTTGTCGCAAACGAAGATGTTGTTGAGATAGTGGTAGTTGGGAACGCCCGGAGCTGTTTTGACTTTGTTGTTATTGACCGCATTGGCTGCATTGCTGGTGTTGTGATAGATGAAAGCAACGGCTTTGGTTTCTCTGAAGTTGCGGAAGTCCTCTTTGCTGTTGAAAAAGACGTTACCGTAAGCGTACATCGGCCCCGCCTGGATACCTTTGATGCGGAAACCGCAACGGCTGCGGGTGACGTAATTGTGGTGCCATTGGCAGTTTTTTTCGCTTCCGTTGGGTTCGAGACCGTCATCTTCGATTTCGTCTATGCGGTTGTGGTGGACATTGAGGTTGGGATTATCTCCTGTGTCCTGAACTCCGCCCCAATGGTTGTGCAGATAGTTATCGTGCACCTGATGACCGCCCTTGGAGTTGCTGATATTTATGGCGATCCTGTCCCAGTAGCCGCCGCGTTTGTGACCGGTCCAGGCGTCCCAGGATCCCGGAATGCCGGGAGTGCAGCGGAAAATCGAGTCCATGGATATCTCGCAGAAGCGAACCGTGCACCGGTCGCTGCCTGAGCCGAGTTCAACTCCGCGGTCACTTCTCAACACGCGGCATCCTTCGACGACAGAGCCGACGGAGTTTTGGATATCGACAGCTCTGTAGGAGTGGCGGATGGTGATTCCGGAGACAACACAGCGGTCAACTCCGTTGATGGTTATTGATGGAATAGGAGGCGCAAACTCCATATTTTCTTTTGAGACATCTCGGCCGTCTCCAAATGCGACGACGACATCGCTCTGTTTTTTGCGGTACATGGCAAGTGCCTTGATGAATTTCATCCCGGATTTGCCGATACCTTTGGTCATGAGCGCGGGAGCGTACCATGTGGTGCGTTTGTCATTTTTCTTGCTTTTTGTGTCTTTGACGCGTTTCTCAAAGAGCTGAATGATGAGACCATCTTTTGCGATGACCAGACCGCAGCCGGGATTTCTGACGGTCGAAGGGAAGAAAATTGCCGGAACTTTTGTATGCCACGCATTGGGACCGTAAGCGGGAATTTTTTTCCACTTCTGTTCGAATTTTACCGCTCCGTCAATGATGGCAGTGCGCGGACCGTTGAGGCGGATCGGCTTTTTGTATTCTCCAGAGCGCGGGAACTTCACTCTTTCATAATAGACTCCGGGAGCGAGTTCAACTGTATCTCCCGGCATAGCTTTGTCGAGTCCCTGCTGGATTTTGGCAAAGGGGTTTGCCTTTGAGCCGTCTCCGCCATCTTTGGCGTCGGAAGCGACATAAATGGTCTGCGCAGATAGCGCAAGAGACATAAGAGTTGATACAAAGAGTAAATTCTTTTTCATTTTTCACCTTCTTTTTCCTGCGGCCATGAACCGGCAGGGGGGTATGTTAAAGTTGATTTGTTTCTGTAAGTTTTAAACATCGCTTTTCCGTAGGGAACTGCGCCTGAATCGCGTGAGGAAAACTCTTCGATGCCGGGGAGAGCGAACTTGCTCAAATCAATTCCGGCATTGCGGGCTGGAGAGTTCTCTTTGAGTGAAAAATCACCTTTGTTGAAATCATTCACTCCGTGATTTGCGTGAGAGAAAAACTTGCTGGTTGACTTGAAACCGTGTTTTTTTGCCAAATCTATGCTTTTTTGCCAGAGGGCACTTTGCGTGCGGCAAAAATAGACGTTTCCTGCATCGAGCCAGTTGTGTGCGTTTGAGCCGCCGTAGATGGCGTCACAGACGAAGATGTTGTTCAAATAGTGAAAATTCTTCATTCCGGGAGGCATTTTTACCGCATTATTTTTTATGCCCACCGTGGCATTGCTGGTGTTGTGATAGATATATGCGATTGCATCTGGATATTGGTGCTGCTTGTAATTGCGGAAATCCTCCTTGCAGTTGAAAAACGCATTTGCATAAGCGTACATGGGACCCTTTTGAATGCATTTTATCCTGAAGGCGCAGCGGCTGTTTATGATATAGTTGTGATGCCAGCGGCAGTTGCGGTTTGTTCCGTTGGGTTCGAGAGCATCGTCTTCGATGTCGGCGATGAAGTTGTGGTGGACGTCAAGATCGGGGTTGTCTCCTGCGTCCTGAACACCGCCCCAATGGTTGTGCAGATAGTTGTCGTGGATGCGGTGTCCGCCTTTGGAGTTTACTATATTTATGGCGATCCTGTCCCAGAAACCGCCGATTTTGTGTCCTTTCCAGGCGTCCCAGCTTCCTTTTTTCCACGGATCGCAGCCGAAGATGGGGTCCATGGATATATCACAGAAGCGAACTGTGCAGCGGTCGCTGTTTTGACTGAGTTCTATTCCGCGGTCGCTGCGCATAATGCGGCAGTCTTCGATGACCGTGCCGAGCGAGTTTTTTACGCGCACGCCGAGATAGGAGTGGCGTATGGTGATTCCGGAAACGACACAGCGGTCAACGCCGTCGATGACGATCGAGGGCAGGGGAGGGGAAAAGACGATGTTTTCTTTTGATACATCCCTGCCGTCTCCGTATGAAACGATAACATCCTGCTGCTTATGGCGGTACATGGCAAGAGCCTGAATGAAGGACATTTTGGTTTTGCCGATGCCTTTGGTCATAAGCTCCGGAGCATACCACGTGTTGTGCGGATCTTTTGTTGCTATTTTGAGATTTCCGACCCGCTTTTCATAGAGCTGGATGATCGATCCCTGAGGAGAAACAACAAGTCCGCTGCCCTTATGCTCCACTTGCGAAGGGAAGAGGTCAGCGGGAACTTTTGTGTGCCATGCGTTGGGTCCGTATTCCGGAATTTTTTTCCACTCCTGCTTGAAGCGTATCGACCCGTCAATGATGGCGGATCGCGGACCGTTGAGACGGATGGGCTTTTTGTACTCTCCTGAGCGGGGAAATTTTACCCTCTCATAATATACTCCGGGAGCGAGTTCAACTGTGTCTCCCGGAGCTGCTTTGTCAAGAGCCTGCTGTATTTTTGCAAAAGGTTTTTCTTTAGAACCGTCTCCGCCGTCAGCAGCGTCGGCGGAAACGTGAATGATTTGAGCCTGAACGAATGAGAGTATTCCGCTGACAGCTAAAAGAAGGAGTTTTTTCATAATTCAGTTCAAGTTGTTTCTGTCGAGAGTCTGCGGGTTTGCCCAATTGACGGCGTTGTCGTTGGTGTGGCTGTTGGCGATCGGAGTCGGAATAAGTTTGCTGTGACCGTCCGCAAAGAGCGTTGAAACGCTGCCTGCGTGTCTTGCGCTTATGTATCCCGCGCTGTTTTCGGTGTCTATCCACGCATCCAACATTCCGGGGTCCATCGTGCAGTTGGTTTTGTAGCTGAATTCCGGCTCTCTGATACCCTCACCGTCACGGTTTCCGTCGCGGTCAACCGCCATCGGCATTTGTGAAGCGGTTTTTTTAAGTTTGTGGTGACCCCAGTTTGAGAGATTCATCCAGAGACCGTTCCAGTTTGCTTTGCTCTTAGGATTACCAGAGATAAAGTTGTTGAAGGCGTATGAGAAATAACCGACGCTTGCTCCCGTCATACCTTTGTTGTTGAAAGATGGATCTGGATCGGAGGGGCAGACGAGAGCGTTATTGGGTTTTCTTACGTCAGTACCGAGATATTTCCAATGTCTGGTATATCCAGATGTTCCAATATAAAAGGGCCAGATATAGGCTCTGTGTTTGGAGGTGCGGGGGCAGATATTTCCGATGACTTTATCAGGAAAGAACGTGGTTCCGGCGGGAACATCGTAGAAGTTGTAGTTGGGAATATACCAACCGTTGTTATCCTCCTGATATCCCATATTGGCAAGTCCGACCTGCTTGAGGTTGTTGATGCAGGTGGAGCTTTTTCCGCGTTCACGCGCGCTTGATAGAGCGGGCATAAGGATAGCCGCGAGTATAGCGATGATCGCGATCACCACCAGAAGTTCGATGAGCGTGAAGCTGTACAGCTTCACCTGTCTGGAGACAGGTGAAATGCCTTCTTCTTTGCAATTGGTTAGCCGTTCGATGAGTGTGAAGAGAGTTTTCTTTTTCATAATATACCTTTCTGACGTTGCCAAATATAGTTGGTAATTCCCTTTCTCAGTAATGTTACGATAAAAAATCTGATTCCGCAAGGGGGAAAGCAAAAAAAATCAGAAAAAACAGCTGTTTTTTCTGAAATAAGATGTTATTATGATTGTTGTGAAGAAATCAAACCGCAGCAGGTTCGACGACATTGCAACAAGCTGCGGAGTGACAAGCTTTTATCGCTCAGTTGAGATCGGTACGGTCGAGCGTCGTCGGATTGAGCCAGTTGCAGTAGCTGTTTTGAGTGTGGCTGTTGGGGATCGGAGTCATGATCAGCTTGCAGTGACCGTCGGCAAACAGGGATGAAACGTTGCCGTTGTGTCTCGCTGCAAGGCATCCGGGACCGGCTTCAGGATCAAGCCAATGTTCTGCAGTCGCGGTGTCGAGGGTGGTGCTTCCCTTGTACGAGATAGTCGGCAGGCGGTCTCCTTCATCATCGCGGGTGTCATCGCGGTCGGTGACCATAGCGACCTGAGAGGGCTTTTTCTTGAGTTTGTGATGTCCCCAGTTGGCGGCATTCATCCAGATACCATTCCAGTTTTTTACGTTGGTTCCCTTGGGATTGCCGTGAACAAAGTTGTTTGCGCCGTAAGAGAAGTAGCGTATATTGGGGGATTTCATTTCCTTTTGGTCATTTCCGGCAGGGTTGTTGTCGGAGGGGCAAATCAGAACGTTGTTTCTCGGATTTGATACATTGGTGCCGAGGTATTTCCAGGTTTTAGGTCTTCCGGTGGTTATACCTATATAGAATATCCATGCAGCGCCGTCGTTGCGTTTTGCTCTCGGGCAGAAGTTGCCTACATAGGCATCGTATCCGGGCTTCATTTCAATATCATTGATTTCGTTGGGGAAGTACCAGCCGTTGTAATCTTGCATATAGTTCATATTGGCAAGTCCGACTTGCTTGAGGTTGTTGATGCAGGTCGCGCTTTTTCCGCGTTCACGCGCACTTGAAAGAGCGGGCATAAGGATAGCCGCGAGTATAGCGATGATCGCGATCACCACCAGGAGTTCGATGAGCGTGAAGCTGTACAGCTTCACCTGTCTCCAGACAGGTGAAATGCCTTCTTCTTTGCAATTGGTCAGCCGTTTGCTGATGGTGAGATTTTTGTTTTTCATTGTTGTTTCCCTGACAGTGTCAAAAATGTTAATAAAAAGCTATGTATGTAATATTACTCAAAAAAACGGTTTTCGCAAGGGGTATTTTGAAAAAAATCGCTATTTTTTTTAGCATTGTTCCAGATATGGGGAGATGATGCGGGGGAAGGGCGAAACTTCTTTTCACGAGAAAAGAAGCCGAACGTCGGCTTCGTTATTCTTTTCCCCCTGTCCCGCCATAGCCTTGGCGACGGCGGATCTCACCCTTTCAAGAAAAGCGAAAAAACTTTTTTATTTGTATTATCCCAATTTTTGTGAAAGCGTTTTTGGATCGATGATAAACGCTATTTTGTTATACATTTAAATATAGCACATTGGTTATATTTTGTCAACATACGCAAAACGCTTGAGAAAACGGAAGGCTCCCGAACGGATAAGAACGGAGTTGAACGGAGTGAACGGAGATATTGTATGTGGAAAAGTATTCCGCCCGCCATTGTCTGCGCCACAACTTAGCCGTGCATTACTCTGCAAACAACTGCGTGCGACATCCCCAAACGCCAAACATCGCCGCAAACAACTGCGTGCGACATACTTCTCCGCCCCGGCTATCCGTTCCCTCCGTTCAATTCCGTTCAACTCCGTTCTAAAGGCGAGTGGTCTTTCTCACGCAGGTTCTGAACGTGCTTGGCGGGCT
>SUVY01000019.1 GCA_015061775.1 Lentisphaerota bacterium | reverse complement strand
ACTTCGGTTTGTTCTCGGATTTAACATAAATCCATTTTTATCAAGAGGCAAACCACTTTTTGTTTTTCAGGCATAAAAAATGAGAGACCTCTTGTGTCTCTCATAATATCTTGAAAGGGAGAGATCCGCCGTCGCCAAGGCTATGGCGGGACAAGGGGAAAAGAATAACGAAGCCGACGTTCGTCTTCTTTTCTCGTGAAAAGAAGTTTTCCCGCTTTCTTTCGCATCATCTCCCCATATCGGGAACAAAGCTAAATAAAAATAACTTTCAGAGGTAAGAAAATGAGCAAAAGTAAATCTGATATGGTAAAGATGTGTCTGCGCGCCGGAGTTTCAGTTGCGGTATTGGTTACTGCTGTGGCATCTTGTCAAGTGGTCCGCTCTTGTGTAACAAGCGGAGTTCCTCCTGAGCCTCCTTCGCTTCCTGAAACCGATGTTCAAAAAACGGAGAAAAAAGCTGTGCCGATCCCGACCCCCGGAATTCCTCCAGAACCGGAAAACACCAAATAAAAAAGCAGAACAGAAAATGCGTTGACATGAAGTGTATTAGGGGGGGGATGCACTTTGAGTATGTTCGCCAACTGCATTTGCTGTTCTGCAAATATGTTGATCTCTTCCAGGGAAATTCCGAAAGAGATGTTTCAAAAAAAGAGTGGTTCCATAACGGAATTGAGTCCGCTTACGGGGGGATTCACGTACCGCAAAACGGTTATGGAACTCCACTCTCAAATTTTTAATCAGCCTGCCGTACCGTGTCGGCGTCTTTCGTTTCATTCTGTGTATAATATATCCTTCAAGGAAGGAAATGCAAGGGTAAAACATTGAGTTAACAGTATTTACATAATTGGCGGAAAAAGGTTAATGAAATGGCAAAAATTACTGTTTATTCGTGAAAAAACAGAGTTTCATTAACCTTTTTTGCTGTCATTTGTTAAGATTTTGTTAAAGGAGTAAGGATAAAAAATCAAAAAAAACAAAAATTTTTACAGAAATATCACTGGCATGAGTGTGATAAAGTATTCCGTTTTTCCCGGAAAGAGGCAGGTGCTGGAGAAGGGGCGCGATCTCCTTTGGAACAAGAAGAAATACGGTAAAACTTCCGGATTGAGCTTTACTTTTGAGGTAAAGCAGATTATTTTATAATGTAAGATTGCGATTTACACAATGAACAGAGTGATTTTAAATGGCGGAAAAGATCAAAAATTATGTTGCTCCGTTGTTTTTTTCCGGAGTTATTTTTCCCGCGCTGCTGAAATATTTTAATATCTTCTTTATTGATTTGCGGCAGCAGGAGGTTCTCAACAGCCCCGGATATACAAATTCTTCCCTGCTGACAGCCGCAGGTATCGCGCTGCTGTTACCTTGTCTCTCTTTTGAGCTTATGCGCCGCTCCGGAAGGAGCGTCAAAGAGTTCTTTTATGCTAATTTTCCGCTTGCCGGAATTGGACTCCTCTGGTTTACGGATATAAACTTCTTTATGTTGTTTTATATCCTTGTTCTCACCGCATGGAGTGTTGGACGAACTTTCTCTCTGTGCCGTTTTGCGGAAATTCCTCAACTTTCTCCCCGCAAGGCGTTCGGTATTTTGGGAGTTCTCGTTCTCCTCTTTGCCTCGCTCGGATTCTGGCAGCAGATGCGCTCCATGAACACGATGAGCATGTCGTGGTTTGACTGGGGACACTTTTACGAATGTCTCAACAACTTTTTTTACGGAAAGCCCTTCCACCTCAATTTGTGCGGAGGAAGTTTTCTCGGAGTGAGGTTCTCTCCCTCTCTCATACTGTTGCTGCCGGTCGTGGCAACGGGGGCGGTTCCGCTTTTCCTGTTTACGGGAAGTCTGTTGGTCTGTTCCGGAGCATTGTTCGTTTATCTTATTTCCCGTTCGCTGAAAAGTACGGTAAACGAAGCATTTGGTGCTGCCGTGCTGTACTTTTTCATTCCCGGAGTCGCCAATATGAATTTGCCACTCATCGACGGTTTCCACGAGGTTTTCATGCTGTTTCCGCTGGTGCTTGGCACGGTCTGGCTCGCGCTTGAAAAGAGATACATCCTTGCAGGTATCCTCTTTCTCCTCTCGCTTGGAGTGAGAGAGACTTCCGGAGTCATTTTCGCAGGTTACGGAGTCGTTCTCTTCTGCCGCGGACACCGCCGCAGCGGAGCAGCTCTTTTCGCCGTATCTCTGCTCTATGTTTTCGCCGCATTGAAAGTTTTTATGCCGCTTTTTGACACTGCCGGAAACACTTATGTCCACGTCAAATACTTTTCTCACCTCGGGAACGATATGGCAGAGATCGCCCTTTCTCCCATCCGGAAACCCGGAGTATTTTTCTCTTCATTGTTTTCGCAGCACAATTTTGTTTTCTGGGTGACATTGTTTCTTCCATTTATTCTGCTTGCAGTCCAGGCGTGGCCGCTGCTGCTTCCGCTGCTTCCTGAGCTGGTCATGCTTTCAGTTGATCGCAGATACGATACGCAGAGTGTGCTGCGTCACTACCAGATATCTCTGGTGCTCGTGCTGATAGTGGCGGCTCTGGCGGGAGCGGCAAAACTCCGCAGGAAGGGGTGTCCGCAGTGGTTGAGATATATTTTCTGCGGACTTGGAAATGCCGATTTCCGTTCCGGAGTTCTCGCCGCGACTGCGGCAGCGGTGGTGATTTCATCGTTTTATTTCGTCCATCTTCCCGGACTTCCGTGTTCCGAACCCCAGAGACGGTATGAGGCTGCCGAAAATATTCCGTTGTGGGAGGATGCCCGTCCTGTGATACAGAAGATCCGTTCGATCATTCCCCGCGGAGCCGCTGTTACTTCTGGAGCGCGTCTGGCTTCCATGCTTCTGCCGGATTACCGGATTTTCTTTGATTTTGATGTGGAAGAGAGCAAACTGCAGGATCATGTGCTGATTGAAAACACCACATCCTTCTACTTTCCTGAGGACAAATTGAGCCGCAGACTGCTTCTCTCTCCCAACTGGGATTTGGTTTTGCAGGAGTTTATTGATGAGCGTTCGGTGCAGCTTTTCCGCAGGAGGTCAACTCCGCTGGCAAAAGTCCGTCCGCTGTTCAAATTGTCACCTCAGCAATGGAACAGGTGCGGAATGTTGATCCCCGGAGTTTCTTCCGACCTTCAAATCCGCGGAGCTGTGATCGCTCCCGGACAGCTGCGTTTTGGAGTTCAACTGCAGAAAAAGAGAGACTGCGATGCCGGATTCCGTGTGGAGCTTCAGCTGGGCTCAGGACAGAAAGTCAAACACTTCACAACATTCGGAAATGGAAGATTTCCCGCCGACCTTGCAGACCCCGGAGAGACATTTTTCTTTGTTGTCAACTATCCGCCGGCAGAAAATGTCACCATGTGCCGGGTCACAGTCGTTGACTTGAGAAGTATGCAGGCTCCAATGTAAACGCAGGACAAAAGTATCCCGCTTTTCTTGAAAGTGAGAGGGGGGCTTGGGGGGAGAGCGAAAACTTCTTTTCACGTGAAAAGAAGTTTTCGCTCTCCCCCCAATTCTCATCTCCTTATCAAGCAAACATCACATTACTTGACGAACTTCGGAGTCTTGTGGAGGATATTTATATCTAGCCATGCTTTGATGCAGGCGAGTTTTTCGCGTCTTCGGTTGCGCCGCAGCACATATTTATACGGAAGCGGTTCATCGGCATAGAAGGCTGTGGCTTCGATTCCGTGTTCGCGGGCGAGATAGACGGCGCGTTCGGCATGGAATGGCTGGGTGATTATGGCGTAGCGGCTTTTCCCGAAAACGTTTTTTGCCCGCACGACTGAGTCCAGAGTGCGGAATCCTGCATAATCGAGGGTGAGGGCGGATTCGGGAACTCCGAACGATATCAGCTCATTTTTTATATCCGTGGGTTCATCGTAGTTTTTGCGGCTGTTGTCTCCGGATATCAGGATGTGTTTTATTTTTCCTGCATGATAGAGTTTTGCCGCGGCTTCGGTGCGCCCCTTGAAATACTGGTTAAGGCGTCCGCTGGGAGCTATTTTTGCCACTCCGGGAAGCAGCGCAGTCTCATGGAACGGAAACTTTTCGATATCGCGGTAACAGTATTTGCTGCAGCTCATTACAACATGGTTGCAATAGGCGGCAAAAGACACCGCTCCTGTCACCGAAAGAAAAAGGAAAACGGCGAGCCCGATAAGGAGCCGTTTTCCTTTTTTGCTGATTTTAAAACTTAACTTACTCACCGGCATCGATTTTCTTCTGCAGGCGTTTTGCTGCGTTCTCGGCATATTTTATAAACCAGCCCTTTGCGTTGAAAGTTCCGACCTTCTTGTAGGCTTCGACAGCTTTTTCAAACTCATCATCTCTTTCATAAGCCATACCGATATTGTTCCAGAGGACAGCTTTCTGGTAGTTCTGGAGTCCGGGAACGGCGAGCGCCTTTTCAAAAGCTTTGACCGCCTCTTCCTGGTCTTTGGTGCAGTCGCGGTAGATATATCCTCTGGTGCGGTAGATGTTCTCGTCGAGGTAAGCGGGGTGTTTGAGCTTTTCTGCGTCATCGAGCAGCTTGAGTCCGATTTCCGGCTGATTGGTCTTCCACATGAGCCACGCGCTGTTGATGAGGAATCCGATATTCTTCATGGCAACCGGCATTTTGGAAGTCTCCTCGTACATCTGTTTTGCAAGTTCAAATTTGCCTTCGTTTGCGGCAAGCATGATATACTCTTTGGCGCAGTCGGAGCTGTTGTGCTTGGGGCTTTTCAGATCAGCACCGGTTTTGTAAGCGGCGAGTGCTTCATCTACTTTTCTGAGATCGCGCAGCGCGTTGCCTTTGAAAAGGTACAGAGAAGCTTTCTGATTGAGAGTGGCGTCCGGAGTTTTGGCGATCCAGGAATCGACTTCCTTGATGACCTCTTCATTCTTCTTCTGCTGGCGGAGAGCGAACATCAAGCCGAGGGTTCCGGAATATCTATCCACGAGAGACTCTCTCGCGGCGATGGCGCGGAACACCTTTTCCGCCTCCGGACGTTTTCCTTTGTTGAGAAGTGCCCAACCGTCATTCATAGTTGGGGCGGCGTCAGCGAACACGGTGACTGCGCTGAGAGCTGCAACGATCGAAAGAGTGAGTTTTTTCATATTGGATCATCCTTATATTATTTGTAGTTCTTATTCGCCAGCATCGATTTTCTTCTGCAGGCGTTTGGCTGAGTTCTCAGCAGATTTGATAAACCAGCCCTTGGCGTTGAAGGTTCCGACTTTTTTGTAGGCTTCGACAGCTTTTTCGTAGTCGTCATCTTTTTCGTAAGCATTGCCGATGTTGTTCCAGAGGATGGCTTTATCGATGTCCCTGATTCCGGGAACAGCGAGTGCCTTTTCAAAAGCTTTGACCGCCTCTTCCTGATTTTTGATGCAGTCACGGTAAATATATCCCTTGTGGCGGTAGAGCGATTCCATCTGGGAGTTGGAAAGTTTCAGGCTTTCAGCTTCGGTGAGCAGTTTGATTCCGATATCACCCTTGTTGGTTTTCCACATCAAATTTGCACAGTTTATCAGGAACGGGATACTTTTCTTGGAAGCGGGCTCTTTGTAAGCCTCTTCAAACATCTTGAGGGCAAGATCATACTTCCGGCTGTTGGCGGCAAGCGAAACATACTCTCTTGCACAGTCAATGCTGTTGGGAATGTCTTTGAATTCAAAACCCGCCTGGTAAACGGCGAGGGCTTCGTCAACTTTTTGGAGATCGCGGAACGCGTTGCCTTTGAAAACATAAAGTGAGGCTTTCTGGCGGGGAGTGGCATCCGGATTTGCTTTGAGCCAGGCATCAGCCTCTTTTATGACCTCTTCATTTTTTTTCTGATATCTGAGCGCGAACATAAGTCCGTGAGTTCCGGCATATTTATCAAGCTTTGATTCACGGGAAGCGATGGCGCGGAAAATCTTTTCTGCTTCAGCGTGTTTTCCTTTTGATAGAAGCGCAAAACCGGCTTTTGTGGTCGGGGCGGCATCTGCGAAAAGCGTCAGCGAGAAGATGGTTGCTGTGATGGCAAGGGCAATTTTTTTCATGTTTTATCCTCCTTGTTGAAAGTTTTGGGTTTTACTTTGCTGACAGTCTTTTGACGGCATTTTGAGAGTCGCGTTTGAAGAATACGTTATCTTTGTATTCAGCACACTTTTTGTATATTTCCAGAGCTTCTGATTTTTTGCCGACAGTTTCGAGGGCTTTGGCTTTGTTCCAGAGAAGCCTTCCTTCATAGTATGCGTCGAGTTTCAGCGCGAGAGCCTTGTCGTAACTGGAGATAGCTTCTTCATATTTCTTCTGTGCAGCAAGGATGTTGCCGCGATATCTCAAGCTGCTTTCGGCGTGGACAACAGTTTTCTTTTCAATGGCATCGACCTTGTCAAGCATGGCAAGGGCGTCGTCATACTTTTTCAGGCAGATGGCGTTGTATGCAGCCGCGATATGCAGTCTTGCGTCGGAGTCGGCACCTTTGAATTTTGCGGCACGCTGGTAAATCGCATCAGCCTCAGCATATTTTCTCAAGGAAGAGGCAACATCGATGCAGTAATAAGCTGCTTCCCGGGCTGCGCTTCCGTCTTTTGCCTTGTCGATGGCGAGCTCGAAGGATTTGAAAGCCTCAGCGCGTTTGCCGATGTGACGCTCTCCGATACCTCTGTAAATAAGCAGGTTTGCGGCGTGGAGATCGTTTTTGCAATCCGCGAGAAATATATCTGCATCTTTGATGAGTTCAGCGTTTTTATTCAGTCTCCGCATGACCATCATAAGTTTCATATAGGCGATATATTTTACCTGTTCACCCTTTGTTTCACTTATCAGAACGCGGCATGATTTTTCAGCATCTGCCCATTTTTTTGCTTTGATGAGAGCGTTGACTTCATTGAGCGAGGCGCCGGCAAGCGGAAGAGCGACCGCGGCGGCGAGAAAGAGATAAAAAATTTTCTTCATGATATAACTCCACTTGGTTATGTTGCTGACTTACTATAACACAATAGAGAGATATTTTCAAACAGAGAGTTATTTTTTAAGCTGGTTTTTCCCGATAATGTATTTTCTGGTGCGCCAGTTGCCTGAGAGGAAATAGACTCCTCCGATGACGAAAGGGGTAAAACCTGCGAGCGCATGACCGTACCAGAAGCCGTAAACTCCGTAGCCGACTGCAAGTCCGAGAAGCATGGAGAGACATATTCTCATAAACACTCCGTCGAGCAGGGCGACTGCGAGATTGAGTTTGAAATTTCCTGAGCCGTTGATGAGACTGGTCATGGGAGGACGCAATGCGCCGCCGCCAAAAAGCAGCATCAGGACGGGAATATAACTTGTGGACATCTTTAAAACATCAGCATCGGTGGTGAAAATTCCGAATACAGTGCGCGGAAACAGTACTGTAACGACTCCGGCGGCGAAGGCGATGGCTCCGTTGATGGAAAAAGAGACTTTGAGAACCTTGGGAACGCGCTCATATTTTTCGGCGCCGATACACTGACCGATCATGGTGCTTCCGGCGGCGGAGAGGGCGATGTTGACGATGTTGACGATGCTTGAGAGCTTGTTTCCGATACCGGTCATGGCGGTTGCGACAACTCCGTAAGTGTTGATGTAAGAGTTGACAAAGAGCATCGAAAAGGTTATTGCCGCGCTCTGGATGACCATGGGAAT
This sequence comes from Lentisphaerota bacterium, assembly GCA_015061775.1. Taxonomy (GTDB): domain Bacteria; phylum Verrucomicrobiota; class Lentisphaeria; order Victivallales; family Victivallaceae; genus UBA1784. The sequence goes on along the minus strand of SUVY01000019.1, from coordinate 33,677 downwards.
TCCCAGTTTTATCAGCGGTTTCAGGGCATCTGCGGAAACGGCGAACTCCTGAAGAGTGAAGTGGAATCCAAACTGCACGCGATTGCGGTACAGGAAGATGAGAGCCCAGAAGAAACTCACCGCCTGACTTATGATAGTTGCGAGAGCTACTCCGTAGAGTGCCCAGCCGAATTTTACGACAAAGAGGATGTCCAGTATCACGTTTATTACGACCGATACTGCGACAAAGATGAATGGATGGCGTGAGTCGCCCATTCCGCGCAGGATCGCGCTTATGATGTTGTAACCGTAGATAAAGATCATTCCGGCGAGACAGATGCCGAGGTAAGAGCGGGTGTACGCCCGGGCTTCCGGAGGAGTGTTGACCCAGTCGAGCATATTGTCGAGAAAAATCAATCCGAAAACACTTATGAGTATCGCTCCTGCTCCGAGGAAGGTGAAAAGAGTTCCTATTGTGCGTCTCACTCTGGCGTGCATACCTGCTCCGATAAGCTGGGATATGATCACCTGTCCGGCGTTGGAAAATCCCATGGCGATAAAGCAGAGAAAGTGCAGGATATCCGTTCCGATGGATACCGCTCCCAGACCCTCTTTGCCGACGAAGCGTCCGACGATTATCATGTCTGTCACATTGTAAACTGTCTGGAGCAGGCTCGACAGAAAAAGCGGAGCCGCAAACGTTATCATAGTCCACGTCACATTTCCGGAAGTGAGGTCGCGGACGATCTTATTTTTTGACATTTTTTGTTTTATCCTGAAAGTTTTATTGTTGTAAGCTCAAAATATACAACAAAACGGACCGTTTTTCAAAGAAAAAATATTTATTTTCTGTTAAATTACATCGGCTGTTTGAAAAAACATCTTTTGGTGACATATTATGTGAATGCGAAATGCAATATATTTACCGGAGTTTAAAATGACATTAAGAGAGCTCTTCTGTGACCGTAATTTCAACAATAAGCTCGTGACGCTCGCAGTACCCATGACATTGCAGAGCCTGATGGTCGCGCTGGTAGCCGCAGCCGATGCCTTGATGCTGGGCAAGCTCGATCAGGATGCGATGGCGGCGGTGTCGCTTGCGACGCAGATACAGTTTGTGCAGGCGATGCTGCTCTATTCGGTGGTTTCCGGAATAAATATTCTCGGAGCTCAATATTGGGGCAAAGGTGATATTCCTGTGATGGGCAGGATATTCGGACTGGGAGTCCGGGATGCAACGCTTATGTCGCTGCTGTTTTTTGCCGGCTGCCGCTTTTTTCCCGAGCCGCTTATGAGACTCTTCGCCCACGACCCCGTGCTGCTGGATTATGGAGTCAGGTATCTGAAGATAGCCTCCTGGTCATATCTGCTGGTCGGAGTCTCTCAGGCGTATCTTGCCATGATGCGTGTAAGTGACCACGCTGCAAGTTCGGCATGGATAAGTTCGATCGCGGTGGTGCTCAATATAATTCTCAACGCTTTGATGATTTTCGGATATTGCGGATTTCCTGCGATGGGAGTAGAAGGAGCGGCCTCCGCTACGGTGGCATCGCGGGTGATCGAATTGCTGCTTTGTGTGATAATATCGCTCCGCAAGGATTATATACGGTTGAGAGTACGCTCTGTGTTTGAGTTTGACCGGCTTCTGATATGCGACTTTTGGAGATGTGCTCTCCCCATTATGGCGAGCTGTGCTCTCTGGGGAGTCGGTTTCACAGCCTACACCGCCATAATGGGACACATGGGACGCGATGCTGCTGCGGCGAATTCCATCGCGGCGGTAGTCCGGGATCTGATGTGCTGTCTCTGCAACGGTCTTGCCGGAGGCTGTGCCGTGCTTATCGGCAATGAGCTCGGAGCAGGAAATCTTGAGCTCGGTAAAAAATATGGACAACGCTCAGCAATACTCTCTTTCGTTGTCGGATTTGTTATTATGGTGCTGATATTGCTTTCGATTCCCCTTACATCAAATCTGGTGAAGCTCACATCTCAGGCACAGACTTATCTCAATGGAATGTTTGTGATACTTGCCGTTTACATGGTGGGCCGCTGTGTCTGCACAGTAGTCATCAACGCGGTTTTCTCCTCGGGAGGCGATACCATGTTCGACATGTACAGTCTCATCGTCTGCATGTGGGCAATAGCTCTTCCGTGTGCGCTGCTCGGAGCGTTTTACTTCAAACTTCCTGTGCTGGCGGTCTATGCCTGTACCTGTCTTGATGAGGTCGGAAAAGTTCCGTGGGTGATGCACCACTACAAAAAGTACAAATGGGTTCGCAACCTTACCCGCGATTGAGCATTTTTTCCAGGAGTTCTTTCCACTTGTTGACGAAGTACGCGCTGTTACGCTGCCAGAGTTTGCGATAGGCTGCGGAGTTGTCTCCGGCACCAGTTGTCTGGTGGGGCTGATGCATTATTCCGGGGAAGTTGCGGTAGGCGATTTTTCTGCCGTGCGCCAGAATTTTCATGCTCAGATCCGTATCCTCAAAAATGGTGGGATCGTATGCTGTATCAAATCCTCCGATATCGTCAAACAGTTTTCGTTCCATGCACAGTCCGCAGGTGGCGAGATAGTGGATGTCTGTCCTGAAACCGTTGCTCCGGTATTCCTGTGTGTTGACGGCGCGCAGGGGCAGATCATCGACGGAAGGTCCTCCGAGCGACTCAGAGACGAACCATCCGGCTCCCCAGGCGAAGGCTCCTGTTTCCAAGTTGAGATCGCAGAGCAGTTCACAGTCCGTCAGCCACGCCGAAGAGGAAAAATACTGGTCTGAGTCAAAAAATATCAGCCGCTCGCCAGTTGAGGAGGCAACTCCGAGATTGCGTCCTGAGGCGCATCCGTTTTCGGAATTTCTCACCAGCTTTACCTGCGGATAACTCTTTTCAACGATTTCAGCTCCTCCGTCTGACGAGGAGTTGTCAACAACGATTATTTCCACATTTTTAAAGTTGCGGGTATGGAACAGAAGCGTGTCAAGGAAACGTCCGATTATTCCGGCGTTGTTGTGGATGAGCGTGATTATGGAGTAACTGCTCTCAAGCTTATGCGGCTCAAGCAAAGTATCGACTCGGCAGTTCCAGGAGTTTCTGGAAATAAAGAGTTCGCGTTCATTTTGCTCAGGAGCGCATACGTGGCAGAGAGAGCACAGTTTTGAAAATTCCTCCCGTGAAACTGCCTGATAGACTCCGGGGTAGTCGGCGGTCTCGGGCATGGCAAGAGTTATGACGGGTTTTCCGGCAAATATATATTCAAAAACTTTGACTGGAGACACGGCATCGGTGAGTTTTCCCGGAGTGAACGGTATCATGGCAGCGTCGCTCCACGCAAGGTATCCTGCGAGCGAGCTGTTCTCTTTTACTCCCGCAAAGATGACATTTCCCGGCATCTCCGGAGCGTGTTTGGGAACGTCTCCAATAAGCAGAAATGCGTGTTCAGGGTTGTTTTCTGCGGCATATTTTACCGTCTCCCAATCGAACCAGCTGCCGTAAAGCGAGCCGAAATACGTGATGACACGGCGGAATTTTTCCGGAAAATCCGCAGGCTTCGGATACTGTTTATCTGCGGAAAATCTTGTTTCATCTGCGGCATTGGGCAGATAGAGCGCATCGGTTCTTCCCATAGAAAAGAGATGTTTCTGCAAAACTTTCGCGGTGGCGCAGACTACAGTACAGCGGTCGATGAAGAGCTGTTCGGTCTTGGAAGAGTACCATCCGCTGCCAAGTTCAGTATTCCACGGGTCGATCAATTCGTAGGTGGTGTGAAATCCTCTTTGCTGTGCCGCTTCCAGCACCGGAACAAAATCCGGGTGCGGCATCTCAAAAATGATCCTGCTGTTTTCCGGAGCGTCGCAGAAGAGTTCTCCGATATCGCAGTTTTTCAGCAGATGGTGGGTGAATTGTGCGGAGGAAAACTCGGCAGACTGTTCTGTATGATTTTCAAATTTGGGATATTGACATATATAGTACACCTGATACATCCGCTCAAGTAATGCGCGGGCGATCTGTGCGCTGCGCTGACCTCCGCCGATATCGTCGCAGGGAACGGCGGCGAAGATATAAACTCTTCCGGCAAAATCTTTTGAACGGTCAAATTGCGGAAAAAATCTCTTTTCTTCCGCCTGGTGACTTGACAGTGCCGCAGCTATCTCATGGGCGATATGGTAGGAGCTGCCGAGCGGCTGTCTGCGGATAAACTTTTTCCACAGCAGGGTTGCTGCATTTGAGGCTCCGAATTTTTCCGGGTGACGGAGGATATGGATGAGTTTTGATATCCGGGCAGTTTTTGACCCCTTGAGTTTTTCCACCGCAAGAGCCGCTTGAGATACAGCGGAGCTGAGCCGGGTGTTTTCCCGCGCAAGTCTGCGGTTTTCCTCCTCGAGGAATTCATTTTGTTTTTTCAGTATAAGCAGCTCTTTTTCGAGTTCTGCGTATCCGGATCCCGGAGAATTTTGATTATCCATACCAGTAAAAAATTGAGCAATTAAAACACATCAGGGTTTACTTTATACCGCAAACCGCAAAAAATCAAGCTAAAGGCGGCAAATTCCTGAAAATAATTACAAAGTAAAGTGGATTTTTCGGTTGTGAACTGTTATATTTTCATAATAACATTTTCAAAATCATAAAATATGGAGATTTCCCAAATGTTCAATCAGGAAAGCCTTGATTTTCTCAGCAAATTCATGATGACTTCAAGCCCCACCGGGTACGAAAGCGCGGCGGCTGAAGTGTTCCGCGGCTATACCTCACAGTTCTGCGAGCAGGTGCGCGGAGACGTGATGGGCAACACCATCGCTGTGCTCAATGCAGATGCTCCTTTCAAAGTGATGCTTGCCGGTCACTACGACGAGATCGGCTTCCAGATCGTCTATATCAGCGATGACGGACTGGTCTATTTCCGCGCCAACGGCGGAATCGACAAGCTCAACGTTCCCTCAAGCGAGGTCGATATCCTTACTCCGGCGGGCAAAGTTCCCGGCGTTATCGGTAAAAAGCCCATCCACCTGCTCAAGGAGGCTGAGCGCAGCAAGGCCCTCGAGCTTTCGGATCTTTGGATAGATATCGGTGCTTCAAGCCGCGCCGAGGCTGAAAAAATGGTTTCAGTCGGAGACTATATCGCCATGCGGAGCAATTTCAAAATGCTCAACGGCAACCGTTTTATTTCCAAGGGAACCGATGACAAGATCGGAGCCTTCATCGTTGCCGAAGCACTCAAAAAACTCTCATCCCGCAAACTTGCGGTCGGAGTTTACGGAGTCGGTACCGTCCAGGAAGAGGTCGGTCTGCGCGGAGCTACTGTCAGCGCGTTCGGAATCGATCCCGCAGCTGCTATCACGCTTGATGTCGGCTTTGCTACTGATCTCCCTGATATCCCCAAGAAACAGTACGGAGACATCTCCCTCGGTTCCGGAGCCATATTGACCCGCAGCTGTGACAACAACCGCATCTGGGGACAGATGCTCCGTGACAGCGCAGCGAAATACAATATTCCGTATCAGGAGAGTGCCGCTCACCGCGCAACCGGCGGAACCGATACTGCCGCCATCCAGCTCACCCGTGCAGGAGTTGCGACAGCTTTGATAAGTATTCCCAACCGCTATATGCACAGCCAGGTCGAGATGTGCGACCTGCGCGATGCCGAAAGCGCGGTCGATATCATTGTTGAGACCATCTCCGCGATGACCGGCAAGGAGAACTTTGAGCTGTGAAAAGAGTCTCACGAAACGGGGTCAGGTTTTGCCGGACAATAAAGCATAATCCCTATGACACGATTTCCGGAAAAAGGATCGCCGATCCGGTGCGCGAGCGCAAACTGTTCAGAACAGTCTTTGCGGTAGCAAGTGCATTTTTTTTCGCAGCAGGGATTTTTTTCATGTTTTTTTGAAAATCCCCTTGTCAAAGAACAGCTTTTGCCATATAATTACATAGAACATCTTAATTGAAAGGGAAACCTGATGGCAAATATAAATGATTTTCCCGGAGGAACAGAGACTATTCTTATAGTCGATGACCAGGAGACGATCTGGGATTTCCTCATTGAGGCATTGCAAATGCTCGGATACTCCGTCCTGCTTGCGGAAAACGGGCAGGATGCGATAGAAATATACGAGGCAAATCCGGGAGCCGTCGATCTTGTGCTTATGGATATGATAATGCCGAAAGTAGGCGGAAGCGAGGCTTTTACCCGCATCCGCGAGATCGACCCCAACGCTAAGATATTGCTTTCAAGCGGATTTGTAAACGAAGAGGATATCCAGCATCTGCTCGAACAGGGCGCTTGCGGATTTCTTTCCAAACCCCACCGTCTGCCGGTGGTCATCCAGGCAGTCCGTGACGCGCTTGACGGCAAAGGAGTGAGTGCCTGATATGCTCGATGATTACGTAGAGATAGTCCGCGACGAACGCCACATCAAACGCGAGAGGGCGAAGGCGCGGGAGTTGAAAAATTCTCCGTATTTTCAGGAGTTGCTCAGGCAGGGTATCTGTCGTTACTGCGGAAAAAAATTTCCCAGAGAGGAACTGACGATAGATCACATAGTCCCTGTTGCGCGCGGAGGCAGAAGCACCCGCGGCAACATGGTGGTGTGCTGTCTTGACTGCAACCAGAAAAAACGGTGTCTCACTCCGGCGGAAATGATACTTTTTGCAGCAGAAAAAGAGGGCTCAGATTAAGTTTCAGATGAAGTTTGTACGGGGAAGTGAGCCGCTGCCGTCCGCGTTGAGCGAAAAGCAGCAGGCACTCTGGGATTATTTGTATGAAACAGTGCGGGAAAAGGGATATATTCCGCCGTTTTCTGTTATCGGAGAAGATTTAGGTGTATCATCTGCCGCTATTACCCATCTTATTGCTGAGTTGAAGAAGAGACGGCGTGTCGTCTGCAATAAAGTCTATGGGGCATTGACTCTGAATGAAGCGGGAGAGTGTGCTTTTTCCGGAACGGAAAATTTTCCTTCCGGCGTGAAGCCATGCTTTTTTGACGATATTGCGGTGCCGGCAGAGCATGGAGTATTCCTGATTTGCACAGATTGTTTCAATGTTCTGGGGTTACGTGCCGGAGATGTCGTCGAGGCTGCACCTTTTTCCGGTGAGCGGACTGTACCGGGAGACCTTCTGGTGGTCAGATGCAAGAATTTCTTCTGTCTTAAAATGTATGTTGGAAAAATGCTTGACCGTGGATTTTCCGGGTTGCTTCCGGCTGTTTGTATAAATTCATTGACCGGTGGAGACCGGATAGTCGGCAAAGTGATACACCAATATCGCAAAATGTAAAATCAATACAGAGCGAAGACCAAAATTGGGACAATGCCAATACATAAAAAGTACCCCGCTTTTCTTGAAAAGGGTTGGGGTTTGGGGAAGGGGAAAACTTCTTTTCCCGTGAAAAGAAGTTTTCCCCTTCCCCAAGAACCATCTATCCTTATCGGGAACACAGCCTTTTATATAGAAAAACTCTTGTGCCCATATCGAGCGGGAGTTCGTAAGCAGGGGTAGTCTGCCAGCGCAGCGTTTCGAGGTCTTCCGCTGCCTGCTGTGGAGTTTTATAAAAGATGAATGAGCCGTTCTCTTTTGGCATATTTGAGGCGTATTTTGCCAGAATTTTTCCTTGAGCAACAGCGCGGGCGGTGACGATATCAAAACGGTGCATGAACTGCTTCTTGCGATTGAGTTCTTCGACTCTTGCGTGGATGACGGAGACGTTTGAGAGTCCGAGTTTTCCGGCTGTTTCCTGAACAAGACGCACTTTTTTACCGGTCGAGTCTATTCCGGTGACGTGCAGATGCGGGTAGGCCATAGCCAGAACAAGTGTGGGAAAACCTCCTCCGCATCCGAGGTCGGCGACTTCGCGGGCATTTGCGATCTCTTCCGGAAAAAACTTGCCGATAGCGAGACTGTCCGCCACGTGTTTGACCATAAACTCAACGGGATCGGTTATGCGGGTAAGATTGACTGATTTATTGGCTTCGAGAATGATATCGCGCAGATTTTCAGCCTGAGCCGCAAATTTTTGGGGATCGGCAGCATTACATTCCAAAGCGTATTGGATAAGATCGAAATTCATATTGCGGCGACTCCGCAGAATACGAGATATACGGCGGCGAAAAAGAACAGTATTCCGGCGGAAATTTTGCGGAAATTATTGTTTGCGGCGCATTTTCTGAAGATATCTCTCCAAGTCCACGGCAAACCGGAACACCATATTCCCGCGGCACCTGACAGCCATCCGCAGACCGAAAAGAACCAGGTTCCGGCAATGTCGAGCTCGAAGGCGAGGTGTATCATGTTGTAGGAGCAGAGTATGAGCGTTCCCGATACCGCACGGGATGCGGCGTGATCCACAGTGAAAAATCCGGCAATCGGAACGATCACCGCAAGCGGATAGAGCAGTTTCAGCATGAAATCCGGAGCGACAGCCTGAGCATGCGGAACGCACATGAGCAGCGCGAACCATCCCACGATAAGTCCGATATAGCGGTTGCGCGGAATTTTTTCAATACGTTCAATGGTTTCCGGAGACGATTTGACAGCGGCAAGACCTGCGGCTCCGCAGATAGCGGCACCGATGATGCTCCAGAGAAAAATTGTTGCAGTTTGCGCCATAGTTATTAAGTAAAAACGCCCGGAAAGGCGTATTTTGAAATACGCATTTCCGGGTGTTGTGATCAGGTTTTGCCTTGACCTCAGTCGTTGGCGTGTCCGGCAGAACCGAGAACTTCGCGGTTCTTGCGGGCGAAGAGCTCTTTGAGCATTTCGCGGGCGGGGCCGAGGTAGAGACGGGGATCGAAGATGGAGGGATCTTCGGTCATGACTTTGCGGATTCCGGCGGTCATAGCCAGGCGGCCGTCAGAGTCGATGTTGATTTTGCAGACCGCGCTCTTGGCGGCTTCACGGAGCTGATCCTCACCGATACCGATGGCGTCTTTGAGCCGTCCGCCGTTCTCGTTGATGATCTTGACCATGTCCTGCGGAACGCTGGAGGCTCCGTGCAGAACGATCGGGAATCCGGGGATGCGTTTCTCGATCTCGTGGAGGATGTCGAGACGGATTTTCGGATCGTCGCCCGGCTTGAATTTGTATGCGCCGTGGCTGGTTCCGATAGCGATGGCGAGGCTATCGACGCCGGTGCGTTTGACGAAGTCCTCGACCTCTTCGGGCTGGGTGTAGGTGTGGTGCTCGCTCTTGACATCATCCTCGACTCCGGCGAGAACTCCGAGCTCGCCCTCGACGGTGACGTCGAATTTGTGGGCGTACTCAACGACTTCGCGGGTACGGGCGATGTTCTCTTCGTAGGGCAGGTGGCTGCCGTCGATCATGACAGAAGAAAATCCGAGGTCGATGCAGCTTTTGCAGGTCTCGAAATCCGGACCGTGGTCGAGGTGCAGAACGATCGGAATACCTTTGCCGCCGGTAAGCTCTTTGGCGTACTCGACTGCTCCCTGGGCGAGGTAACGCAGCAGGGTCTGGTTGGCATACTTGCGGGCACCCTTGGAAACCTGGAGAATGACAGGAGACTGGGTCTCGCAGCAGGCCTGCAGGATAGCCTGCATCTGCTCGAGGTTGTTGAAGTTGTAGGCGGGAATGGCATATCCGCCATCGACTGCCTTTTTGAACAGGTCACGTGAGTTGACCAGTCCGAGTTCCTTGTAGCTGACCATTGTCTAAACCTTTCTTGATTGAGCCTCCGGCTCGTTATTATACGGAAAAATCCGCTTCATGTTATTCATATAATATATATCTGTTTTTTCGTCAATGCAAGCTTTTTCAGTACTCTGCGATGTTTTCCGGCGGTTTGAGCAGCGTGATATGCTCGCTGAGCTGGAATTCTGTATCGGCGAGACGCTCCATGGTCAATTCAGGAACGACTTTGAGCGGCACATTGGCATCGAGCAGGACGCTCAGGTGACCGTCATCGTGCATTTCCCATTCTACGCGCAGGCTTCCGCAGGGGAAGGGCAGGACTCCGGAGGCTTTTTTGACCAGATCGTATGCCGGTTTGAAAAAGACGGTCGATTGTCCGTTTTCGCCCATGCGGACTCCGAGGATGCTCTTCTGCAGGAAGATATTGGGCGGAATTATCCGCGAGCCGTCCGGAATAGCTGAGTCATCCTCATTATCCAGGCACCTCTGCCAGCGGTCTTTGAGATACTGCAGCACGAAATCCCTGAGACCGATGGCGAAGAGCGAGCTCGACAGAAGCACGTGGAAATATGCCGAGTTGATCTCTCCCCTGCGGTCGTATGGAGGTTCAGGATTGAGGAAATAGTTGAGCGCGTACTCATAATCCTCCTGCGGAGTTACTCCGGCATAAAGCATGCAGAAGTTGGTGAACGCATCGCACACAGGCTCTGAGTCTCCCTCTTCGGCGGCAACCATCGAAAAGAGCCGCTGCTCAGGAACATAGCAGTAAGTCCGCAACGATTCGGTGACGTAAGCCGCGACATCGAGGCAGTGCTTGGCGTACTCTTCCAGTCCCGCGTTGGCGTAACACTCAGAAGCGTTGAACATGAAGCGGCAGAAGAGGGCGGTAAGACAGCTGTAATAGCGGTCGGGATCGGAGAAGTCTATCGAGCTCAGCCTTCCTGCGGAGCGGTCCCAGTTTTCCGGAGTTCTCAACAGCCCGTACTCTTCGACGAGCAGACTCTCATAAAACTCTCTTACGAGATCGAGTTTCTCGATCCATTTTGCGAGCATTTTGCGGTCAGCCGTGTAGCGGAACGCCTCGTTGATCCATGCCGGAAGGAAGAGCAGATGCGGAAGCTGATGTCCGCTTCTTCTGCCTCCGGTAAGGGCGGGGATCGCTCCATTTTCCATCTGGGCGTCGAGGCATTGATTGAGCCGGTTGGTGATATATGTGGGGCTTCCGGTGATGCAGGCTACGCTGTACGACTGGATGTAGCCGTCGAAGAGGAAGCTGTTCATCCTCGGACGCACGGAGCGTATCGGAACAAAGGATGTGCTGCGTTTGAGCATATTGCAGCCCTTTTTCCACATCAGATTGAGGAATTCATCCGAGCAGTTGAAGCCGTTTTCCGGGAAGTCATGGCGGGCGAGCTCCCAGAAGCTCACCGAGTGGATATTGACCCGGTGCTGGGCGAGTGCGCTCACCTTGAGGGCGACATAGCGGCAGTCGCAGGGCAGAGCCATGCGGTATTCGAGGTTGTTTCCTGACACTCCGGAAATACGGATATCTGCACCGGTGGCAGTTCCGGATTCGACCAGACCGTTGGCACTTCTCTTGGCTCCGGCAAGGATGTTTATGACGGTATCCTGCGGAGCGGAAAATTTGAGATGCACAAAACCGTAACGTATTTCATCGAGCTCATATATGACGCACTCTCCGCCTCCGAGGGAGTCATCTTCTGAGAGCTCCTCTTCGGTGTAGGTGCTGTTTCTGAGCAGAGAACCGTCGTCGGAGTAACGGGCTTTTGCCGTGCGGAACACTCCATCGATCAGGGATTCGCTTCTGAGCAGCCATCCGGCGGCTTCAAAGGATATTTTTAGCGGCTTGGTGATGCTCCATCCGGGAACGGCTTCAAAATCAGCCGAGGCGAAGACGGAAGCTTTTTTCCGTTCTTGATTTTCAAATTCGATTTCCACATCCTGCCTGCGTCCGGCGGGTTTGCAGAAGACCTGAAGTTCGTTCCAACCGGCGTTGAGCGGAATTGCTGCTTCGTTTGATGTGATCGCGCTTCTTCCGCCGTTTACATATATTTTGAAGGCGTTGCGGCAGCGGATGGTGCATTTCTCAACGGCCGGTTCTTCGCTGTAAATGTAGCCGATCGCGGCGCGGTTTCCACCGGGGAGCTCAACTCTGGTGTAAGCCGGAGCGGAGGTGATCCTGCCCTTGGATATGGGGGTGAGGAAAATCTCTTCGCTTCCCGTGACCGGAGGAACGGTGATATCTTTTTCTATGGTGCATGGATATTTACCGACCGGAATGACGACATCGGGGTTTTTCCAGCAGCGGGCGTCTCCTGCGCGTCCGGGGATCATCCAGTCGCCCGGAATGGTTCCCGTGTAGTGGCGGAATCCGGCATTCTTGCGGAATTCAAGGTGCGGAGCAAGACCCGGCCACAAGCTTCCGGGAGCGGAATCCCACTCTTTGTCGCTTCCGATTTTGATGGCGGCGCGGCTGCGCTGGGGATCGCGGACATCGAGCTCACACCAGATGGCGGGGGTCGTCGAGTTTTCCGGATCATGCCATGCGAGGATGGATATGGTGTTGTTTCCGCAATCAAGGAAGTCTGATATGTTGAAGCAGGCGGCGTACACTCTGTTGTGTTCAGGATGTGCCGCGGGACCGAATCCCACGCTGTAACCGTTCATGAAGACGCGGCAGCAGCAGGGGGAGGCAATGTGCAGATGTCCTTCAAAACCGATGGCATCGCACACAAAGTCTTTTCTGAAAAGGACAAACTCTTCGGGTTTGCCGTCTTTGTTGTTGTTCCAGATCCAGTTTGCGCTGGTGATGGTAGGCAGGGGTATATTGTTCATAGGCATATCTCCTCGGGTACTAAGCTTATTTTTCGTTTACCAGACCTTCGCGGTGCTGTTTGTATTTGCTGTTTGTCGGAACAGCTTTTTTGCCCTCTTCGATAGCTTTGCTGGCTTGTGATTTAACTGTTTCCAGTCCGGCTTTTGCGCGTTTGTCGATGGACTTTTTGTTTTGGGAGTAGTAATATGCTGCTCCGGACGCGATCGCGGCGATGATGAGAAACGTTATAAATTTCTTCAAGCCGCTTTTGCGTTCCGTGTCTCTCTTTTTGCTGATGACCTCATCGGATCTCAGACTTGAGGCAAGACCTTTGAGATGACAGGCTTCTGAGCAGTATTTTTGATTGTCGCATATCATGACACAATCGGCGCAGAGCGGTTTGCCGCAGGCGGCACACTTGGCAACTGCGTTTACATCTGGATGGTTGAGACAGACCATAATGATTCCTCCTTGCTTGGGGGTTGAACGCGACCTCAGGTGCAATCTACACTCTTAAAAAGAAAAATGCAAGCAGAAAAATAACATTTTTGCATAAAATATCAAGATTTTCTTAGTTTTACCGCATTTTGAGCGTATGTAACGGCTGAAATGCAGTAAAGCAGCGCAAAAGCTGTATTTCGCGCAGTTATAACGATATAAAATGAAAAAACAGAAAAAAGCCGATTATTTTAAGCAAAAAGACTTGAAAAAAACAAAATAGGAGTTATCTTAACCTCTGGAGTCTTTCCGCTCCGGTGCTTTTTTATGCATCCGGAACGTAGAGAATGAACTGCACGGGAGAGATATTCTCCGTAATAAAAGAAAGGTATTATTGTTAAAATGGAAACCAAAAAAGAAATTTTTGCCGATGGAATCGGTCAGATCCACTTCGCCGGAAACATGGTCCGCTTCGACTTCGTCACCCTTCAGCCTGCCGAAGAGGGACAGGCTCCTGTCGCCCAGAGCAATGTCCGCGTCATCATGCCGCCGCAGGGCTTCCTGAGCGCGCTGAACTCCATGCAGCAGCTGGTTGACAAGCTGGTCGAGGCAGGTGTCCTCCGCAAGAACGAGAACGCCAACTGATAAAAAGTTGACTTGAATGAGCACATTGGATACACAATTTATATTTGAAGCTCCCGAGAGAGAATTTACCGTCTCTTTCGCGGCGCGGACCATTGACAGCGGACGTCTGTTCGCAGTTGCGGCTCCGCGTCTCGGGAGCGGATTGCTTTTCGTGGTGAAGAGCAGTGTATCCCGTGCTTACAAATTCTTTGCCGCGGACGGTATCACTCTTACCGTCACCGACACAAGCTTTACATTCAAGACAGAGAGGATACGGCATATCCGAAAGACTCCGCGTGCCGCATTCGTCTGTCCGCCGTTACCGATGGTTGCGGCGAGAAGGGTATCAGTCCTGCGGCTATGATAGAAAAGTATGCTTTTGAGGCATAAATGGATTTCAGATCACAAAACGCAAATGCACAACATGAGGTTTTCCCCGGCGGAAAAAGCCTGGGGGAGGGTTCCTGTTGTGTTTTTGTGTTTACATATATTAATAAATAGTATCGAATAACAAAGGAGTTATTGTTATGGCAAACACACTTTATGTCGGAACCGCAGACGGTAGTTTCGCAACCATCAGCGATGCCGTGAAAGCGGCTGTGGATGGAGACATCATCATCGTCAAAGGCGGTGAGTACGCTCTTACGAACGAGTCAGTCATCGTTGACAAGGCAGTCACCCTTCAGGCTGAAGGTACGGTGGTCGTCGATAAGTTTGGAGTCGGTGCCGCCAAGGGTACCGAGCAGGATATCACCATTCAGGGCTTTACCTTCAAGCCTACCGCCAACACCGTTTATCCCAATAACAACACCAGCGGTATCTATCAGACCGGTACTGATTTGACAAATCTCACCGTTACCGATTGCGTTTTTGATCTCACAGGCATAGCCTCCGATTCCGTCGGTTACGGAATTTTCTGCACACTTAACTTCCCCGGAATCGACAACATGACCGTTACCGGCTGCACCTTCAAAGGCGATGGCAGTGGTGCTGAAGCCCGTTCTATGGGAGCGATTTACTCAGCTTACACCAGCAACGTTAACTTTAGCGGCAATACTGTCAGCGATTTCAGCGGACACGCTGTTCAACTGAGCCTGACCGGCAAGGTGTATCTGTACAACGAAAATACCAATGTCAAGATTTCTGACAACACCTTCACCAATATTGGTGCGAACGCGATCCATGCGGCAGATATCCAAAATAACAACACTGCATTTGAAGTGTCTGGAAACACTATGACCGACATCAACGTCAGCGATGTTCACCAGTACTACGGAGCCATCCGTTTCGGTTCCGGTTATGTCCGCGACCTCGTCATCACCGATAACACCATCACCAATGGAAACGTCGGAATCTATCAGGGCGTTGCGCTCAAAGATGGTGCTGAGGGAAGCGTGAATATTTCCGGAAACAAATTCACCCTTGTTGATCGCAACGATGGAAACGACACCGTTGCCGCTTCCGCACTTCAGGTTTACGACAATGTTAACGGAACCATTTCTGCCGGAGACGCTGCGGGAAATGAAGTGCTCATCGCCGAGCCCGCCTCCAATATGCTGGTCGATGCCTCGATCGAGGGAGAAGCCGGAAGCATGGTGTTTGTCGGAGGAAAAGCTTACGTTATCGGAGTCAACGCCTTCACCACCATCAGCGCGGCTGCTGCGGCTGCCAACGCGATCGACGGCAAAGTGACCATTGAAATCGCTGCCGGAGATTATGTCGAGGCAAAACCTGTCGTTCTGAGCAAAAAGACTTTCACCGAAGACGACAAAACCTATGTCGGCGGAATCACCATCAAAGCTGCCGCTGATGCCGAAGTCAACATCACCGGTCAGTTCTGGATCAACAGCGGAGCAACCGACATTAAAGATGTCGCCTTTGACGGCTTGAATATCGAGTGTGTCGAAAAAGCCAACGGTTACTACACTCCGATCGGCATCAACGCCAACGGAAGTGTGAACGCCAGCGGAATTTCTGTCACCAACTGCACTCTTACCAGTGTTGCTACCGGAGACGGAATCGGCACCGAGGGTGTCCAGTTCGGCTGGGGAGTCAACGTTGATGGAGCCGTTATCACCGGCAACACCATCACCGCCGACTGCGGTATCTACACCGAGGGTGCGACCAACGCCAATATGACCGTCAGCGGCAACACCATCTACGGACGTGAAGAGAAATCCACCAACACCAATTACGCAGGTTGGGCGGGAATTTACATCACCAATGTCAAAGACGGTGTCGTTATCAGTGACAACACTATCAGCGACACTGCTTATGTCGCAATCCGCACCACCAACGGCGGAGCAGTCATCACCGACAATACTATTACCAATGTCAAAGATGAAAGAGTCGTCCGCCTCGGTGATGGTACTGTTATTTCCGGCAACACCGTTGACGGAAACGATCTCGCCGGTCTCTATGAGGCATACGAGGGAACCGATCTCACCGTCTGCGGCGGCATCGCCGGAAAAGATGGTGACACCGTTGTTATCAACGGCAAGACCTACACCGTCGGAATCAATGCCTACTCCAGCTTCACCAATGCTCTTTCGGCTGTTACCGACACCACTTCCAAAATCGAAGTTATCGGCAGCATCACCGAAGCGGGGCCCGCTGCCAACACCACCATCACCCTGAACGACGATTTGACCATTGCCGGAGGCGACATCACCTGGACAAGTCTCGGCGGCTACGTCTGGTTCACCAAGGGCGAGAACGCGGCAGAAGATCTTGCTGTTACCTTCGACGGAGTCTCCTTCAACGGCACCGAAGCCAAAAAAGCTTTCTACTTCGGAACTGATACCGTGGTTGACGGCAACTCCGCTCTTGAGTTCTACAACGCCAAAATCATGGAAGGCGCAACCGTTCAGGTCGAAGCCGGAAGCCAGCTCAACGTTTACAGAGAGTCTCTCAACATCGACGGAAAACTTGCCGTTTCCGGAAACGCTGACTTCAAAGCCTCCGAGGCAGAGCTTGCCGACCGTCAGGTTTTCATCCAGTACAGCCAGAATATCAACGGCGAAATCGAACTGGAAGACACTCTCTTTGCTTCATACCAGCGTATCGGCCTCAAGGGTTCAGGCAAAGTTACTGCCGACAACTCCGCTCTCGAGTTCGGTGTCGGATATGACGGCGTTTGGCACAGCAACCCGATTCCCAACGGCTACGGAGATTTCAACGTCTCCAGCGCAGATGCCGTCATCGAGTTGACCAACGGCTCCGTCCTGAAAGCCAGCGGAAACATCACCAACAACGGTACTATATTAATAGATGACAGTACCTTCATCGCCAACACCCATGCCGTCGGCAACGGAACCATTCCTGCCGCAAATAAGAGCGGCGTGCTCACCAACAACGGAACTATCTCCGTTTCCGGAACCAGCACTCTGGATATCTTCTCTCTCACCGGAACCATCGACCTTGCTGATGGAGCAGTTGTCAAAGACTCCACCATCAACGGCGGTACGGTTGCTCTCGAGGGAACCGCTGAGTTCAAGGGAGTCAACACCGTCGGTACTCTGAATGTCGGCTACTACAACCACAAACTTATCGTCGGCACCGAGGGCAGCCTGACCGCAACCGGCACCCGCACCACCCTGAGCTACGGCAGCACCATCGATGTTGACGGAACCATTGAGGACGCCAAGACCGCCGACAAGGCGAGCGTCACCAAGTCTCTGGATATCAAAGGCGGCTTCTCATTCAACGGCGACGGCACTTACGATGGTCAGGATGCAACTCTTGATGTTGATAATGCCTATGTCTCATTCGGCAGCTCGACCTCCAAAAACAGCGGAGCTACCGGAAACTTCGTCTGGAACTTCGATAACAGCATCGTTGATTTCACTGCTGATTTCCAGACTGCCGCCTCCACCAAAGATGGACTTGACCCGCACTTCAATTTGAACATCACCGACAGCGTGTTCAATGTCGGCAGCCGTTTTGCCTTCAATCATGCCAACAGCGTTGCGGTGGTCGATAACTCAGTTGTCACCATCAACCAGCAGTTCAAGAACGTCGGCGAGTTCACTCTTCAGAACGACTCCCAGATGACCGTCGGCGGCAACGCTGATGGTCCCAGCTATGAAAAGACCGGCAACTTCGGAACTCTGAATGTGACCGGAGAGGGCTCACTCTTTGATATGTCCTCATCCACTCCGGCAGGATATCCCTTCTATAACGAAGGAACCGTCAATGTTACCGACAAAGCGGCGTTCAAAGCTGATTATGTCAAGAACAAGGGTGATGTAGAGATCGACGGCGGAGCATTCACCGCAACCAAGATCATCAACGAAGGAAACTTCACCATTGCCAACACCACGTTTGTTTCAGACGACTTCGACAACACTTCCGGAAGTGTCAAACTTACCGGAAACGTTTCCGCTGACCTCGCCGTCACCGGAAATGCGGTCGAGATCAACGGAGCAAACCTCTCCGCAACTGATATCACCGGAAACGCCTTCGTCAATGGCGACTCGACCATCAGCGGCGATGTCACCGTCTCCGGAAAAACCAAAGTTGCCAACGGTTCAACTCTGACCATCGCCGAGGGCGCGAATTACTCCACCGCTTACGGATACCTCGCCGCCGGAAACGACAAATACTTCGGTTTCGGTGAGAACGAGGGAGACGCCAAGGGCGGCACCATCGACATCTACGGCAACGTCAAAGTTTACCAGACCAACGCCGACGCCGACGGAGTCATCAACGTCAAAACCGGAGCCGTTCTCGACTCCGCTGAGTTCTGCGTCGAAAACGGCGAGATCTCAGAAGCTGCGGCGGGCGTTGTCAATGTTGATGGAACTGTCAAGACCGCAAGTTTGCGTATCTTCAGCGGCGGTGCGGTCAATGTGTCCGGCGAAATCATTGCCGATCACATCGACAATGTTGCCGCCTTGGCAGATATCAACATCTGGGGAGGCGGCAGCCTCAACATCAACGGCGGAACTGTCTCCGTCGCCGAGAGCATGAATGTTGAAGCCGACGGCAAGCTGGTCATCGACGGAGGTAACTTCTCTGTCGCATCCACCCTCTTCAACAAAGGCGACGACTCCGTTGAGGTCAATGGTGATGTTGTTCTCAACATCAACAAAGTTGACGGCAAAGCCATCAAAGTCCTTGACGGAACTACGGTCACTGATTCCAAAATCGGCGGTCGGATCGATATCGTGTCCGGAGAGAGCACCTGGCAGGGCACCAATACCGTAACTGGTATTTTCAGCGCGGGTTATAACAACTACGGTGTCGGTGATATCGCTGTCAACATTACCGGCAAGTTCAACAACAGCAATATGCTTCTGTGGGGCGGCGACTATACTTCAGTTGTCTCCATCGGAGCTGCCGATGCCGAAAGAACCGACTTCAACGGCGGTCAGATCGGAACGTTTGCCAATTCCGTTCTCAATATCACCAACGCTGATGTTGATTACAGCTATATGTTCCTGCAGGGAGCTGCCAATGTCAGCAACAGTACTCTGAATATCGTTGGCGGTACTAATACTTATTTCCGTTTGGCTGATGCTGAAGATCAGGTTGTTGTTGACAATTCAATCTGGAACGCTGGATCTTACGTCTGCCTCGGCAGCTACAATGCTGGTGTCGCAGGCGGTTACGCTGATGTCATCATCAAGGGCGGATCTGAATTCACCGCCGGAAACCTTGCATTGACCACCGTTGAGGGAACCGATTACACCGTTAAACTTACGGTTGACGGCTCCACCGTCAATACTTCCGCCGTTGTCAATAATTCCGTCGCCTTCAATATCGGCGCTGGAACCGAGGTGTTCCTGAATAACGGAGCAAAAGTCAACTCTACGGGAGTTGTTTCCAATGCGGGAACCATCACCATTGATGCAACCAGCACCATTACCGCGGCTGATATCAAGGGTGAGGGTTCGATCGTCATTGACGCCGAAAACTTTGAAGGCGGCTACAAGAAGATCATCGACATCACCTCCACTGCCGGAGCTCTTGCCGACAAGGTCACCGTCAACGGAGAAGGAATCTCTGTCGTCCACGCCGCAGACGGAGACGTTTACCTCACCGACGTCGCCGTCAGCGATGTCTATGTCAACGCCGCCTGGGCTGACAAGAAAGCAGGAGACGTCACCGACGAGGGTTACATCATCGGCCACAACGCCTTCTCAGCTCTGCTCGACTACAAGACCACTGCCGATACCACCACTCTGAATATCGCAGGCGGAAACTATGAGAGCATCTACAACACCACCGAGAACGTCTCGGTCATGAAGGACGGAGTTACCACCGTCAATGCTTCCGGCGACGTCGTTATTACCGTCGGATGCCTCGTCTTCGAGACTTCCGCCGCAGGTGATGTCTTCGTCAACGGCAACTATTCGACCCTCGACCGCGCCGATTGGGACGCTGAGCTCGGCGACGTCGCCTTTTACACCGGACACATCCGCTTCGTCGGAGCCGAGGATACCGTCTTCAACATCGATGGAACATTCAACGCCGCAGAGAACATCCAGTTCCTCGGCGGAAAAGCCATCATTTCCGAGGACAGCGTTCTCTCTCTTGCTTCCAGCAACAGCGGACAGTATGCCATCTATGATGAGGTCATCAGCTATGGTGCGATGTCCGGACTTGACACCATGCAGAGCAATGTGCTCATCATCAACAGGGGCGGTTCTCTCACCCTGAGCGGCGAGAAAGCCTCTCTCACCACCGCTATCCAGAAACCCGAATCCTGGAAATCCGACATCGCTGTCACCAACGGAGCCCTGATCGTTGAGGACGGAGCCAAAGTTGAGGCTGCCGGTATCGTCAACGTCGCCGCCGCAGGTACTGTCGAAATCAACGGAGCCAAATTCAGCGCGGGTACTGTCAACAACAAGGGTACCATCACCGTCAGCGGTGAGTCCACCATCAATATCGAAACTCTGAGCGGAAATTACGTCCGCTTCGAGGATACCACTCTGGTCGGAGACTCTAAGATCGGCGGCAACATCCGCGTTTACGGAGACATCGTCCTCGACGGTACTCTTGATGTCAAGCAGACCAACTTCTACGGCGCTGCGACCATCAAGAAAGGTTCCGAGTTCACCGGCAGCACCACGATCGTCGGAGTCGGCAGCGAGTTCACTCTCGAGGAGGGCGCAACGCTCAACACCCGCTTCTTCAACGTGATGAGCAATGCCGATATCAACGGTACGATGAACCTCACCCACAGCGATCCGAGACAGAAGCTCATCCAGATCTTCGAGGGAGGCGTTGCCAACATCAACTCCACCGCCGATGTGACCGTTGAAGGACACAACGCCCTGGTCCACGAAGGCGGCGTTTTGAACGTCAGCGGCAAGCTCGATATCACCAAGCGTGAGGCGAACAAGAATGATCCCACCAGGGGCGGAATCCTCTTCAACGAGGGCGAAGTCAACGTTTCCGAGGGAACTGTCAACGGTGTCAGGATCGAGAACGCAGGAGCCATCAACGTTTCAAACAGCACCTTCGCGTTCACCGGCGATGTCACTCTCGGTGACTACATCACCATCGACGGATTTACCGCCGTGGCAGATTCCGCACGCGACGTCATCGTCGCCATGGTCGGAGTCGGCGAGAGCAAAGGCAAGACCTTCAACCTCTCTGTCGCCAAGAACAGCACCAGCGCGACTATCTATACTCAGGACTTCGCGGATGGAACCTATAACGCGACCGTGATCGACAGCACCACCGGTGATGTCTTTGCCACCACCGTCACCGTCACCAACGGAACTATGACCGTGGCAGACTCAGACTTCACCGCCGGAACCCTCAATGTCGGCAACGGAACTCTCGAGATCTCCGGAAACAGCAAGGTCACCAGCGCAGTCACAGGCGCAGTCAGCTTCACCGACGACACCGTCCTCGGAACCGGCTCCGTGCTCACCGTTGACGGAGACGTCACCGCCGCAGGAGACCTCTCCTTCGATCTCGGCGGACTTGCCTCTGCGAAGACTCTCTCGGTCGAGGGAACGCTGTCCATCGACAATGTCACTCTTCCGGGCTCAGGTGAGACCGTCACTCTGGTTTCCGGTGTCACCGATGCCAGTTGCAACGGTCTCGTCATCAACGGACTTACTGCCATCGATTCCGTCATCGGAGTCGATCAGCAGATCTACAAGACCATTATTGACGATACCGGAATCGTGCTGGTCAACGACACCGCCAACTACACCGCGATGTCCGGCGATATCGCAGCCGTCACCCAGACCGCCGATACCTACACCTTCAGCGTCGATGTTTCCGCCATCACCGGAGGTTTCGGAGCTTACACTTACAGCTTCGCCGCCACCGATGCCGCCGGTAACGCACTTGACCTCACCTTCGACGGAACCAGCTTCACCCTGAGCGAAGTTCCCGCCGCCGGAGTCATCAACGTCACCGCGACCGTCACCGACGAGGCAGGATTCACCTACACCACCAACGCATTCGCCGCTGATGTTGCCGACTACACCGCTCCTGAGTTCACCAAAGGACCTGAGGCGACCGTCAAGGGAAGCAGCGTCACTATCACCTGCAGCTTCACCGATGTCACCGGAGTCACCTCTTACGATATCGTCTTCGACGGAGCCAGCTACTCCTTCGATGCCGCGGGCAGCGATGCCAAGTTCACTCTCAACAATATCGGCGAGGGCAAACACACCTACACCGTCACCGCTTATGATGCCGCCGGAAACAAAGTCACCTCCGAAGAGCAGACTGTTTCCATCAGCGTCGCCGCCAACATCAAGAGCAACGGCTACTCACAGATCGTCGCTTACGATGCCGGACGCGGTGCTATCGGATACATCTACAACGACGGCGAGACCAAACCCGTCTGGAAGGGTCTCTGGCAGTGGGGAGCTGATGCCGCCGACAAGGCTGTTGCGGTCGGATGCTTCTCCGGCAGCACCGGCAAGGGCGACGGAATCCTGGTTTACAACTCCGCAAACCAGAGCCTCTGGGCTTGGACCGATCTCGGAGCTTCCGGATACGCCTACAAGTCATACGGCTACCTCAAGGACGGCTTCACCGTCGAGGGAATTGCCGATCTCGACGGCAACGGTTACGACGACCTGCTGGTCAGCTATGAGGACGGAACTTTCGGTGCTTCCATCGACGGAGCCAAGTATGTCCAGCTCGGCAGCGGCGTCGAGGTCATCGGCGGAGCCAACTTCGGCACCGATAATGACAGCCTGATCGTCAAGAACGGCGAGAACTACGAGCTCTGGAGCGTCAACGGCACCGTCGGCGAGTGGAGCACCAGCACCCTCGCGGCAGTCGAAGACGACTGGACCATCGCCGCTATCGGCGACTTCTCCGGTGACGGTATCGACGATATCGTGGTCTGGCAGGAGTCCACCGGCTACATGTACGCCTGGGAGAACGGCGATGCCGACACCAAACGCTGGGTCGGTGCCCTCGATCAGTCCGGCTGGGAGATCGCTGCTGTCGGCGATTACAACGGCGACGGCAAAGAGGATCTCCTGCTCCGCGAAACCACCACCGGATGGGGCGGACTCGGCTACTGGGGCGGTGCTTACGCCGGTGACTGGAACGATCTCGGTGCCCGCATCGAGACCGACCGCAACGGAACCAAGTTCAGCGTCCTCGCGTAATATAAAGCACGCACCGCACTTTCGGAATGAAAAACTTCCGCGAGTGCGGCTGATCATGTGTTCAATATTGTTATTCTTATAACAAAGGGATAAAAAATGGCTAATATTTATGTAAACAAAGCTTGGGTCGATCAAGCCGCATTTGAGGCTGACACCACCAAGTCCGCTGATGCAGTCTGGGGAACGACTGCGTTCAGCAATCTGACCGATGCCGTCAATGCGGCTTCTGCAACTGAGGCAAACACCATCACCGTGGCAAGCGGAACTTATGACGACTCCATCGTCTTCCGCGCCTCCGTCATCGGTGAGCAGAAAGGTGACATCAAATTTGTCGCGGCTGAGGGTGCAGACGTCACTTTCAGCGGAACATTGCAGCTCGGCTTGTATGAGAAAGGCGTGGGCGTAGAGAAGTGGGAAAGTGCCGTCGATTTTTCCGGTATCACTTTCGATCACGCTGATGCAGCCACTCACAGCATCCTCGTTTACAGCGTTGACGGATTTGCTCTCAACGATTGCACAATCATCGGCGACGGTGAGTACGGAATCGGTTCTACCGGCGGAAACAACACCACTCCGGGCAGCACCATTACCGACTGCACCTTTGAGAACGCCGGAATGCAGATTTCCGGAAACTTCGGAACCGACCTTGAGATTTCCGACTGTACTTTCAACGACTCCTGTGTCAACATCCAGGGTGGAAACGGAGTGAACTTCTCCGGAAACACCTTCAACGCAACTGTTACTGATGCAAATGTCGGAGACAGCTTCTACTGCATCCGCTCCAACGATATTGCCGTCAATATCGAGGACTGCGTTTTCAACATCGACTCCACTCTTACCGAAGACGCAGGCGAGCAGGCGAAATGGGGCGTCCTCCATCAGCGCAAGAACGGCGCCACCAAGTGGAACGCTTCTGACATCGAAGTCAACTTCACCGATGCCGCTCTGCTTCAGGGAGACCTGTTCTTCAGCAAAAACGAAAATACCGCCGCCGCCAACGACCGCATCACGGTCAACGGAATCACCAGCACCAGCAACGATGTTGATGCTATCATCGGCAAAAGCGAGGGCTCACTCAATGTCGTCAACGAGGGAACTTACAGCATCTATGATGACGGAGTTCTCGTGAACAGCGCGACTGCCTCCACTGTTTACGTCAACAGCACATACGCTGCCGGAGCAGACCTCGGAGAGGGAAAAATCTTCGGTTTCAACGCCTTCGCCGATTTCGCAAGCGCAATGGCTGCTGCCAGAGACAATGACCTTGTCTCCCGCATTGAGATCGAGAGCGATATTACCACCAACAGCAATGTTGATACCGACAATTATTATGATATCGCCCAGAAGCTCACCATCGGAGCAGCCTCCGGCGGCAAATTCACCGTCAGCGCGGGTTCACTTGCGATCCTTGTTATGGGCGATGGAGCTTCCCTTACCATCGAAGACGGCGTGACCGTCGAAAACCTTGATGTCGTTGCCGACGGATTTGCTACTTCCAACGAAGAGATGATCATCAACGGTGAGATGAAGGCACTCAGCTTGAAAGTCTGGACCAACAACAACGGTATCACCGTCAATGAGACCGGAAAAGTCTTCCTCGGTTATGGCGATGGACAGTTGGATTTGGCTTACGGCAACGGTTATCTCACCGTCAACGGAACTCTCGAAAACACCAAAGAAGAGTCATTGACCGACGGACCGCAGTTCAAAGCCGGTTACTCCGAAACCCGCGGAACCGGCAACACCATCAACTTGAACGACACCTACTTTGAAGGAGGCGCCTGGTTCACCGTCGCAGGTTCAAACGGAACTTTCAATCTTGATAACTCCGTAATGAAAATCGGCGGCGGAGATTCCGCAGGTTCACTTACTGTCAGCAGCTCCGGCAACGTGTTCAACGTCAATAACGGCAGCCGTCTGGTTGTCGCAAACCTCACTCTGGGAGCCAACAACACCATCTCGGTTGCTGACAGTTCTCTTGAAGTTGCCACCAAACTCACCAACGATGGTGAGGTAAAAGTTTCCGGCAGCAGCAAGCTGAACATCAGGAGTCTCTCTTCAGCACTCAAGGCAGAAGCCGATACCACTCTGACCGATAGTGTTGTCGGAGGCACAGTGTCTATGCTCGGCAATCTCAACCTTGCCGGTGATAACAGCTTTACCGCCATTTCCGGCAAAAATGGCGGAACTCTGACTCTTGAAGAGGGCAAAACTCTTACTCTCAATAATTTCTCATTCGGCAGCAAAGACAATGCCTCCGCCGAATACACCATAACCGGAGGAACAATCACCGCAAATTACGGTTTCTTCCAGCATGGTAAATACACTATTGAGTCCGATTTCGAGACCGGCTATATGTACTACTCTTACGGCAGTGATATTACTGTCAAAGGAACTTTCCACAGCCAGGGTACCGGCGACGGACTTGATTATGTCCGCGGCGCGCTGACCATTGCCGAAGGCGGCAAGTCCATTCACGACAAGAGCCTGTGGGTCGGACAGCCCGAAAGCTGGGGTGCAATGACTGCCTCACTTACTGTTGACGCAGGCGGACTGGTCGATGCATCTACTCTGAGTGTTCACACCGGCAGCAGCATGAGTGTTTCCGGAAATGTCGTTGCCGACACCGTGGCAAATACCGGTGCGATCACCATCACCGCTACCGGAAATATCACCGCGAACACCCTGACCGGAACCGGCACCATCACCATCGACGCCGCAGAGTACTCCACCGGAGTCAAGGTGCTCATCGACCTCAACGGCAAAGAGTCTCTCAAAGACAAAGTCGCCATCGAGAACCTTGCCGAGGGAGTCAATGTCATTTACGGAGCTGACGGAGACGTCGCTCTCTCAGACGCCGAGATGACTACTCTCGTTGTCAACGCCGAATATGCAGACAAGAAGCTCGGAGAAGACCTCGGAAACGGCAAGTTTTTCGGTATCAACACCTTCGCGACTCTCGGAGACGCTTTGGCTGCCGCCACTTCCGAAACCACCGAGATCCGCGTTGCCAGCAACGTCACCGAGGCTTTGAGCGGAAAAACTCTCTCCGGCAAAATCGTCAAAGACGGTGAGACCGATGTTACCGTTACCGACAGCGTAAATGGTGATTATGTCACCCTGAACAGTGCCTCTATCGGTGATGGTGTAACTGTTGATGCCAAATACATTTTCCTCCAGGGTACCAACACCATTGATGGTAATGTGAAGTCTGCTTCCGGCGGACAGTTCTGGCACGGCTACGGAGCCCAAACCACCATCAACGGCAGCGTTGAGACCTACAATACTTTCAACCGTTACGGTTCTGATATCAGCATTATCGGTACAGCTGAAGCGGGCAAGGGCAAAGAAGCTGAGTTTCAGTACAAAGCAACCGGATATCTTTCAACATACTCCGGCGTTGTCACCGTGAAAGACACCGCAGCCGAGTTCGGATACATCAACTTCGGAACAGCTGTTGACAATGGTTACTCATCTGCCAAGATCGTTTTGGACAACGCTCTGCTGAAGACCATCGGCGGTCCGAATGGACAGCCCGGACAGATGTACGTTCAGAACGGAGCGGTTCTCGAAGCCAAAAACGATTCTGTGCTCGACCTCACCGGTCCCAATGGTTTTGGCTATCTTTCAATGCATGAGGGAACATCGTTATCCCTCACCGATTCTGCGTTGCTTCTCGGTAAAGAAGGCAATGGTTCCAACGTTCTCGACGGCAGCGTTGAGCTGGTCAATTCGACCATCACCACAGTCGGAACCATCAATAACGGCGGCTCCATCACCATTGATGCCACCAGCCTTATCACCGCAAAGAACATCACCGGAACCGGTTCCATTGTCATCGATGCCACCGAGCTCGACGGAATCGCAAAGGTCATTGATCTCAATGCCGCAGCTTCTCTCGAAGGCAAAGTCACCATCCTCGGAGATGGCGTCACCGCTATCTACGGAGCTGACGGAGATGTCACCATCACCAACGCCTCCACCAAGACTGTTTATTACGATGCCGCATGGGCAGGCAAAACTGCCGGCGAAGACCTCGGCGACGGAAAAGTCTTCGGAGTCAACGCTTTCAGCGAGTTCGTCGATGACGGCAAAAACAGCAGCGGCTGGAGCAACCTGCTCATCCTTCCTGAGGATACCACCGAAATCGTACTTGCTGCCGGAAACGCAGACAGTGCCGAATACGGTAAGCTTCGTCCGACTCAGGACCTCGTCGTCAAGACCTCCGGAGAGGGCTACGCCGTCGTTGACCGAATCGTCAACATGGGTGTTGATCTCGTGATTGATGAGGATGCCAAAGTCAAAGTTCTGACTTTGACCGGACTTTCCGGCGCGAACAACCAGGGCGGCGCACTCATCGTCAACGGCGAACTCTATTTCGCTAACGCCAACAGCGGCAATAAAGCTATTTACCTCTGGGGAATGAACAGCACTCCCGGAGAGCTGGTCATCAATGCTGGCGGTCTGCTCAAAGCCGATGCCGGAAACATCGAGAACCACGGTACTGTCACCGTGCTCGGAACCATGGAGCTCGGCAAAGCCGGTGATGCTCCCAAACTCGCCGGTGTCGGTACTCCCGGTAACGGCGGATGGGACGGTCACCTGATCGTTGACGGAAAAGACGGCGAGGGTATTCTCAACGTCAAACACAACCAGATCAACTTCGGCGGCGGCAACACCAGCGTGGATTGGATTGATGCTCCCAACGAGTGCAGCGTCGATATCATCAACGGAGGTAAAATCACCACCGCGGCGGTCACTTTCCGCAACGGAAAAAACAACGTCCTCAACATTACCGACGGAACTTTTGAGTTCACCGATGATGCCGATTACGCAAATCTCACTCCGAGATACTTCGACAACCAGGGTGAGATTCTGGTCGGACAGGATGGTGTCGTTGATATGAACAACCGCACCTTCACCAACGATGGATACATCAAACTGAGTTCCAACGCCTCCATGAGCGCAACCAAGTTCGTCAACAACAACGTTGTCGAGCTCAATGACTTCAACGGAACTCTTGCCGGAATGGTCAAGGGCGAGGGCGAAAACGCTTCCGGAAACATCAAAGTCACCGGCGACACCACCATTGCCGACACCATTGACGCCTCAATGATTTCCGTCGGTTCATGGGATGAGTTCGCCGAAGGCGTCGCTGCCAACGATAAACTCACCATTGCCGAAGCCGGAAAAGTCAGCGTTGCCAACGCTTACGTCCAGCCCGGCGGCGAGCTTGATATCGACGGCGAACTCAACGTCACCGGTGGATACAACGGTGTTGACGGCATCTTCGCCAACTACGGCAAAGTCAACGTTGACGGCAAACTGAACATCACCACCGACGCCTCCTGCGGAGAGAACCTTATCGGTAATCTTGAACTCGACAACAGCGAGATTTCTCTCACCGTTGCCGAGGGCGGCGAGCTTAACATCAACACCACCGAAGGTCAGTCCAAGAACACTCTTAACGTGGTCAACGGAGCAAAACTTGACGTGGATGGAACTTTCAACGCCGATGCTAACACCGTTATCAACAACACCGGTGTCATCGAAGTCGGCGGCGAGTTCACCTCAGAGGGAACTGTCAATCTCGGTGCCTACCTCATCTTCGACGGACTTACCGCCGGAGACGCCCGTGAGCTCACCGTCGCGCTTATGCCCGCTGGAGCAACCGAAGGATTGATCCGCACAGTCACCGTCGCCGCCGGAGAGACCGGCGTCAAGTTCTACACCAATGACCTCGCTGACGGCACTTACAACCTCACCATCGTTGACGGAACAAACGTCGTCACTGCCGAGACCACCGTCACCAACGGTACGATCAACGTCGCGGATGGAAAAATCTCCCTCAACGGAGTTTCGGTCGGCAATGGTGCATTCAATGTCACCGGTGCCAGCAGCGTAAGCGTCGCCAACCTCAACGGAACTTTGAATATCGCTGATGCCCAGCTCACCGAGTCCAATATCAATAAGGGAAGTGTCATCTTCGAGGGCGACAACACCTACTCCGGAGACTTCAAGGCAAGTTATGCCTTTGTCGGAGACTGGGAAGGTGAGTCATTCGACGGCAGCGTCGATTTCGGTACTGACAGTAACGTCAGCGTCGGCGGTCAGATGATTATCGGTTATGACAGCCTTGTTGCCGGAGCCAACACCGTCACCTTTGGTGATGCCGATGGCGAAGCCACCGACAAGGTCTTCTACTCCGCTGACGTCAGCGTCCGCCGCGACGGAGTTCTTACCATCGCCAACACCACCGGAAACAATCAGATCAACACCATGAACGTCATGGGTAAAGTCATCCTCGACAACGCCAAGCTTTCCGGCGAAGTCCAGATCGGTTACAAGAACGACGATATGGGTGTCGAGGCTGAGGTCATCGTCCAGAACGGTGCAGAGTACACCATCGGCGGCTCAAGCAACAGCATTGTTGTCATCGGTAAGAGCAGCGGTGGTAAGCTTACCGTCAACGATGCGACCGTCACGGTTTCACGTTGCGGATACGGCAGCAGCTATACTGATCTTCCGCAGGACAAGCTGGTGATTGGTTACAATGGTGCAGCGGGTGTTGTTACTGTTGAGAACAATGCCAACTTCAACGCGCTTTACAGCGTCCTTGTCAACGAAGGCAGCAGCATTACTGTCGATGACTCGAACTTCAGCGTCGGAGTTACCCTCTACAACTACGGTTCAGTCACCGTTTCCGGAAACAGCACCGTCAAGGCGAATGTCGTTGGCGATATCACCGTCACCGACGGAACCGTCTTCTCTGCGGATACCGCGCTTACCGTTGACGGCATGATAAACGCGTCCGGAACTGTCACCGCGACCTGGAACACCGTTTCCGGATCCCTGACTGCCGACACCATCGTCCTGACCGGTGTCGAACTTCCGACCGATGCGGACATCGTGGTTTACAGCGGCAAGGCCGATATCAAGACTCTGGTCATCAACGGCTCGACCTGCGCTGACAACTCCATTGTCATCAACAACGAGCTCTATGATGTCGAGATCACCGACAGCGCGATCGTGCTCAGCACCTCAGACAGCGATTACACTCCGATCTCCGGAGCAATCACCTCTGTCACTCAGACTGCCGGTACCTACACCTTTACCGTCGCAGCCGATATCACCGGAGGAAGCGGTGCTGAGGATTACACCTACAGCTACACCGTCACCGACAGCACCGGCAAAGAGTTCAACGCAGTTGCCAACGGCCTTGAGTTCACTCTCACCGACGTTCCGGCAGCCGGAAAACTCAACGTCTCCATGACCGTCACCGATGCTTACGGCGAGACCACCAAGTACACCACCGATGCTTTCGCAGCCGACGTTGCGGACTACACCGCTCCCAAGATCGATATGCTCACCTCTGTCGCCGGCAAGGACATCAATGTCTCCTGGATTGCAACCGACGAGACCGGTGTCGCCGGATACGAGATCGAGTGCAACGGTCAGGTTTACAACCTCAAGTTCCCGGTCACCGGCGAGGCTGTCGGCTTTGACTTCCTTGATCTTGACGAAGGCAAGTACAGCATCACCGTTTCCGCCTACGACAAGGCTGGAAACCGCGTCTCAAGCGAGACCAGCACCATCAATCTCCAGGTCGGAGCAAAACTGCTCGACAACGGAGTTTCACAGATCGTCGCCTGGGATGCCGGACGCGGTGCTGCCGGTTACATCGCAACCGATGTTGACGGCTCTGCCAAGTGGGTCTCAGTCGGATACGGAATGGCTGATATCTGGGATATCGTCGCTACCGGTAAGTTCGCCGGAAGCACCGTTGACAACGACGGACTGCTGCTCTACAACAAGGTCAACAACACCTTCGCAGCCTGGACCGATCTCAGCAACGCAACTCACGGTTACAAGTCCCTCTGCTGGGTCGAGAGCGACTTTTCGACCAAGTGCACCGCCAACCTCGACGGCGACGGATTTGATGATGTCCTCATCTACAACACCGAAGGCAGCTTCGGAGCTGTTCTCGGCGCCGCCACCTACAAGGATATCTGGCACGTAAGCGATGCTCCTCCGACCGTCGAGCTCATCGGAGCCGGTACCTTCGGTCACGAGGACGGACTTGACAGTCTGGTTGTCAAGAACCTCACCGACGGAAGCTACGAGATGTGGCACAACTCCAATATCAACGGCAAGAAGTGGGGATGGGGCAAAGTCACCATCACTCCGGCAGTTGAGGGTTGGGAAGTTGCCGCGATCGGAGACTTCTCCGGTGACGGAATCGACGATATCGCCATGTGGAACAGCAACGACGGCGAAGTCGTCCTGCTTGAGAACGGCAAGAACGACGAGCAGACCGTGATCGGCACTCTCAACGACAGCAAGTGGGAGATTTCCGCAGTCGGCGATTACAACGGCGACGGCAAGGAAGACCTGCTGCTCCGCGAGCTCACCAGCGGTTACGGCGGCCTCTACTTCGCAAACGGCGGAGACCTCTCAAGCATCACCAGTCTGGGAAGCTCCATCGCGACCGATGTCAAGGACAACAAGTTCGCTATCATCGCGTAACATATCCCTGCTGCGCCCGGAGTAAGTTGCTCCAGGTGCGGTGAAAAGTCGGGCGTTTTACTGAAATAACGGTAAAACGCCCCTCTTTTTTGCCGAATTTATTTGTTGTTAATGTCTCAAATGTTGTGAAGAAAAATGACCGGCGATCCACCGAGGCAAACAAGCGTGTGGCGTATGTTGACAAAATATAACGAATATGCTATATTTAAGCACATATCAAATAACGTTTGTCATCAATTTAAAAAATTTTTCACAAAAATTGGGACAATACCTATTTGTTAATTTGCGGTTTTTGTGGTATATTAGATACTTATGAAATCGTAAACAACTTTTGTGAGGTATAAATATGGAATTGCTCAACCCGGTCATCAAAGGCAGTCTTGCCAACAGTTCGATGATCCGCCGGATGTTTGAAGCCGGTATAGAATTAAGGAAGAAATACGGAGCGGATAAGGTATATGATTTCAGCTTGGGAAATCCCGACCTGCCGCCTCCGGCAAAGGTGAAAGAGACTCTTCAGAAGATATCTGAGAGTGCAGATAAGCCCTTTTCCATCGGCTACATGCCCAACGCCGGATATCCCGCCCTGCGCGAAAAGCTCGCCCAGGTGGTCTCTGTTGAGCAGGAAATGGAGTGCTCAGCCGAAGATCTGCTCGTGACTTGCGGAGCCGCTGGCGGATTGAACGTCTTTTTCCATACAGTACTCTCTCCCGGAGATGAGGTGCTTGCTCCGTCTCCCTACTTTGTCGAGTACAATTTTTACGCCGCCAACCACGGAGGCAAACTCATTCCTGTCCAGTCTAAGGATTTGACTTTTGAGCTTGATATAGACGCATTCCGCGCCGCGATAAACGAGCGCACCCGCGCAATAATCATCAACAGCCCCAACAATCCCACGGGAGCGATCTACACCGAAGAGGAGCTTTCCGCTCTCGCCGAAGTCGTAGCTGAAGCTGAAAAGAAGTATGACCGCGCGATCTACATCCTCGCAGATGAGCCCTACCGCATACTTAATTTTGACGGAGTGAAATTGCCGTCAACCTTCAAGATATTCAACCACAGCGCAGTCATCGGCAGTTTCAGCAAGAATCTGTCGCTTGCCGGAGAGCGTCTGGGATATATCGCCATATCTCCCAAAATCGCCAACCGCGCCGAGCTTGCCGCCGGATTGATCATGAGCAACCGCATCCTCGGATTTGTCAACGCTCCTGCGATCGGACAGCAGATACTCCTCAACTGCCTCGACTGCGGAATCGATCTTGAGATCTACCGCCGCCGTCGCGATGCGATGGCAGAGGTGCTGACCAACGCCGGATTGGAGTTCACTCTTCCGCGCGGAGCATTTTATTTCTTCGTAAAGAGCCCCTGTGCAGACGAGCAGAAATTGGTCGATGCGTTGTTCAACGAACAGATACTGGTCGTTCCCGGACGCGGTTTCGGAAGACCCGGATACATCCGCATAGCCTTCTGCGTCGAGGATAAAGTCATCCTCAACTCCCGCGACGGTTTTGCCAGAGCCGCAGCAAAACTCCGCGGCTGACAGGAGGTTTTTCAGGAAAGGGAGATTGTTCTTGGGGAAGGGAAAAACTTCTTTTCACGGGAAAAGAAGTTTTTCCCTTCCCCAAACCCCATCCTTTTTCAAGAAAAGCGGTGTACTTTTTTGAAATTGTGATTGATACATTGCTTGCATAAAAAAGATATTATGAGAGACCTCTTGTGTCTCTCATAATATCTTTCTCTTACTTGAGCTTAAAGTTTGAAATATAATAGGTCATGATAGAAGAAAGACTTATTTTACTGCTTCTTAAAGCTGTTTTGTTCCTAAGCTCAAACGTTTCGTTTGAGGAAATGGAGACAAATGCTTATAAGATGAAGTGCGTGTAGGAGTGAGCCGATATAAAAATCGGCTCACGACGGGTGCAGGGTGCAAACCCTGCTGCTGGTCAAGGAATGCATAATTCCTTGCGCATCGCACGGAGAGAGTGCCTGAGCAGCCAGAAAAGGCTGCTCAGGGGCGGCTACTATGCCGCCCGGAGCC
>SUVY01000018.1 GCA_015061775.1 Lentisphaerota bacterium | reverse complement strand
TGTTCGCGGCGTAATGCACGGCTAAGTTGTGGCGCAGACAATGGCGGGCGGAATACTTTTCCACATACAATATCTCCGTTCACTCCGTTCAACTCCGTTCTTCTCCGTTCGGGAGCCTTACGTTTTCTCAAGCCGGACTGCGTGGCTTGGCTACTTTCAAACAATAGATAAAGGCTGTTGCTCACCTTTCCAAGGTTTTGCAACAGCCCCCTCTCTACTTTTCAAGAAAAGCGGAGTTCTTATGAAATGGTATTGTCCCAATTTTTGTGAAAATTTTTTTCAAATTGATGACAAACGTTATTTGATATGTGCTTAAATATAGCACATTCGTTATATTTTGTCAACATACGCCACACGCTTGTTTGCCTCGGTGGATGCATCCGTGAGGCAATGTCGCGTTTTGCATCGAGCACAGCAAGGGAGTGTACTTTTGTACACGACCGCCGCGACGCAGATGCAAGGCGCGAGATTGACCGCGGGGCACCGCCGCCGGTCGTTTTTCTTCACAACATTTGAGACATTTACTAAACATTAACAATCAGTTTTTATCCGCGATATACACGCCCGCGTCTTCGAGCAGACGGACAGAGAGAACTCCGTCCTCACAAACTCCGAAAGTCTGCGGGTGATTGTTTTTGGGCAGAGAGATGGAACCGGGGTTGAAGATCACGATTCCGTCCTCAAGGTGGGTTATCTGCGGAATATGGGTGTGACCGTGGACAATAACCGTGTTATCCGGAACCGGAGGCAGATTGCCTGCGTTGTAAACGTGTCCGTGGGTGAGGAAAAAGCGTCTTCCGTCAGCAGAAAGCTCGGCGTAACTGCTCAACACCGGAAACTCCAGCATCATCTGATCCACTTCACAATCACAGTTTCCCTGTACGGTAAGTATCTGTTTCTTGCGATCATTGAGCATCGCAGCCACTTTCTTGGGATCATAGAAATCCGGAACTCCGTTGCGCGGGCCATGATAAAGCAGGTCTCCGAGGATCACCAGACGGTCAGCCTGCATACGGTCGGCGTGGGCAAGCAGTTTTTCAAGCGTCGAAGGAACTCCGTGGATATCAGAAAAAAATACTATCGTCATTTTGTTGCAATCTTTCAATCATTTTTTACCAGACGCAAATCCGGATGTCTTGCCAGTTCAGCGAGCAGACGTCCGTCATTTTCGACCTTTTCGTGGTAACGTATATCCATAACGACCCTGAGCCATGCGCCTTTTACCGGATGGGTCGAACAACGGCTCACCTTGCAGCCGAAAGCCTTGAGCTGTTGGATAGTCTCCTTCAACTCAGTCTGGTCGTTGACCGTAAAGGCGACCTTCGCGCTACGGAAATCAAGTCCGCTGCGTTTGAGGACGATGCGCAGCGCCTCGAGCCCGACCAGAGTGAGCAAAGTGGCGGTGAGAGCGATCACATAAAGACCTCCTCCGACTGCCATACCGATTCCGGCGGCTGTCCAGAGACCGGCGGCTGTTGTAAGTCCGCGGATTATGCGTTTGTGGAAGATGATACTTCCGGCACCGATAAAACCTATGCCGCTTACGATCTGGGCCGCGACCCGGCTGCTGTCAAAACGCTCGGGAGTTCCGAAAGCATACTGGGATACTACCATAAAAAGTGCGCTGCCGAGCGCGACGAGAAAGTGGGTTCGCAAGCCTGCCTCTTTTTCGCGGTAGGCGCGGTCGATGCCGATGACTCCTCCGAACACACCTGCTATCAGCAGACGGAGCATCAGCTCCGCGAGGGTTTCAAGCGAGATGCCGTTGATCATTTTTCAGCCCTCTTTTCCGGTGCAGTCTCTGTTTTTTTATCTGTGGATGCCTTTTTTGCGGCATCACTCTTTCCGGCAGATGCGGACGGTTTTTCCTTGGTCTGCATCATCCTGACCGGCTGGGACTCGATGAGTTTCTGCACGGCGGCGGCATTTTTGTAAAACACGGCATAGACCACATTTTTTTTGGTGGTGTTTGCGGCTCCGGTGAGCTTGACCTCTTTTCCGAAAGAGTTCACCGGAACTTTTGTTCCGTCCGCCATCTTTGCCAATCCCGGCTTCGGAGCTGGAGCACGGGCTGCGTCGTTGCTTATATCTGTCTTATAATCTCCTTCGATATCATTGAATGTCGCCTGGAGCATGACAGCATCGGCTCCGTGGCGGCGCGCTTCATCGAGCATGATCTCTTCGACGTCGTAGCTGTCATACTCTCCGATTTTGTATCGGAGGACTCCGCGTCCTATGATGCGGTACTTTCCGGAAGGAACGGGATTAGCTTTGCTGTGCCAGGCGATCGCAGTACCTTCCGGAATAGGATCGAAACTTCTTCCGGTGTACTCAAAGTCAGCACATCCGGATACGAGCATTGTCAAAAAACAGATGACGGAACCGATGATCAAAGTGCGTTTTTTCATTGCTGCTCATCCTCACTTGTTATTCGTTTAACATTGAACTCCCACACCTGATGGCGGCGCATTTTGCGGACGGAAAACTCCGCGTTGCGGTAGCGCAGCACGTCTCCGACCCTGGCGGGACGGTCGAGCTGGCACGCGATCCAGACCGCTGCAGGCTCAGTGCGGTGCGGCAGATCAAGAGCAGTATCGCGCGCAAGCAGGGTCATGGGAACTCCGCCGCCGACCACCCAGACAAACTCTCCGGGAGAGTAGAAGGTGCGCGGAAGCGGATCGAACTCATCGTCGAGATCTCCAATAAGCTCCTCAACTATATCTTCAAGAGTGACAAGACCGAGGGTCTTTTTATCCTTACTTCTCACGATCATCATGTGGCAATGGCGGCTGGCAAAGCCTTCGAGCAGCTCGGAAGCTGTATCGTCAGGGCGGACAAACGATATCGGACGCATGATATCCTTGACGGTCATCGCTCCGGTATGGCTGCGCTGGACGGTGACCAGCTCCTTGATATTGACGTAGCCGAGAACTTTGTTTATATCTCCATTCTCGCAGATGGGATAACGGGTGTGGAAATCCCTTCCGGTAATGGTCAAGGCGTCAGCGAGAGAGAGTTTAGCATCAATGAAAGAGATATTTTCAGCCTCGATCATCACGCTTTGCGCGGTGCGCTGGGAGAGATTGGGAACCATTTTGATGATACGCTCCTGATAGCGCGATATCATCTGTGAACTGCGCGCCATTGCCGCAAGCGCGGATATCTCCTCGGTAGCAGTAGGAGCATGTCCCCCTTTCTTGCGCTCGAACGGACGGTTGAAAATGTCGGTCAGCCAGATGACAGGCAAAAACAACTTCACCGTAAAGCTCATCGGGATCGCGGTGATCCTCACAATGGATATATTGAAACGGCATCCGAGAGTTTTGGGAAGCAGCTCGGTGTACTGGATCATCAGCAGCGTGAATGCGAGGGAAAACAATGCCATGTACGTGGCATGCTTGGGCGAACCGTGGCAGATGGCATCAAGGCTCGCTCCTGCGATAGTTGCTCCGATGGTGTGAGCAGCCGTATTTATTATCAGGATCACTGCAAGCGGACGCGAAATATTGCGTTTCAATTCAAGCGCAACTTTTCCTGCGTTCGGATAGCGGACCCGCATATCAGCCAGCTGGCTGGGAGTTATACTTAAAAATGACGCTTCAAGAAGCGAACAAATGTGCGACACAAGCATTGCAGTTGCAACACTTCCGCCAAATAGGAACCAATCCTCCAATTTAAATACTCTCTTTCAATTATACTTTATCCCGGAGCGATCCCCTTTGCCGCTCCGGGAACTTCCAAAAATTACTTTTTCTTTTCAAAAATCTGCTTTTCAAGTCTGCTTTCGTTCTGCTCAGACTCGATTTTTGCCTTGAGTGCCTGGGCAAGCTGCGGAGGCAGATTGAGCAGCCAGGCATTGACGACTACGCTCTTCATGCGGTTGTACGGAGGAAGCTTGGTGCGCTCGCTGTCTCCGAACTCCTTCATGTAGTTGCGGTAAACGGTGCGTGCCATGCGCTCCTGGGCGACGGCGGCATCGTGGTCGTTGTAAAGCAGATAGTTTATGCTGCGGAAAATAAGTCCGCTGACGATCTCGCTCGCGCGTTTGACGCTGGCGTTTTTGACACGCTCAGTCCACTCCTGAACGACGAACTGCTCAAGCGGAGGCTTCTTGCCGTCTTCGGCGACAAGTTTGTGGTAATACTCCTCAGCTTTCTTGAACTGACCGTAGTTGTAGAGGATGGATATCGCCTCTTTCATAAAGTTGATACGCGCACTGCGGAATGTTGAATAGGCTCCTGAATCCGGATCGTAAACCTTCTGGGTGTCCCAGAAAGTCTTGTAAACGGAATCGACCAGATCGAGGTTCGGAATGACCTGAATGTTTTCCATATCCTTTTCATCGATCATCAGCAGACGTCCGGAACGGAACGCCTCATAGAGTGCCTGGGTGATGATACGGGCGCATTTGAGATCCTCTCCGCGCGGAGATTTCTCAATTCCGAGTTCAGCCCAGTAGATAGCGTGGGCCTCAGGAGTACGCCAATCCATCGCTCCGTATTTCTCGTGTTGTTTGACGATGCGTTTGGGATCGAGCTTGAGCGCATCGCGCAGAAGCTGGGCGCGGAAATAGTTGTCAAGATCAGTTTTGAGCTTGTCGTCGCTGCCGAGCTCATCGAGGAACTTTTTAGGCAGCTGCACGGGATTTCCGCTCTTGTAAGCCTTATACAGCTCATCGTAATTCTCATAGCCGGCGGACTTCAGCGCCTGCCAGAAAATGTGATCCTGGGGATACTTCTTCTCAAACTCACGGAGCGTTTCCGGAGCGGAAGCAAGCGTCTTCCAGTCAGGATAGTTGGTTCCCAGAACTGAATACATCTCGACCGCGAGGCGGTTCTTGTAGTACAAGTTGGCATCGTCGAGGATGTTTCCGAGTTTGTGGAAATAGGTCCAGGCAAGCTCGCGGTAGAGCTCGGGGTCCTCGGGGTTGTAATCCAGAGCCTTGTCGCGGACGAGCTTGATAGCCTCATTCACCCATCTCCAGCGGTCGGGAAACTCCGAGCAGGTGACGGATATATTGTAGGACATATTCCAGGCAAGATACGATGTTGCTCCTGAGAAGCTCGGCTGCAGATCGACGATCCAGCGGGCAAGCTGAACCATCTCAAAGTAGTTGCCCTTCTGCTGGAGAGAGTTCGATCTCAGCCACAGCAAGTCGGCAACCAGTCCGCGGAAACTTCCCAATGCCACCGTGGTGAATGCCACCATCGGAGGCGCATTCTTGATCTCACCGGTAAAACGCAATTTGTGCTCGGCTACCTGATCGTCAAGTTTGCGCTCAGTATAGCGCACTCCGGCGAGCAGCACAATACTCACCGCGATCAGGACGACGTACATTACTATTGTTCGGAATTTACTCATTTTCGGATAATCAACCCCAGTTCACGCTTGCGGTACATCCAGATGCCGAAAATGAAGATCGGCACGGCGCGGCAGATAAAATAGTGAAATCCGAGATAGGCTATGCGGCTCCACTCGATAAGCTCTCCTCCGGCAACGGGACCGGTAGCCTCGAATGCCTGGAGCGGAATGACCACGGTGAGGATGAGTTTGGAAATAAACACTCCGACGTGATCGGCGGTTCCGGAGAGATAATCAAGTCCGGTCATGAACACGGCGAAACTTCCGAAGAGCAGATAGCTTACGACGACGAAGATGGCTGTCGGCATGGACATACATCCTCCGAACGCGCAGGCAAGACCTGACAGGATCAGCAGCTCGATAGCGATGACCGTGACCGCACGCATATAGTTGGAGAAGAATCCGCACTCCTCAATAAGCAGTTTGGGACCGTCGGCGGGCTGGTAGAACTGAGTACCTCCCTTGGGGTCGCCGTTGAAGACTGCAACGAATATCTTGTTGTCCGGAGAGACGATGTTCCACTCAGGACGCAGCACCTTCTCATGGAACTCTCCAGACTGAACCTGCTCAGGAATAGCAGAGAGAGCGTTATAGAAGACGTTGTAGCTGCTTTTGTCATCGTTGAAAATATTCTGGTTCTGCTCTCCGGCATTGACCGCGCGGGGAAGTCCGGCAAGAACCTGCACGCGGGTGACGCGCTGGCCTTCGCTCGCAACTTTGTCGATGTACGGACGGTAGCGGAAGAACACCGGTTTTTCGATCTTTTCAGGAAGATTCTCAAACACCCACGCGCGGACTTTGCCGACTTTGAGTTCAGAGTCTCCTGATACCACCTCGAGACGGGCTGCCTTCTGCATCTTGTCGAGCACCTCAGGAGTCAGTTCAAGCTTGACTCCCTGAGACTGCAGACGGGCGATCATCTGTTTGGTGCGCTCACGAACCTGTGCTTCATAATCCGGCTTGGACGCAAGATAGCTGCGTCTGCCCACCAGCACCTCATTGCGGATCTTCTCCTTTTCAGCAGGAGCAAATTCGCTGTTGGCGAAACGGTACTGGATAATGACGAAGATGACTGCCGATGCAAGAAAGAGCAGCAGCAGGTTTATCACATTGACTCCGACCCATTTTGCGAGCCAGATGGTTACGCGGGAAACCGGCTTGGAGGTGATCATGTGCAGCTGATAACTGTCAACATCATGAGTCATGGTGTAACAGCCGAGCCAGAGACTCGACAGCGCAAGTATGAGGCTGACTCCTGAAAGACTGTAAAGCAGCGTCACCCGGATGAAGTCTGATGCCGTACCGGCTCCGACCGTTCCCGGAATGAACACCACCGCCAGCAGCAGGACCAGCAGCAGAAGTTGAAAGATATGTGACCTCAATGCATGTCGCAAAGTGAGGTGCGCTATGGCGAAAAATGCTCTCATTTGTCTTTCTCCGCAGACTTGAGCAGATCGTTCAGACGGGCGTCGGCCTCAGAGAGGTCAACCTTTTTCTCTTCAGGAGCGGCTTCGGCTTTCTCCTCAGCTTTGACTTCAGTTGTGAGCTTTTCAAGTTCAGCGTTGACGTCGCGCTCGGGAGCAGCGGCTTTCTCCTCGACCTTGGGTTCGGCTTTGGGAGCATCGGACGCAAGCTGCTCAAGAACAGAGTTTTTGTCCTCGCTTGAGAGATAATCCGCGATCTTTCCTCCGGAAACGACTCCGGCGGTCTCGATACTGTCACGTTTGGCAGTCGCGATAACATCGAGGAAGAACTCCTCGAGGGTACGGCGCGGGTGATCCACCTTGAACTCATTCTCGCTGAGGTTCTCGCGGAGCAGCTGC
Organism: Lentisphaerota bacterium; assembly: GCA_015061775.1. Taxonomy (GTDB): domain Bacteria; phylum Verrucomicrobiota; class Lentisphaeria; order Victivallales; family Victivallaceae; genus UBA1784. Next base: position 34,539 of record SUVY01000018.1, on the reverse strand, counting down.
ATCAGACGGGTCATCACTTCGGGTTTGAGCTCCGGAGTGGTGATGCGGTTGGCATCAGAGACGGTCAGCAGCTCATTGAGGCTTCCAGTAGCGCGGATCTTGCCTCCGTAGAGGATGATGACGCGGTCGCAGACGTCCTCGATATCGCTCAGCAGATGGCTGGTGATAAGGACAGTCTTGCCGCGTTTCTTGAGGGCAAGGATAAGATCTTTGACCTCTTTGCAGCCGAGGGGATCGAGTCCGCTGGTCGGCTCATCGAGGATCAGGAACGCAGGGTCATTGATCATCGCCTGTGCGAGACCGATACGGCGAGCCATTCCTTTGGAAAACTCTCCGACCCGGCGGCGGCGGGCATGGGCAAGACCTACCATGTCGAGCAGCTGATCGATACGCTGTTTGCGGTCGGCAGCTGAAAGATTGAAGAGTGAACCGAAAAAGTCGAGCGTCTCTTCGGCAGTGAGGTATTTGTAGAGGTAGGAATCCTCAGGAAGATATCCTATCTCACGCTTGGTCTCGACCGCGCGGGGGCTGCGTCCGAATACGGAGAGACGTCCTCCTGTGGGATAGAGCAGACCGAGAAGCATCTTGACCGTGGTGGATTTTCCGGAACCGTTGGGACCGAGAAGTCCGACCACTTCGCCCTGTTTTATCTCAAAATCAATATCGTTGACCGCGCGGGCTTTGGGGCGTCCCCAGAAGTCGCGGAACTCTTTGGTCAGACCGACTGCACTGACTACTGTTTCCAATTCAGCCATAGTTTATTCATTCTCCTTTGTATCATCCTTGGCAAGGCCATCTTCCAATGTAAGTTCTTCTCCGGTGCGGACGAGGCGCGCACTGTTGAAGATTATTATAAGTGTGCTTCCGGCATGGAACACCGCCGCCCAGATCGGACTCATGGCGCCGATGACCGAGAGGATCATTCCTCCGAAAACGAACAGCATACCGAAAAGCAGGTTCTGATTGATGATCATCTGCGACTTGCGCGAGAGATAGACCAGCACTGCAATACGTCTCAAATCGTTAGTCATCAGAGCGATGCTTGCGCTGTTGACCGCGACATCGCTGCCGATGGCTCCCATGGCGATACCGAGGTCTCCGGCGGCGAGCGCAGGAGCGTCGTTGACACCGTCTCCGACCACCGCCACGCGGCTGGTCTTTTTGACGTTCTCAACGAACTCGACCTTGCCCTGCGGCAGGCACTCACTGCGGAACTCATCTATCTGCAGCTGACCGGCAACCGCCTGGGCAACTGACTGACGGTCTCCGGTGACCATGGCGCAGTAACGGACTCCCTGACGGCGCAGCTCGCTGAGCATTTCAGGAGCCTCTTTTCTGATCTTGTCGCGGAAACCTATCCAGCCGAGAAGTTTTCCGGCTTTTCCGACATAGACGACACTCATTCCGTCGGCGTCATCATTATTGTTTTCAGGAACAGCGATTCCCTGTTCGCTCATCCAGTTGGCTCTGCCGACCAGAACGAGCTCTCCGTTGACAGTTGCGGTGACTCCGCGGCCGTGGACCTCGGTGAAGTTCTCGGCGTCGTCGAGCGGAATCTGTGCCTCATCCGCGAGCTTCTGGATGGCGACCGCGGTCGGGTGGTTGCTGAAACGCTCGATCGAAGCGGCTGACTTGAGCAGCTCGGCAGGAGAGACTCCCTCGACCGGCTGAAGTTTCACTACTGAAAGCAATCCGTCGGTAAGGGTTCCGGTTTTATCGAACACAAAACTCGTGATCTTTGAGGCGAGCTCGAGGTGGGCGATGTTTTTGATAAAGATTCCGAGACGCGCCGCCGCCGCGACCGCCGCGACCACCGCTGTCGGAGTGGCAAGCACGATCGAACAGGGACAGGCGATGACGAGAAACGCGATAACGTTGCTGATATCCTCGGTGAACCACCAGGTGACCGCCGCGACCATCAGCACGGTCGGAGTATAGTATCCGGCGTAACGGTCGATGATACGCACCACCGGAGTACGGCTGGACTCAGCCTGAAGGATCATATCTTTGACTTTTCCGAGAGTGGTATCCTCTCCGACGCGGGTGACTTCGAGATCGACGAGACCGGTGAGGTTCTGGGTTCCGGCGAACACGTCGCTGCCGACACTCTTTTCGACCGGAATCGACTCTCCGGTGATGGAGGCCTGGTTGACGGTACTTTCACCTGACACGATTTTCGCATCGACCGGGAAGTTCTCTCCGGGACGGACGCGGATGATGTCGCCGACTGCAAGCTCGGTCGCCGCGACTTCGGTCTCAACTCCATCCTTGACCCTGCGGGCAGTGTTGGGAGTAAGTTTGATCAACTCCTCGATGGATTTCTGAGCTCCGCTCGCGGTGCGGGTCTCGATGATGATGGTGATGAGCAGGAAGAAGGCGATGATGCCCGCCGCCTGAAAGTCTCCGTCAGAGAGAGCTGCAAGAATGGCGAGAGCAACGAGCTCGTTCATATAGACTTTGCCCTTGATCAGATCCTTGACCGCAGTCATGATGATCGGGAAAGCAAGGATAAACGCTCCGAAGAGGGCGTTGAGCTGCCAGGCAGTCTCCTGTGAAGGAAGCAGCCATTGCAGAACAAAGCTGTTCACCGTCAGGATACCTCCGACGATGGCGAATGCTATTCTGCCCATGGCGCGGTCGTGTCCGACTCCGGCCTCAGCCTTGTGGTCGTGACCGCAGATACAGGTGCTGTCCATCTTGTGCTCGTGACCGCAGGAGCAGTGCTCATGCTTGTGGTCGTGGCTGTGTTCGTGATCGTGACCGCAGGAGCAATGGTCATGTCCGTGGTCGTGGCCGCAGTTGCAGTTGTGGGTGTGCTTATCCTGAGACATTTTTATTTTTTCTCCTCTTTCGGAGTGTTTTCACTGTTTTTCAGCTCCTGAGAGAGCAGAATACGTACCTGACGGGATTTTCCGCGGCTGCCGAGGATGAATTTGTCTCCGGTCATGCCGCTCTGATCCATAGCGTCAGAGAGAGCTGCGGTGTAGAGTGCCATCAGCACGGTGGAGGGACTTGCACTCTTTGAGTACTCCTCATTGATGCTTGAGAAATATTTGGTCTCAGCTTTGATGGTCGCTCCGAGCTGGTTGCGGTAGGTACGGGCAGCGGCAAGAAGTTCTGCCTCCTTGGCAAGAGTGTCGTTCTCGACCTCTACGCGGTAGGTCTCAGCCTGATTGCGGAGAGTTGACTGGGTGGTGCTCGCCGCAGTCACCGCCTCAAACGCGGCGCGGGTCGGTCCCGGAGGATAGATGCGGTTGAGGGTCACGTTCTCGACCACGATTCCGCAGTCAGCCTCTTCGACCAGCTGGGTGAAGATACGCTGTACCTGCTCGCTGTATCTGCCCTGCCCTGATGAGAGCAGTTCGTCAACTTTAAACATTCCGGTAGCACGGATGACCGCGCTGCGGAAGCTGTTTTTCAGCATGGTCTGGGGTCCGCGTGTGCCCTTGAAGCCGTCGGCATCGGTGACGGTGGGATCGGGCATGACTCTGCCGGCATCCACGGGACGCAGCGGAGTTGAAAGCGTGGTATAATACTTGACCGGATTGGCGATACGGTAGCCGACTGTCCAGCTTGAGTGAACGATGTTGGCGTCTCCGGTGATGAGGTAATCCTCAAGTCCGGGAGTAAGTGCCGGAGCAAATGAGCCGTCTTTCGCCGTCGGAGCAATGAAATCGACCTTGAAAAACTGCTGATTGGTCTGGATGCGCACAAAACGGTTGACCGGATAAGGCATGAACCAGTGTCCGCCGGAGGTATAGCAGGGTTCGATGACCTTTCCGAAACGCAGGACGATGACCGCCTGCTGGGGTTCAACTGAGAAGTAGCCTCCCCAGGTGAAGAAGTATATCAGCATACCGACGATGGCGACCAGCAGGAGTCCGAACGCCCACTTGAGGCTCTTTACCAGACTTGCCAGTCCCGCCTCGTAACGGCCTGAACGGTCGTAGGCATTGGGATTGGGGGTTTGATTATCCATTTGAAATATCCTTCCCGGCTGACTTACTTGTTGGATTTGAGGTTCTCTGCACCGGGCTGGAGCAGGTCAAAGGGAGCCGTATTGGTGTCGATGACCAGCGTGGTGCGTCCACGCATGATCTCACGCAGACTGTCGAGCTTGCGGAGGAACTTGGCGAGCTCGGGGTTCTTCTGGAAGATCTCATAGCTCTTCGCCGCCTCGACGTCTCCCTCGGCGCGGATCTCCTTGGCTTTCGCCTCAGCATCGGCAAGGCGGATGGTCCTTGCGCTGTCCGCCTCGATGCGGATCTTGCGCGCCTCGCTGTTACCCTCGGCGATATATTTGTCGGCGACCAGTTTACGCTCAGCGATCATGCGGGCGAAAACCTTTTCGCTGACGGTCTTGGGAACGTTTATGGTATTGATTCCGACCCTCAGGATCTTGAGGCCGTAGCCGGAAGTCTTGCGGGTGAGCTCATCTTTGATGCGGTTCTGGATCTCGGTGAGCTTCATCTGTTTGGGATCGGTGTTGACGATCTGGTTGAAGCGGTACTGACCGAAGGCGGCGTTTTTCGCGCTGCGCATCCAGCTGTTGAGCTGATCTTCTGCGTTGGAGATGTTTTCAAAGGTGCGGAAGAAGGTCACGACATCTCCGATCTGGAAATCGACATAGATTCCGACGAGGATGTTGTGTCCGTCGCTGGTGGTGGTCTCTTCGAGTTTTCCTGCTCCGCCCTCAAAGCTGCGGACACGCTTGTCGAAACGGGAGATGCGCTGGAAGGGGAACGGCCAACGGAAGTGCAATCCGGGTTCAGTTACCTGCGCCGGACGTCCGAAGGTGGTCACGACCGCAGTCTCAGTCTGGTTGAGCTGGAATGAAAACACCGCAACCAGCAGGATCGCCGCCACAGCAAGTCCGAGCAGAAGCGTCGGAACGTGTTTGAAAAAGTTACCGCTTGACATTTTTAAAACCTCCAATTTTTATTTTATATTTAAATTTGATCTTCTTACTTGGACGGAACCGCTGCGATATCAGCATCGGTCAGGTCGAGCCGCTCTTTCTGCTCCAGGTTGATCTGGAACACCTCCGAGGTGTTGTTGGGCGACATCACATATTTTCTTATATGGCTGCAGTCATCGCGCAGGAAGTCGAGATAGCTGCGGAGCACGAACATCTCAGGCATTGCCTTGTAAGCCAGAAGCTGATTTCCGAAACGTTTGTTTTCAGCCTTGGCAACGGTGGCAGTACGGTATTTGTAGCTGTTGGCATCGGCAATGAGCGCGAGTGCCTGAACTTCTGACTCAGGAAGAGTGGTGGTGCGGTAGCTCTTCGCTGTAAGGATGGCGGTCTCTTTCTCCTCCATCGCAGAGATGACGTTCTGGAACGCAGTTGCGACCTCTCCTACCGGAGGATGCGCTCCGAGGATGTTGACCGCGGTGATCTCGATTCCGAGATTTGCCTCATCGGCAAGTTTCTGGACCTCTTTACGCATATCCTCTTCGGCGGAGCTTCTTCCGGTAGCGATGATCTCCATCATCGAGCTGCTGGCAAGGTAACGGGTCGCAACGCGCTCTCCGATGCGGATGAGCATGGTCACGGGATTGCTGTTTCCGTAAAGATAATTCATCACGCCATCAGGACGGACGCGGTACTGGATGGGAATGGCAAGACGCAGGAACGATATCGAAGCAGCCTCCTCTTCGGGGCTGGCATTTTTGCCTTTTTCGACCGGAACCGCAACGATGAAGTTGTCCTCATCGGTTCCGTGCTCATCTGTCCAGGTGAGAACCTGCTTGGGTTTGCCGGCATTGGGGTCGGCTTTGGGTTTGCTGTGGCCGTGTCCATCGTCGGGAGTATCATCTTTCACAGCGGATTTTTTGCCTCCGTCAGCAAACTCACCGATGACCACACGCTGGATCTCTGAGCAGCTCACGGTGCGGAGTTTTCCGAACGGACGCGGCAATGTAAGGTAGATACCGGGTTTGAGCAGCTCTTTGTCGATCACTTTGCCGAAGCTCTCACGGACTCCGTACTGACTGGGACCGACTTCGCAAATCGAAGTGGAAAGCCAGAACACCGCAGCCCAGAGCAGCAGGATCGGAAAGAATGCACGCTCGATGAAGCTGTAAATTCCGGTACTTGAAATTTTGAAACCGAACTGATAATCGAGCGCAGAAGCTATATTGCGCATCACGCCTCCCGGCTCGGTGAAGAGCGCGAGCAGACGGCTCTCGAACACCGGACGTGTCTCGATGATCGTGCGCGGACGGTAAAACTCGATCACAAAGTTGCTGATAAACTCAGCTCCGAGCAGCACGAATATCCAGGAAATTATTTTTGCCAGAGTGTAATCGGCATAGAGCAGATTGTTCTTATAGCAGAGAGCTCCAGCCGCAGCGCAGGCAAGGACGGCAAATCCGACCACGAGCCAAGCTCCGACCGGACGGAGCCAACGGAAATTGGGGGTACGGCTCTGACCGATGAAAAACGCTCCGGCGAAGACTGAAACCAGCATCATGACTGCCGCGATAAGCGCGTAATCTATCGGATTGCCGGATATGGCGATCGCTCCTCCATCGACCTGGCTCCAGGTGCGATAGGTGATAAAAAGTATGACTCCGAGCACCAGAGCTCCGATGATACTGAGAACGTAAGGAGCGAAGCGGCAGTAGTTTTCAAAGGAGCGTCCAGCCGTAAAACGGACATCTTCATCCACGTCGAGCGCGCGGCTCTCGGCACGGCGGCGCGAAAGAAGCTCTTTTTCCTCACTCTCCTGCGCCGCGCTGGTCGAGAGCATCGCATAGATCATGCTGCCCAGACCGAAGAGCAGTGCCAGCGCAAAGGGAACACATCCCAGCATGAACACATTTCCTCCGCGCACGGACGACATGATGATACACACTACCAGCATCACTGCTGACAGGATCCAACCGACTGTGGAAAGCTTGGTGTTGAGCTTTCCGGCATCGATTGCGGTACGGATTTCGTTTTCGTTTGCCACAATAACACTCCTTGATTTTGTTCATTGTACTATAATACACACTAATACTATACACCGTAAAGCGCAAAATATCAAGGGAAACGCGCAAAAAATATGCCGGCTGGCAGGATAAAACGCTCTCTTCTGCGTTTCAATATACCTGTCCATCCGGCGGCAAATGATGCGGAGCATATCGGCACCGCTCCGGGGGGCTCACCCGGTAATCGTATATCGTTTGCGGCTGAACATACGGCGGCGGAATTTAAAAAGCGCGTTTATCAATGCAGTTTTTCCTCCGGTATATGTTCCGTTGCAGCGGTTTGCGAGATAATATCCGACGTACTCTTCGAGCTCCTCGTATGTGAGCTTCATATCTCTGAAGTAGGTATGCAGATCAACGAGCACAGCTCTGTCCATACGGCGTTTTCCCACTTTGCGGCAGCGGGCGACGTCGATCCAGAATACCTCAAGTTTTCCATCGTTTTCTCTCCAGAGCAGATTGCGCGGGTGGAACGCCTTGTGGAACACGTTATTATCGTGTATCCTGGCAAGCAGCAGGAAATTCTGTCTGGTGTATTCTCTCAGCAGGTCGTCGTTCTCACGGAACGCCCCTCCCGGCATAAACTCCCTGCCGTCGCGGGTCCCGGGAATATAGGTCGTAGCGATAAAATTCTCTTTGAGAATGAAAAACTTGCGCACATCTCCGACTGCGAGAACATGAGCGACCGGAAACCCCATAGCCTCAAACATACAATAATTTTCCGCCTCGCGCACCGCAAGGGACGGAGAAAATATGTAACGCCACGGAGTCTTCCCCGGATTGATCTTGTAGGCAAAATCATACTCCCTGCCGTTTGCGCTGCGGACAAGGCGCCAGACCATTTTTCCGGAGGACTCATTTATCAATCCGGCACTTTTACTCATTGCCGGAGTGCCGCTTCTCAGTTCACTGAGTATATCTTCAAAGCCCTTTTCGGCATAACTCCAGGACGAAAAGCGGCTCTCTGCACCGTTGAAATTTTTCAAGAAAGGACTCCCCCGTGTTCAATTCAAAAGACTGTTTCAAGTATTTTTTCCGCCACACTCTTCTTGTCGGCGGTATCGATATCAACCCGTTCTCCTGTACGCGACAGGAGTATCACCTTGTTGGTCTCGGAACCGAAGCCGTCGGACACTTTATTGGCGGCTATCCAATCGAGATTTTTCCGCTCAAGTTTTCCCTGAGCGTTGGCGAGCAGGTCGTCGGTCTCGGCGGCGAAACCGATAAGTTTCTGGTCATCGCGTTTGAGTTTTCCGAGTCCGGCAAGGATATCGGTGGTGCGCTCGAGACGCAAAAAGAGGTCTCCGTCACTCTTTTTCATCTTGGAGCTGCATATTTCCGCCGGACGGTAATCCGCCACAGCGGCAACCATGATCGCGGCGTCGCAGGAGGGAAATATACTGAACACAGCTTCTGCCATATCCTGCGCGCTCTCAACGCTGTGGAACTCCGCAAGATTTTCCGGAGCCTTGAGCGTCACGGGACCTGAGACCAGCACGACCTCATGCCCGGCTTCGACCGCAGACTGTGCGAGCGCATACCCCATTTTTCCCGTGGAGTAATTGGTTATGAACCTCACGGGATCGATTTTTTCGCGGGTCGGTCCCGCCGTTATGAGAATACGCATTTTCAGCGGCGGCGTCCGAAAAGACGCAGAAGATAGAGAAAGAGGTTGACAAAATCAAGATAGAGCTCCAGAGCTCCGATGACGGCGAACTTCTTCGCTGACGCGGGGTCGATCTGTCCCTCGGCAGCCGCGAGAGCAAGCTGCTTGATCTTCTGGGTATCGTAGGCGGTGAGTCCGACGAAGACGAGAACTCCGAGGCAGGAGATAACAAACTGGGCAAGGTCGTTGTGCCAGAAAATATTGATGATACCTGCGATGATGAGTCCCCAGATCGCCATAAGGCAGAAGGAGCCGACTCCGGTAAGATCGCGCTTGGTGACATAACCGTAAATGCTCATTCCGGCAAAAGTTCCGCAAGTGATAAAAAAGACGTTGGCTATCGAACCGATCTGGTAAGCAAGGAATATCCACGACAGAGTCACTCCGTTGATCGCGGCATAGATGAAAAACATCACCGATGCCACGGCGGGACTTATCTTGTTGATCATCCAGCTCATAGCAAGCACAAGCAGGACTTCGACCACAATAAGCGGAAGAAACCATTGCTGATGTTTGATGATAAATTCGATGTTGCGCTCGCCGAGGAACCAGGCGATGAATCCCGTAAGGGCAAGTCCGATACTCATCCACGTGTAAACGCGGTTGATAAATGCGCTCTGGGCACGCACCATATCCTGATATGAGGGAACGGCGTAAGTGTTGTATTGCTGCTCATCCATAAGTATATCTCCTTTCAAGTATTTTTATAAAGGTCAGCGTTTCAGGATTAAATATAATACGCATGGACACGTAAATCAAATATTTTCACAAATTCCTGCAAAAAATATTATTTTTTCTTGAAATACCGGCTTTGCAGAGATAAATTTTCTGCGATACCGCAAAGTTTGGGAAACAGAGATGAAAAAGCGAAAATTATTTTGTGAAATATCTCCGCTGTGTTACAGGATATCGGTGGTGAAGTGCTGTATTCTGCGCCGGGTGAGCGACCTTTTGAGCCGGGATCGCTTCTGCCGGTGCAAGTCGGAAAAACTCCTTCCGCACGTGATATACAAACATAAATCACTCATCCGCAGGCAGCTCGGAGACGTGGATATGGAACTTCAGGAAAACAAAGCCGTCAACCTCGCTCTCGCCTCCCCTAAAATATCCGGAGTGCTGATCCAGCCGGGAGAAACGTTTTCCCTCTGGCATCTTGTCGGAAAAACCTCGGCAAAAAAGGGATACCGCGAGGGATTGATGATAAAGCACGGCTCGCCTGACCGTGGCATCGGAGGCGGCTTGTGTCAGTTGAGCAACCTCATACACTGGCTCGTTCTGCATACTCCGCTTGAAATCACCGAACACCACCACCATGACGGAGTCGATCTCTTCCCGGATTTCGGACGACAGGTTCCCTTCGGAGTCGGCACCAGCATAAGTTACAACTATCTCGATTACCGCTTCAAAAACTGCACTCCGAACTGTTATCAGCTGGTAATTTTTACCGATGAAAAATATCTCAATGCCGAACTGCGTTCAGATGTTCCGTCAGAAACATCTTACCATATCAAAAGCGTTGACGAACACTTCTCTCAGGAAAACGGTTCATGGTTCCGCAACGGAACAGTTATAAGAGAAACCGTAGATAAAAAAACAGGCAAAATCACCGGAACAGAAATCATCAAACGCAATCATGCAAAAGTGATGTACTCCGAAAAGTACATCACCTGCGATTTGAAAAAGGCTCTGTTCCCGCCAAAGGTAGGTAAAAGTAAATAAAAAAGTTTTTTCGCTTTTCTTGAAAGGGTGAGAGGGGCGCGGGCTGTTGCAAAACCTTATTGTTTCAGCATCGTATGGTGAGGGAGTTTAAGAGGCTGCTTGCCTCTTAAAAATCTCCCGGCAGGGGAGAGTCCCCTGCACCTCTGGATACATGATTTTTTCAAAATCATGTATCCGACGCCTTTTTGGGGGATTGGGTATTGAGCCTGCTATTCTTAGTGGTGCCGCGTTCTGCTCCCGGCTTCATCCGCCTCTTCCCTGCGTTCGGCTCCGGGCGGCATAGTAGCCGCCCCTGAGCAGCCTTTTCTGGCTGCTCAGGCACTCACATCCGTGCGATGCGCAAGGAATTATGCATTCCTTGACCTGCAGCAGGGTTTGCACCCTGCACCCGTCGTGAGCCGATTTTCCTATCGGCTCACTCCTGCTACCGTATGTCGCACGCAGTTCTTTGCGGCGATACGGGGCGTTTTTTTATTGGTATTTCTATGCGTATGCGGCGAAGCAGGTATATTTTTTGCGCTCATCGCGCAAACTCACGCAGATGTTTGCGGCGGTGTTTGGCGTTTGGGTATGTTGCACGCTGTTGTTCTCGGCGTAATGCACGGCTAAGTTGTGGCGCAGACAATGGCGGGCGGAATACTTCTCCACATACATGATCTCCGTTCACTCCGTTCAACTCCGTTCCTCTCCGTTCGGGAGCCTTCCGTTTTCTCAAGCCGGACTGCGTGGCTTGGCTTCTTTCAAACAATAGAAAAAGGCTGTTGCTCACCTTTCCAAGGTTTTGCAACAGCCCCACAAAAAAAAACCGCGTAAAGCGGTTGTATTCAAAATGGTGCGCCCGCACGGACTCGAACCGTGGACCCAGTGATTAAGAGTCACTTGCTCTACCAACTGAGCTACGGGCACTCTATGTTATATAATATATGCGCAGTTTTGAAATTTGTCAAACAATTTTTCAAGATATTTGCGTATTTTCGTCTTTTTTGCGCCGGTTTTTAAAAAAATTCTGTATGAGAGCAAGGGATTCATCGGCGGAAATGCCTCCGGTGACGGCTGGATGCCAGAGACTTTCGGGCATATTCGGAATATCCACCGCTCCACCGCAGGCTCCGGTTTTGGAGTCCGGAAGTCCGAAAACGATGCGGTCCACCCGGCAGTTGACCAGAAAACCGGCACACATCGGACAGGGTTCCTTGGTGACATATAGCGTAATGCCATGCATTCTCCAGTCTCCGCGCAGCTTTTCGACTTCCCGGATCGCCTCAATTTCGGCGTGGCAGCAGACGCTGTTGTTCTCTTCTACCCGGTTGCGTCCGCGGGAAATAATGACTCCGTTTTCGACGGCTACGGCTCCGATGGGCACTTCTCCCGCCTCAAACGCCTTGCGCGCTTCGTCGAGTGCGGAGCGCATAAATTCGGCATCCTGCATCATTTCTGTTCGATAACAACCTTCAGAACGCACATCTTGTAGGCGACAAATCTCAGACGCACGTAGTTGTTTTTATACTGAAAGTTGAAGAGATACTCATCCGTACCGTTGGCAGAAGAGGCTGGAACCAGTCTGGCATCTCCGTGATAGAAGAGTTCATTGACAGTTTTGAGTTCTCTGGTATAGCTCAGATCCACGACTTCGAGCAGGTCTTTGACCGCTTCATACTTTTCGCGGCTGTTTGAAGAGAGCCTGTTGTCTTTGAGGATGGCAATGATATCATGGTATTTCTTCGGCACTTCGATATCCTCGGAAGACATCCTGTTGTCAGTACTGCGGCATCCGGAAAAGAGAAACAATCCGGCAAACAGGATAAGAACTGAAAATTTTTTCATTGTAAAGCACCAAATAAAGTTGAAAAATGGAGCGGGTGACCGGAGTCGAACCGGCGTCGCCAGCTTGGGAAGCTGGAGCATAACCGTTTTGCTACACCCGCAAAAACATTGACAGAATTTAATATAATACAGTAAACCGGGATTTGCAAGCCCCGTTACGTTTTGCATCGTCCCAAATTGCGGGAAATATCTTATTAAAAAAGTGCTGTGCCTGATATGAGCATATAATGTAAAAGGCGGAAACGAGACCGCCGTCCCCCGATCAAGCCCGACCAACGGGCTTGCCGCGGCGTAGAGTTGCTAAGCAACCGAAGACGGGAGGGCGCGACACCACAAAACCGTTTTTCTTGAAGGTGAGAGGGGGGCTTGGGGGGAGAGCGGAAACTTCTTTTTCCGAAAAAAGAAGTTTCCGCTCTCCCCCCAACTCCAAATACTCTCACCATCAAACAATGCCTTACGGCATCATGAGGGCGCGGAATTCTTCGAGGGATACTTTTCTTCCGTAGGGGGAGTATTCGAAGGCTTCGGCGTAGCGGATGGTTTTTCCTTTTTCTCCGTACAGGGCTATGAGGGTTTCGCGGTTTTCGTCTGCCACCTGGACATAACGGGAGCCCCAATTATCCATCAGGAACTGGCGTTTTTCCTCCCAGGACATTTTTTCGGGATCGAGAGTCATTTTCTTTTCCCAGGCGAGCCACTCGTAGAACTGGGAGACGTGGCAGTCGAACATACGGCACTTCTCATCTACAAAATCGTCGAAGGGAACGAGGGCGTCTGCACGGAAGGGGCGCGGATCAATAAAACCGTCCCAGACGCAGGCAAAAACGGGGTTCTGGGCGGGAATAGGAGTATCCGGACAGTATTTGGGAACCTGGGTGAGATAAGCCGCGTCATGGACGAGCTGGGAGGTCGCACGGTGGTCGGCATGATAGTCGCAGAGGCGGTGGGTGAGAACTACATCAGGAGCAAATTCGCGGATGATGCGGATGACCTTCTGACGGTTTTCAAGATCAGGAGTAAGTTCACAATCATTGTTTTCCATCAGAACCTGATACTCTTCAATTCCGGAAATGGCTTTTGACGCCTGCGTTTCGGCGTATCTGCGCTCGGCAAGCTCTTTTCCGGACATGGAATAGTGTCCGCAGCTGCCGTTGCACATGGCGACGAATTTGACGATGTGGCCGGCTTTAACGAGCTGGACGGCGGTACCTCCGAAGCGGATGTCGGCATCGTCGGGGTGAGCTCCGATCATAAGAAAACGTTTGGGCATGGCAATTCTCCTTTTCTATTTATGATTAGCTTTTTCCTGATATGGGGAGATGATGCGGGGAAAGCGGGAAAACTTCTTTTCACGAGAAAAGAAGCCGAACGTCGGCTTCGTTATTCTTGTCCCCTTGTCCCGCCATAGCCTTGGCGACGGCGGATCTCTCCCTTTCAAGAAAAGCGGAAAACTTTTTTATTTGGTATTGTTATACGCTTAAATATAACACATAAGATATGTTTTGTCAACATACGCCAAACGCTTGTCAGCATCGGCGGATGCATCCGCGAGGCAAGGTCGCGTTTTGCATCGAGCACAGCAAGGGAGTGTACTTCTGTACACGACCGCCGCGGCGCAGATGCAAGGCGCGAGATTGACCGCGGGGCGCCGCCGCCGTTCAGATTGTCTCACAACATTTGAGACATTAACTTTTATTTACTTTTACATAGCTTTATAATCAAACAACTGCAAGAACAAGACCGGTTACTATCAAAATCATTCCGATTATTTTGGGCAGATGACACTTCTCTTTCAAAAAAACTACTCCGAGCACCACTCCTATTGGAAGGCTGACCTGACGGAACGCCTGGACGAAGCTCACGTTGGTGACCAGCGGCATGGCGATGAGGATCAGGGCATAGGCGATTCCGGCAAAGACTCCGGCGCAGTAGGGCTGCCATGATGAAAACGTTTCGCGGGACATCTTTTTGCGCTCTTCAGGTATGACAAGAACCGAGAGAACAAGAAAAGTAAAGAGACAGGTCTCGCGCAAATTGGAGTAGGCAAGAGACCCGTGCCAGTTGGACAGCTGCGGATTGCTTTGGAGAAAGAGCTTTACTCCGATACTGTCGAAAATGGTGTATCCGGTGGTTCCAAGCGCGGCGCAGATTATTCCGGGAAGAGTGGAGTTGATATAGTCGCTCTTTCTGATATTTCCAAATGAGTCGAGCGGCATGATGAGACAACCGGCAAAAATGGTCGTCATGGCGGCGATACTCATAAGAGAGAGCGGTCTGCCGATGGTGAAAACTCCGGTGATGAGCATGGTGAGCAGTACCGGAAGAGCTCTGGCAAGCGGATAGGCGAGCGATACTTCTCCGGTGCGGTAGGCGCGGGAGAGTCCGAGATTGCACAGGACTCCGCAGGCTCCGCCTACTGCCGCCATGAGATAGACCGCCAATGGCTGGTCAGCAAGATGGAACTTTGCCGTGGCAAGAAAAATAAAGGTGAAAATCAAATTCGCTCCGGATATGGGTATGAACAATGCCGGAAACGGTTTGCTCTTTTTGACCATAAAGTGCCATGTGGCATGCAAAAGAGCGGATGAAAAAACTAAAATAAATGCATACAGTTTCATTGTACTTTGAAAATCCTGTTCTATATGCAGTATAAAATAGCTCAGCAGATGGTAAAAAACAAGTAAAATCAAGTGTTTTTTTATAAGCTTTGTTCCTGATATGGGGAGATGATGCGGGGAGAGAGGGAAAACTTCTTTTCACGAGAAAAGAAATTTTCCCTCTCTCCCCGCGCCCCTCTCACCCTTTCAAGAAAAGCGGAAAACTTTTTTATTTACTTTCACTTGCCTTTGTCGGGAGCAGAGCCTTTTTATAAGAAGATCGCAGGTACACAACCTCCGCTGAGCAGCCTCAAGCAGAGAGTCTGAACGCGGTCAGGCGTTGCTCTTTTTTTCGCGGGTGAGCCACGAGGAGTTACGCAATGTGAGCAGACTGTAAATGCATATCCAGGAGAGAGCGACCAGACTGAATACTCCGTAAACGAACGCCCAGATGGCTCCGGTCTTGGAGTTTTTTCTGGCATATATGGCGGCGGGAAGCAGACTCCATACGCTGTTGATCGAGAAGATGTAATAGATCATGAACAGCAGGTGGTCGCTGAACTGGACGAAGGTGTAAACTGTGCACGGAATAAAGATGAACGGCAGAGTCATTCCGATGATCTGGCTTGCGATATTGAGCTGGAAGAGAGACCATTTCCAATCAGTTAAACTCCATCTTCTGGTGACGAATTTAAGCAGCATGAGGCTCTCGCGGATGTCGCCGCGCGTCCAGCGCAGAAGCATTTTGCAGAGACCTGAGTAGCGTTCCGGAACCTGGGTGAGGGCGACCGCGTTGCTCTGGGAAACAACCTTCTTGCCGCTCTGCAGGATGAGACTGGTGAGGGCGCGGTCTTCTCCGATGGTCGAAGGAGCTCCGAGAAAGGTCTGGGCGAGCCAGGTGTCGAGCAAGGGCAGAATGGTATCCTTGCGGTACGCGCTTATGGCTCCCGGAGTGCAGAGGACGTATCCGAGCACGCTCTGGGCGCAGCGCATGAAGTCGCATCCGAAAACGAAGCAGACGTCGAGCATACGCGGAAGGATCCCTTTATTCATATTTTTGACCCTGATCGTTCCCGCGACTGCTCCGATCGAGGATTCGGCAAACGGGGCAACCAGAGCGCGGAAAGAGTGTTTTTCGAGCTGTGAGTCACTGTCAACGGTGATGATGATGGGATTTCTGCTCTCGCGTACAGCGCGGCAGAGGGCTGCTTTTTTGCCTCCGTTGACTTCGAGATTTATCGGACGGATCCTGCCCTCGGAGTCGGCTGCTGCGCGGCAGATCCACTCCCAGGTGTCGTCCTTTGAACCGTCGTTTATGGCGATGATCTCGAGTTTTTCTGCGGGATAATCGACCTCGACAATGCTCTTCAGCGCAGAGTAAACTCCTTCGGACTCATTATATGCCGGAACAATGACCGTGCACTCCGGAAGCAATGCGTCGTCGGTCACCGGCTTCTTTGCGCGGTAGAACGCCGCCAATACTGCCTGCAGGAGCATATACAGCGTGGTGAAAATGGCAAAAGCCATTCCCACCGTGAACATCACCCGCGGAAACCCTGTGTTCTGCCAGAAAAACACACGCTGTTCCGGCAGGTCAACGCAGAAGAGACCCACGATGCAGTTCACGATCAATGCGACCGTAATAAGTTGTATTGCTGCAAATTTCATATCGTTAAGAGTTTAAACATCTGGTTTGCAAAAAAGTCTATTTACATAATATAGCACAATATACCGCTTTTATCCAATATTTTCTGTTAAAAAATTATTAAAGAGTGAAAAAAACATGATATTATCGGTGACAAACCGTTTTTTTGTTGAAATCCCAGCTCCGAAGCGGTATATTTAAGACGCAATAGTTCAACTTGTTTCTTCAAACTTTTTTGGCAGCGATCATGGTCGAAAATATCGTAATAAAAGGCGCGGAACAGCACAATCTCAAACACGTAGATGCTGTGATACCGCGCAACAAACTTGTGGTCATAACCGGCTTGTCCGGTTCCGGAAAGAGCTCTCTTGCCTTCGATACCCTCTACGCCGAAGGACAGCGCAGATATGTCGAAAGCCTCTCTGCATACGCAAGACAGTTCCTCGATCTTATGCAGAAGCCCAAAGTGGAGCACATCGACGGTCTCAGTCCGGCTATCGCCATCGAGCAGCGCACCGGAACTGGTACTCCGCGCTCGACCGTCGCCACGGTTACCGAGATATACGACTATCTGCGTCTGCTCTATACTCACGTCGGACTTCCGCACTGCCCCCATTGCGGAAAACCGCTCACCACCCAGAGCGCGCAGGCGATCACCGAGCGGCTTTTGAAGCTCAAAGCAGGATTGAAAATGACCATCCTCGCCCCTGTTGTCTCCGGACGCAAAGGCGAGCACCGTGAGATACTCGAAGGTTTGAGAAGAGACGGTTTCATCCGGGCGCGCATCGACGGAAAGACTGAGATGCTCGACGAAGAGGAGCTTCCTGTCCTGCAAAAGACCCTGCGTCACACCATCGAGGCGGTCATCGACCGTCTGGTCACAGGAAACATCGACCGTTCGCGTCTGACCGACTCCATCGAGACCGCTCTCAAGCGCGCCAACGGAGTTGTCAACATCCGGCTCGACGGTGAAGATCCCGACTTTGTCGAAGAAAAATTCTGCGAAAAGCTCGCCTGCCCCGACTGCGAAGTCTCTTTCGGAGAGCTTGCTCCGAGAAACTTCTCCTTCAACTCTCCGTACGGAGCCTGCACCGAGTGCAACGGACTTGGCATCACTCAGTATATGGACCCGGCAAAAGTCATTCCGGACCCCTCAAAATCCATCGCCAACGGAGCTATTCCAAACTGGAGACGGGGGCCGCGTCACCTCATTATTTACTACAATCTGCTGCTGAGAAAAGTCGCCGAACATCTGGGAGACCCCTCTATTCTTACAACTCCTTTCAATAAGCTTCCGGAAAAGGTGCAGCACTTCATCCTCTACGGCAGCGGAGACGAAAACATCGTCTTTGATTTCCGTATGCACGGCAAGAAGTTCCATTGGGAAAAACCCTTCGAGGGCGTTCTGGAAAATCTCAAGCGGCGCATGAATGAGACCGAAAGCGACTCTGTCCGCGAGCGGCTCTCCGCCTGTCTCAGCCCCGAAGAGTGCCCCCATTGTCACGGCAGCCGTCTCAATCCCGTATCGCTCGGAGTCAAAGTCGGCGGAAAAAACATCGCCGAATTCAACACCCAGAGTGTCGAGGCGGCTCTCAAATTCATCTCTGAACTCAAGCTGAACTCCGAGCAGCAGATCATCGCTTCGGACGTTCTGCGCGAGATAAAAAGCCGTCTTTCTTTTCTCTCTGATGTCGGACTCAACTACCTTACGCTCAACCGCATAAGTTCGACCCTCTCAGGCGGCGAAGCCCAGCGCATCCGCCTTGCCACTCAGCTCGGCTGCGGTCTTGTCGGAGTATTGTATATCCTCGATGAGCCCTCCATCGGACTCCACCAGAGGGACAACGACAAGCTTCTCGCCACTCTGGAAAAACTCCGCGATGCCGGAAACTCCGTAGTCGTTGTCGAGCACGATCTCGACACCATCAAACGCGCTGACTACGTCCTCGATCTCGGTCCCGGCGCAGGCCGCACCGGAGGCAGGCTCGTCGCCTCAGGAACTCCCGGAGAGATCCCCGGATTTCCCGAAAGTCTCACCGGAGACTATCTCGCCGGAAGACGCAGCATCGCCGTTCCGGCCTCACGCTATCCCGGAAACGGCAAATCCATCACCATCAGGGGAGCGCGCCACAACAATCTCAAAGGCGTCGATGTCTCCATCCCCCTCGGAACTTTCTGCTGTGTCACCGGAGTATCAGGTTCCGGCAAGAGTTCCCTCATCAACGGCATCCTCGTCAAAGCTCTCAACGCCGAATGCAACCACATTCAGGACTCTGCCCCCGGAGCGCATGACTCCATCGAAGGCTTGGAACATGTCGATAAGGCGATCGTTATCGACCAGACTCCGATCGGCAGGACTCCGCGCTCCAACCCCGCGACCTACACCGGAGCTTTCGACATCATACGCAAGCTCTTTTCATCGCTCCCGGAAGCCAAAATGCGCGGCTACGGCCCCGGACGCTTCAGCTTCAACGTCAAAGGCGGCCGCTGCGAAGAGTGCAAGGGAGACGGAATAAAAAAGATAGAAATGCAGTTCCTCTCGGACGTCTATGTCGAGTGCTCAAGCTGCGGCGGCAGAAGATTTAACGATGAGACCCTCACCGTTCATTATAAGAAACTTAATATATCCGATATCCTCAATCTGACGGTCAATCAGGCGGTGGAACTCTTTTCTCCGCTCACCTCCCTCAACAGAAGGCTCAGCACCCTCGCTGAAGTCGGCCTCGGATACGTCACCCTCGGACAGCCAGCCACCACCCTCTCCGGAGGAGAAGCTCAGCGCGTCAAGCTCGCAACCGAACTCGCACGGGTCCCGAAAGGTCATACCGTGTATATTCTCGATGAACCCACCACAGGACTCCACCTTGACGATATCGACCAGCTTCTCAAAGTCCTGTTCAAACTCCGCGATATGGGAAACACCGTCATCGTCATCGAACACAACCTCGACGTAATAAAAACCGCCGACTACATCATCGACCTCGGACCCGAAGGCGGTACCTCCGGAGGTACCATCATAGCAACCGGAACCCCAGAACAAGTCGCCTCCATCCCACACTCACACACAGGACGCTTTCTCGCCCCTTATTTGCAGTAGTGAGGGGTGGGTAAATTGATGCGGGGGAAGGGCGAAACTTCTTTTCACGGGAAAAGAAGTTTCGCCCTTCCCCCACACCCCCTTCCCACTTCAAGAAAAGCGGAGTTCTTGTTTGCTTTTTTCTTGTTCGCTTTGGTATTTTGTTTGCGCTTCGTTTTTTTTGCGTTGTCGCACTTTTTTATTTGCGCTTCGCGCTCGCTTTTTTTATGCCTCGCTTTTGCAAAGCTCGGTTTTGGTGGGAAACCTTTGTTGAAACAAAGGTTCTCCCC
The DNA here is from genome assembly GCA_015061775.1 of Lentisphaerota bacterium. Lineage (GTDB taxonomy): Bacteria > Verrucomicrobiota > Lentisphaeria > Victivallales > Victivallaceae > UBA1784. The sequence goes on along the minus strand of SUVY01000018.1, from coordinate 14,744 downwards.
CCAAGCCCCCTTTCCAAAGAACTTTAGTTTCGGTATGTTTGGGAAACATACACCAAACGCCTGGTTTGCCTCGGCGGATGCATCCGTGTGGCAATGTCGCGTTTTGCTGTGAGCACAGCAAGGAAGTGTACTTTTGTACATGACCGCAGCGGCGCAACTGCAAGGCGCGAGATTGACCGCGGGGCGCCGCCGCCGGTCGTCTTTTTTCACAACCTTTGAAACGAAACGACCGAAGCGGCGCAACTACAAGGCGCGAGATTGACCGCGGGGCGCCGCCGCCGGTTATTTTATTTGCGCTTCGCGTTTGTGTTTTGCGCTGTCGCGCTTTTTTTATGCCTCGCTTGCTTTGCAAGCTCGGTTTTGGTGGGAAACCTTTGTTGAAACAAAGGTTCTCCCCCCAAACCCCCTTTCCAAAGAACTTTAGTTTCCGGGTGTGTAGGTAACTTTGCCCTCGATCCTGAATACGTGGCTGTAATTCCTCATGCCCAATATCACCAAACGGTTGCGCCCTTCCTTGAACTTCAGCTTTACCTTCTTCTTCTTCGGAAGCTTCTCGCCGTTGAAGTACATCTCTCCATCTTTATCACTTAATACTGTCACCAGATATTGGTTCTCTCCACGGCTTATTATTTCAGCCACTCCCACATAACCGCTCCTCGGTATTTTTTTGCCCATATACATTGAGCCCGGTGTGCAATAGGGAGCTTCTGTTCCTTTTAATTGTTTGAAGTCCGCCGGAATCTTTGTCTCAGGTTTGGACAACTCAGCCCCTCCGTTCCAACCTTTTTTACGCTCGTACAGCACCACCGCGTCCATAAGCTCTTTTTGGGCGGGTTTTATCTCTTTTCCGAAGCAGTCTGCATACAGTCTCGCCCTCTTTCCGTCAAGTGTGTAGTCCATTTGGACCGCATAGTACGGTTTTCCGACTGTGTAGTGGTAGCTCTTTTCTATTGTTTCAAGGGCAAACTCCGCGCTCTCCACGGCGGTTTTGCTGTCTTTGCGGAACACTCTCGTTTTGTATTTGGGTGATACCCTGAATGTCAGGCTCACATCACTTATCTTTTTGCCGTTTTCTCCCGCAATTTTCGCCGTCAGTTTTCCGTCAATTCCGGAAATGGTCAGCTCAAGTTCCACTCCATCGAGTTTTTTGTATCCGTATTTTGACGGCAGGACATGGTCTTTGGCATGCGGAACTTTCAGTTGAGTTCCGTCATATTTGAGCTCTCCTGCGCTCGCGGACAACGCTTTTGCTCCCTCAACGTCGAAAGTGAGCGGAACATCTGCTCCCAGCTCGAAGGGTTCAAAACGCAGTATCTCAAATGTGACGCTTTTACCCGTCACTTTCTTGCTGATGACTGTATTGTGGAATTCATAACGGTATGCCGCATATTCGTTCTGGTTGCAGTTCCACCAATCCTTGTGGGACGTGAGCCGCTTATAGCACTCATCGAGCAGCACCAAGCCCTCCTTCGTATGCCAGGAGTGTGTTGACATCGAGATACAGGGATTGTCTTTCAGCTCCTTCATCTTCAGATAGTTCGCCAACATGCTCTCGAGCTTTTTCAAATCCGGCACCCTGTCTCCGGGAACCACCCGGTACGCGAACGCACACGCCTTGTCAGGATAGCCCAGCTTCTTCAAATGCTCCGGAGATCGGCTGTCCGGAGATCCGATTATTCCGGTTGCCATCAGCGATCTGCCGATACTTTGAGTTCCCTCTTTCCGGTCTCCTGTAATGTGTCCGTAGGGACTCGCCTGCGTGTTCACCGGAGTCTGGCTCTTCACCTCGATCGACAGCCGGTTCGCCATATACTCGTAGAAGTGCCTGTTTGCCGTCAGACGCTTCATCGGATTGTGTCCTACGGTATGCGCTCCGGCAAGGCATCCGTTCTTGATGATGTGCTTCAATACAGGAGTCTCGGTTTCCATGCTTCCACCGACGTAGAAGTTGCCCTTCGCTCCGTACTTGGACATCACCTTATGGGTGTTGATGTGGCTCTTTGCACTGTCGTCCCAGCGCGATGTGAACGCCAGCACATACTTATCCGGAAGTCCGCGCACAACCAGTTTGGACTCCTGCGCCTCCTTCTCGCTTGCAAACTCCAGCTTCACCGTCTGCTTATAGCTCCGGAATTCCATCGGATTTGCCGCAGCTCCCAGGCACAGCATCGCCGCAAGCATCATAATTGTATTTTTCATACTGATCTTCCTCCCTTTTTAAAAAAAATACACCGCGCAAACGGTGTATCTGTGTATATATTTACTTATCTCTTGCAGAACTCAGGATCTTCCGCCAGCAGACGGTCGAAGTACTCTATGGTCTTTTTCAGACCATCTTCGAGCGGAGTTACCGGCTCCCAGTTCAGTATCTTCTTTGCCTTGGTGATATCAGGACGCCTCTGACGGGGATCGTCCGCCGGAAGCGGCATCTCTATCAGACGCGATTTGGAATTTGTCAGTCTTATCACCATATCAGCAAGCTCGCGGATGGTGAACTCTCCGGGATTGCCGATATTTATCGGGCCCGTGACCTCGTTCGGAGTAGCCATCATTCTGATCATACCCTCCACAAGATCGTCGCGGTAGCAGAAACTTCTGGTCTGGCTTCCGTCTCCGTAGATGGTGATATCCTCTCCGCGCAGAGCCTGCAGTATGAAGTTGCTCACCACTCTTCCGTCGTTGGGGTGCATCCTCGGACCGTAGGTGTTGAAGATACGCACGATCTTGACCGGCATACCTGTTTCCATACGGTAGCAGTTGAAGAGGGTCTCGGCGCAGCGTTTGCCCTCATCGTAGCAGGATCTTATTCCGATGGGGTTGACGTTGCCCCAGTACTCCTCGACCTGCGGATGGACATCGGGGTCTCCGTAAACCTCGCTGGTCGAACTCTGGAGTATCTTTGCTCCTGTGCGCTTGGCAAGTCCGAGCATATTGATCGCTCCGTGCACACAGGTCTTGACCGTCTGCGCCGGGTTCTTCTGGTAGTGGATGGGACTCGCAGGACAGGCAAGGTTGTAGATCTCATCCACCTCAACGTAGAGCGGAAACGTCACATCGTGACGGATAAGCTCAAAACGCGGATCGCTCAGCAGATGGTAAATATTCCGTTTGCTTCCTGTGTAGAAGTTATCGACACAGATGACCTCATTTCCCCGTTCCAGCAGCTTTTCGCAAAGCCAGGAGCCGAGAAAACCGCCTCCTCCTGTTACCAGTATCCGGCTCATGGCATTACTTTTTCCGGATGGGCATGATGACGTAGAGGAATCCCTCTCCCGCCTCGATCGCTACCGGAGTGACGGAGTCGTTCAGCTTGAACTTCACCATCTCTGCGTCGGTCGCTTTCAGCGGATCAGCCAGGAATGCCGGGTTGAACGAAACATTGAAGTCGTCTCCGGAATACTCCACGTCGATCTCATCGTTCGCGTCTCCGACCTCGGCACTCGACGCCGCAAGCTTCAGCTTGTTGTCCTCGAAATCCATCACGATAAATGAGCTGTTCTCACTCAAAACAAGCGATACCGCCTCGATCTTTGAAAGCAATGCCGCTGTCGGAATCTCTACCGTAAACTTGAAGCCGCTCGGAATGACCTGGCGGTAGTTGGGATAATTTCCCTCGATGAGTTTGGCGGTCAATGTGAAGTTGCCGATAACAAAGCTGCACTGTTTCTCACCGAGCTTGAGCGTCATGACACGGTCGTTTTCCATCAGGCGGCGCGCCTCAGCCATGGTGCGGATGGCGATGATCGCGTCTCCGTCTCCTCCGGAGATCTCCTCAGCGGCAACCTCCTGCATCGCCATACGTTTGCCGTCGGTGGTGACCAGAGTAAGACCTGATTCACGCACGCTCATCAGAACTCCGGTGAGCACCTTGCGGGAGTCGTCGGTACATGCCGCATAAGAGACGTGTCCGATCATGCGTTTGAAATCTCCCTCTTTCAGCTTGATCTCGCGGATGACCTCAAAGTCCGCAGCCTCCGGAAAATCGCTCGCCGCAAGTCCCAGCAGACGGAAACGTCCCGTTCCGCATGAAACCTGCGCCTGGTCGTGGTCGTTCACATTGAAGTTGACCTTTGCTCCGGTCATAGTGTTGACCATGGACACCAGTTTGCGCGCCGGAAGAGTGGTGCTTCCAGCCTCTTCGATATCCGCCTCGATGCTGGTGGTCATTCTCATCTCAAGGTCTGTCGTAGTCAGCGTCAGCACTCCGTCCTGGGCATTGATAAGCACGTTTCCCAGCAAAGGAAGCATTGATCTTGATCCAATAATGCTGCTCACGTGGGTAAGAGCACGCTGCAGTTTCTCTCTCTCAACTGAAAATTTCATTCTCTTTTCTCCATGTTATTTTATGAAATAAAATATGCCGCTATTCAATATATTACTCAATTCCACTTTTTTCAAACCAACTTTCCATTTTTTGTGTGCCCGAAAGGCACTTTTAGTGTCGCGCCCTCCCGTTGGTCGGGCTTGATCGGGGGGTGGCGGTCTCGTTTCCGCCCCGGCATAGTTTTACGCTTGGGGCGTGCAGAGTAGTTTTGTATGTTTCCTAACGAACGTTCCCTGTTTTCCGTTGGTCGGGCTTGATCGGGGGGCTGAGTGTCGTCCGTCTTCGGTTGCTTTGCAACTCTACGCCGCGACAAGCCAAGCAGGTTCTGCTTTTTACTGTTGGTGCAAGTGCTGAGCCCGCCAAGCCGGTTCTGTACCGGCGCGAGAAAGACCACCCGCCTTTACTATGAATACTAAGAATACTATGAATACTAGGAATACTATGGTTTTTCGGGGTGGTGAAGTATGTATCACGCTGTTGTTTGCGCCGGAGCATGGGGTGGTGAAGTATGTCGCACGCAGTTGTTTGCGCCGGAACTTTGTGTTTTGGTATGTGGCACGCTGTTGCTTACACCTGAACCGGTGCGGCAAAGAATACCGCAAACACCATGCTTTCTTACAAACGACTGTTTTAGAGAATAGTATTCCTAGTATTCCTAGTATTCCTAGAACACACCGCGTTTATTCAACAGCACAAACACTCCGCGTGCCGCATCGAGAGGTTTGTCCCGCCCCGCGTGCCAAGGTGGAGCGTCTGCTGACCGCCCGCGTGCAACATACCCAAACGCCAAACTCCACTGCAAACAACCGCGTGCAACATACCCGAGACAACAAGCCGCACCGCAAACAAACGCGTGCAACATACCCCGGGGGCGACCAACGGGAGCCTCCAAAGAACTCCGCTTTTTTTGAAAGTGGGAGAGGGGTTCGGGGAGAGGGCGAAAACTTTTTTTCTCGCGAAAAAAAGTTTTCGCCCTTTCCCCGATTCCCAAAACAACCCCCTCACAAACACTTACAAAGAACTGAGCAGTATCTGCTCGGCTTCGAGGTTCCAGAGGCCGTCGTGTTTTTCGCAGCAGGCGGCGAGTTTTGCGAAGAGGGGGTTATCTTTTTTTGATGAGAAGTCTTCTATGGCGGTCAGCGGGAGGCGTATTCCGGGGTAGATTATTTTTTTCCCGCCGGGGATGGAGGGCAGGTTCATAGTGGTATGTATGGCTGCGTCGAGTCCTCCGACGTGGGTTATCATCACTTCGGGGTGGATCATATTTTTCGACATGAGATCGAGGGCGATCTGCAAATCTTTTACGGTTCCGCCGGAGGTTCCTGTGACGTGAGTTGAGGCGTAATGCACATTATAAAAATTAAACACTGCTGAGAACTCTTTATCCATCGGTCCTGCGAAGAAGTTGAGGCATCCGTCGTGGGCGAGGCAGCGGTCGGCGAGTTCGACGGCGGCACGGACGGGGGCCATACAAAGTACATCGTCGTAACCTTTGCCGCTGCTCAGATCCATGAGCATTTTATCGGCATCTCCTTTGGAGGTATCGACGAATTTGAGAGTTATTCCGTTTGCAGCGGCTTTTTCGGGAGAAAATATTTTTTCTGCACGTGCCAGGCGGGAGGCGTTTATATCGGTCACAACCAGCGTGCGCGGTTTGCGCTGACAGCCGTTGAGAACGTAATCGATCGCTCCGAGGCCCATTGGACCGGTTCCGCCGATGATCGCCATTTGGCCGCCGTCAACTATTCCCATTTCGTGGGTGTACTCTTCTTTGCCGCTGTGGTAGAAGGCGCGGAAACCGCCGATTATGCAGCTCATGGGTTCCGCGAGACTGCCCTTGAAGCTGGCGTCTCCTGTGTAGGGCATGATGCAGCCCTTCTCGATTATTCCGTTGGGAATTATCACGTACTCGGAGTCGCCTCCGACCGTCGGAAACGTATAGCCGATCGTGTCGTAATTCACGGTCTGATCCACTACCGGCTGCACAGCGAATTTGTCTCCGGCATGGTATTTGTCTGCCCACTTTTTGCCGGCCTTGAGAATTACTCCGCAAAGTTCGTGACCGATTATCACAGGATTCTCTGCCACATTGTCGGGAACCCGCTTGTGCTCTGCTCCCTGCTCCACTGTCTTGTATGTTGACATGCACACACTGTCGGAAACTATCTGCGCAAGTATAGTATCATCACTGAGCTCTGGTAATTCAAATGTCTCCAAACGCAAATCGCGCTTGCCGTAAAGTCTGACCGCTGTCGTTTTCATATTGGTTTTTCTCTTTTTTGGTTGTTATTGAAGGAGGGTGTTCTTGGGGAAGGGGAAAACTTCTTTTCGCGGGAAAAGAAGTTTTCCCCTTCCCCAAACCCCATCCTCTTTCAAGAAAAGCGAAGTACTTTTTTGAATATTGTTTTGGTATTGGTGTTTTTTTTCTATACTTTTTTTGCGCTTCGCGCTTTTTTACTTGCGCTTCGCGCTCGGTTTTTTATGTCTCGCTTTGCTTTGCAAAGCTCGGTTTTGGTGGGAAACCTTTGTTGAAACAAAGGTTCTCCCCCCAAGCCCCCTTTCCAAAAAACTTTAAGTACTTGTTGAAACAAAGGTTCTCCCCCCAAGCCCCCTTTCCAAAGAACTTTGGGTTCTGGGTCACAGGCTGCGGAACAACGCGTTGGAACGCAGCAACAGCACCAATCCCACCACAAACACCACCGGAGCATTCACCGTAAGCAGCACCGCATACACCGCCGCTCCCAGCACCAGCCCCAGCAGCGAACAACCGTCTATCCACTCATAGACCGCTCCGTTCTCCATTCGTAAATTCTTCCACATCACTCCACAGCACACCGCCATCAGCACCTGCGATACATTCAGCAGTTCAGGAATGAATATCGTCGCAATCAGCACCCCGGCTCCAAGCCACTGCAGCACCCTCCATTTCATTCCGGATATTTTACACACCGGAAGTCCAAAAAACAGCATCGCCGGCAGCACCGCTGTGAATATTGTGTCCGGAAGTCTTTTTAACAGCAGAAACAGCAGTATCGCCGATGCCGTGTTTTCCAACGCTGTCCATCTGCGCTCTCCTTTGTCAAAACGGCTGAATATCAGCAGTCTCAGCATAAGATACGCTCCGGATATCAATCCGAAAAACCACAGCGTGTAATTGATTCGTTTGCCCCCGTCGATCTCCCTTATCCCATGCTCCTGGCTCTCAGGAAAATCACACAGCGCTGACATCACTCCTCCGGGAATCACTCCCGGCTGACACAGTTTTTCCAGATGTCTCTGCATCTTTCTCTCTATCGCTGCTCCTGATGTCTCTATCACAAAGTCTCGTGACAGCACTATGAACTCCGGAGCACTGCTCAATCTGCTCCAATGTCTGAACGCTGACGGTATCTCGGATACATGTTTTTCCGGTATCACCAGCACTCCTCCATCGCTCACCATACGCGAAGCAAGGCGGCACATCTTTCCGTTTCCGGTACAGAACACCACGGGATAGGTCGTCTGGTTCTCTTTTCTTTTGAACACAGGATAGAGTTTACAGTAGTGTTTTATCGTGTCGCATCTTTCCATTCCCGGAAAATTTTTCAGCACATCTGTCACCGGCTCAGGAATAGAACCCACCACAAGTGCTCTTGACGCCACTCCTGTCCCGGGAAGGCACATCGCATTCACCGCTCCTCCGCGCATCTTATCTGCCGTTACAAGCGTTTGCAATCTCTCGTTATGTGACGCGTTTCCCGCCGGAAATACGCTGTAAAGCAGCAGCAGCAGCGTCGCAACAGCCGGTCTGCGCTGTTTTTCGTTTTTGAAGAAGTTGATCAGCAGGCTCACTCCTCCGCAGATAAATGCAAGCGACGCTTCTCCGCTTCCGGAAACAAAGAGCAATGAGAGCGCAAACACCGCTGCTCCGGACAGGCTTGCCGATATCACGCTCGCAGATTCTTTTCCGCAGAACGCATAACCTGCTCCGGAAATAAATCCATTGAGCAGCACCTCTATTTCCGGAATCGACAGCTCAGAACTGAACATCACCATACGCGCCGAAATCACCGCAAACAACGCTGAAAATTGTATATAGGGATGTTCTTTACAGCGGACTACTGTCAGAAATCCGAGCAATATTCCGAAAAACAACAGTAGCTGCTGGATCGTTCCTCCGCTGACCGCAGCTGTATATCCGGTCAATATGCCGACTCCGGCTCCTGTCAGTATTTTGGCTATCATTTTGTATTGAGCATCCGTTCTATCGGCTTACGCGCCTTTTCTATGGTTTCAGCATCGAGTTTGACCTCATACTGACGAAGTTTCAATGCGTCGCGCACGCTTTCGAGGGTGATTTTTTTCATATCATCGCAGATCACGCAGGGAGAGAGAGCGTAGAACTCCTTTTCAGGAAACTCCTTCTTCAACCTGTGCAGTATTCCCTCTTCAGTTGCTATCACAAAGCCTTTGGAATCGTCTTCTCTTACTATCGACAGCATTTTTCCTGTGCTTGCCGCGTAGTCGGCGCAAGCCACCACTTCCGGACGGCACTCCGGATGGATTATCACAGGGCAGCCCGGATATCTCTTTTTGGCGTCAAGTATCATATCACAGGTGATCCTGTCGTGTATCGGGCAGCATCCGTTCCAGAAAGTATAGTCTCTTGCGACTTTGTCCGCGACGTTTCTGCCGAGGTTCCGGTCAGGAAGAAACACTATCTTCTTACCCTCAGGAACCGATGCCGCTATACGGTCGGCATTTGCACTGGTACAGCAGATATCCACACAAGTCTTGGTGGCGGCTGTCGTATTGACATACGCGATGAACACTGCTTCGGGATTCTCTTCGCGCATTTTTGCAACATCTTCCGCCTCAGCCATATCAGCCATCAGGCAGCCGGCGTCGGGAACCGGAAGCAGCACCGTCGAATCCGGAGACAGGACTTTGGCAGTCTCAGCCATGAAAGAGACTCCGCAAAACACCATAAGGCTGGCTTTGCAGTCTCTTGCTTTCAGGGCAAGTTCGAGTGAGTCTCCGGTAAAGTCGGCGATATCCTGGATCTCAGCTGACACGTAATTGTGAGCGAGGATCAGGGCTCCGGAGCTCTTTTTGAGCTGGTTTATCTCATCGATCAATTTTTGCATAACGGTACAGACTCCTTATCCGACATCGACTCCTGAAGCGATATCTCCATCGAGTGTCACCAGACGGATCTTGTCGCCTTTTCCGGCGGCGAGCAGCATTCCTGAGCTCTCGACTCCGCGGATGGTTGCTTTTTGGAGATTACTCACGATGACTATGGTTTTGCCGATAAGATCCTCAGGAGCATAGCTCTCGGCTATTCCGGAAACTATCTGGCGGCTCTCGCTGCCCACTTCAAGCTGAAGCTTCAGCAGCTTTTTGGCATCAGGAACACGCTCAGCTGCCACGATTTTTGCGGTCTTGAGCTTGGTTTTGAAGAAATCATCTATCGAGATAAGTCCGACGGGTTCGGCAGGTTTTTCGGACTTCTTTTCCTTCTTCTCTTTCTTTTCCGGCTTGGCGGCGGCAGGAGCTTTTTCCTCTTCGACGATGATACGCGGGAAGAGGGCGGCGGTATCGCTCACTTTGCGTCCTGCGAGATCTGAAATTTTGTCCGCGAGTTCAGCTATGGCGCAGATTTTTCCATCCTCATAACCGAGGACTTTGGCGAGCTCAGCCATCTTTTCGGGCATGACGGGTTCGAGCAGGACAGCGACATGACGCAGAGCTTCGGCAGCAGTGTAGAGGACAGCTTCGAGACGGGCAGTATCTCCGGTCTTGGCGAGCTGCCACGGAGCGCATTTTTCGAGATAACGGTTTCCGGCGCGGACAACACCCATAGCGGCATCTATTCCCTGATCTGGCTTGTATTGAGCGAGGTTGTCAGCCATCGCGGAAACTGCTGATTTGGCAATAGCAAGCAATTCATTGTCAACATCTTCAAACTTTTCCGGAGCAGGAACTGTTCCTCCGGAGCGCAGGATCATTTTGCTGACGCGGCTGAGGAGGTTTCCGAGATCGTTGGCAAGATCGCTGTTGTAGCGGGAGATGAAAGACTCTTCGCTGAAGTTGGCATCGCTTCCGGGGCTCATCTCAGAGAGCAGGAAATATCTGAAAGCATCGACTCCGGCGCGGTCGATCATCGCCATGGGATCGACGACATTGCCTGCGCTTTTGCTCATTTTGGCATTTCCGGTGAGCCACCAGCCGTGGGCAAAGATGGTTTTGGGCATGGGAAGACCGATCGCTTTGAGCATGGTGGGCCAATAAACGCTGTGAGTGGTGAGGATATCTTTACCGATGAGGTGGCAGCTTGCGGGCCAGCGGCGGGCAAACTCTTTATCATCCTGAAGGTAACCGACTCCGGAGATATAATTTATGAGAGCGTCGAACCAGACATAGCAGACATAATCGCTGTCGAAGGGCAATTCGATTCCCCAGGCGAGGCGGGATTTTGGACGGCTTATGCAGAGATCTCCGAGTTCCTGACGCAGGAAACCGAGTGTTTCATTGGCTCTGAATGAGGGAAGAATAAAATCCGGATGGCTCTTGATATAATCGACGAGCCAGTCGCGGTATTTGCTCATTCTGAAGAAATAATTGCTTTCCTGGATCGCGGAGACCTCTCTTCCGCAATCTGGACACTTGCCTTCGACGAGATCTTTTTCAGTAAAAAATCTTTCGCATCCGACGCAATACCATCCGGTATATTCGGCGCGGTAGATTTCTCCGCGGTCGTAGAGATCCTGCAAAATCTTGCGGACTACCTCTTTGTGGAAATCAAAGGTGGTACGGATGAAGAAATCGTTGGTGATGCCGAGACGTTTCCAGAGTTCCTGGAAACGGACAACTGTTTCATCGCAATGAGCGAGGGGTTCGACGTTGCGTTTCTGGGCGGCTTTTTCAACTTTCTGTCCGTGTTCATCGGTACCGGTCAGAAAGAAGGTATCGAAGCCGAGGGATCTCTGATAGCGGCTGAGGACGTCAGCGAGGATGGTGGTGTAGGCGTGGCCGATATGGGGTTTATCGTTTACGTAATAAATGGGGGTGGTGATGTAAAAATTTTCGTTCATGTTAAGACTCCTGTGGAGATAATATCTATAAAATTATAATTAATATACCATAGATAAGACATAAATGCAACTCAAAGTACTCAAAGTTTTTTGGAAAGGGGGCTTGGGGGGAGAACCTTTGTTCCAACAAAGGTTTCCCACCAATACCGAGCTTTGCAAAAGCGAGGCATAAAAAAACAAGCGCGAAGCGCAAAAAAGCGAGCGCGAAGCGCAAGCATAAAAGAAAAATAAAAAACAGCCAACCACCTTATTTTGCAATCAAGTGTTTTGGGAGTTTAAGAGGCTATTCGCCTCTTAAAAATCTCCCGGCAGGGGAGAATCCCCTGCACCTTAAGATACGTAAAAATCTTATTTTTACGTATCTGCCTTTGGGGATTTTTTCAGACTGCTGTTCTTTTTATTGTGACTTTCCGCTCCCGGCTGTCCGCCTCTTCCCTGCGTTCGGCTCCGGGCGGCTCACCGCCGCCCCTGAGCAGCCTTTTCTGGCTGCTCAGGCACTCACATCCGTGCGATGCGGCCCGTACGACGGGCGGCGGGATACTTAGCCAGCCTCGTTGGGCTGGCTTCCTCCCCTTGTCACGGCGTAGTACACCGCAGACTGCCCTGCACCTGCACAGAGCCAATTTTTATATTGGCTCTGTGCTATTTATGCGATGGGTATAGATGAACAGGTATATTTTTTGCGCTTATCGCGCAAACTCACGCGGTTGTTTGCGTCGGAGCTTGGCGGGGTTTGGTATGGTGTCTGCATTGGTTTACTGCGAGTTGCAAAGCAACCGAAAACTGGCACACGTGCGCTCATCGGGTGTTTATGTTTTCTGATTTCACTCTTTTTTTCTGCTCATCCGTCAGACCGAAGCATCGGAAAATGATATCCTGTATCTCGGAGTCTTTCGATAAGTCTCCTGCAAGCAAGAGATCAACCAGCCTTGTCAATTCGGCATCATCTTCCGCAGATATCTCCGGAAACGGCAGCTCGCAAAGGTTGCTTTTGAGCACTTTTATATCGCTGAATTTCAGGCGGTAAAAGTAAGTCATCAACTCAGAATCAAGGAAAGCAAGCACCGTTTTTATTCCCATTTCAGGTATCTTCGGAATCAATATATTGGCACTGTTGAGAAACAGCCGTTTTTTATTGTCGTATGCAAAGACAGGTTTTCCGGAAATAAATTTATACACCAGTTTCTCTTCTGAAAAGTAGTACTCCTCAGGAGCACATTGCTGGAAATTTGACGGATCATAGACAAAATAAGCTGATGTTTCCGTAATAAAGTAACGGGAAAGCTGTTTACCTGAATAGACTTCAACGCTTCCGGAAAACTGAGATTTTTTTATTTTGTTTTTATTGTCTCCGGTAACTATTCCCAATGCAAAAATACTTGATGACAGATCGTGTTTTTTGTTTTTTGATATTTGTTTAAGTATTTCATTATCAACATTTGAAATGTATTTTATTGTATTGTTTTTATCACTTAAAATTTGTGAAACTGATATTTTATGCTTTTCACCGTTGATTTCCAAGGTAAAATCATCCTCCGGAATATCTTTGACGGCGGAAACAACAGAAAAACTGCTCATCACTCCGGAAAACTTTATATCGCAGCGCGCGATATTTCTGATACGGCATTGTGTCAAAAGTTTGCGGCGGAATTCACTGTGCTGTTTTACACTCAAAACTGACTCCGGAAAAAGAAAAACCGCCCTTCCTTTATCCTTTAAATATTTGAAAGACTCAAGAAAAAACTGAGTCGAACTCTCTTTGGAGCGGTTTTTCTCTCCCCACGGAGGATTGGTCACGATATAATCAAAACCGGTGTGCGGAAACTCTCCTTCGAGATAATCGGCGCAAAACACGTTGGGAACAAAATCATGCTCTTTGAATTTGATCAATAAATTGACTCCGGCAATAAAAACGGCAATTTCGTCGCGGTCGCATCCCCAGATCCGGCGCGGATCATCGCAGTCAAGTTCAAGAAAAAACGATCCGCTTCCGCAGCATGGATCCAGAAAGCTTCTTCCATCAGAGAGATCGACTTCTCCGGTCATACTGCGGACGATTTCCTCCGGAGTATAATAAGAGCCGGAACTGTTTTTTTCACCCTCAGTAAGAAGCGACTGGTACAAAGCTCCAGGAAAATCTCTCTCATGCTCCGGAATATCCGCCTCCGAGAGGCACGGAACAAAATCATATTTGAACTTCAAAAGGAACTCCTGCACACTTTTTCTATGCAGTATTCCTGAGCGTTTGAGCATGAGAACTCCGACAGTGAAGATGGCGTCGGAGACTGCTGTATTCTCTTTTCGGCAGATGGAGACGATTTTTCTGATCGCTTCGGAGCTCGTTCCGCAATTCAGATACTCCACAGGAATAAAACGTTTTTCAGAAGCGGATTTGTTAGCTCCTTTGCGGAGTTTTTTTTCCACATCCGAATTGAGTCTCTTCCAGTTTTTTTCAGTTGCACGCGATACTTTCATTTTTTTCTCCACGCGTTCAATGTAGCACAAAAAACATTATTTGCAAGCTGATCCGCCATTGCAGTCTTGCATTTGACGGATATTGAATCTATATTTTTGGAGTGGATTTTTCCGGAAAATCGCTCCTACTGCTATTACTGATATATTATTAATAAATTAATTTATAGCAGTAGCAGAGAGGGAGTTTTTCTGTTAACAGAGTTTGTAACAACTTGAAAATAAATAAATTGCTTATATCATACGTTGTTAATAACTCTGTTTGTTCCTCTGTTGGCAGCTGATAATAACAGAAATTATCCACACTCCGTGAACAGAGAGTGAACAACTTGTTTTCATAGTTATCAACAAGGTTGTCAACAACCGGACTCACAGTCGCAAACACCCCGAAAACCCAATACAAATCCCGCCAAATACCGGCGCAAACAACCGCGTGAGTTTGCGCGATAAGCGCAAAAAATATACCTGCTGATTACCGTTGGTTACCCGTTCTGTACCCGCCAAGCACGTTCTGTATCAGCGTTAGAAAAACCATCCGCCTTTAGAACGGATAAGAACGGAGTTGAACGGAGTGAACGGATAGCCGGGGTGGTGAAGTATGCGACACGCGGTTGTATATGTTTTCAGAAATATGGTATATATTGCAACACTATTTCAAAACCGTCCAGCTCCGGCGCAAACACCCGCGTGAGTTTGCGCGCCAGCGCAAAAAATATACCCAGTCGTCTATACACATCGCATAAGTAGCACAGAGCCAATATAAAAATTGGCTCTGTGCAGGTGCAGGGCAGTCTGCCCTGCTCAGGGGGTTCAAAGGGGGGATGAAATCCACCCTTGCGCATCGCACGGATGTGAGTGCCTGAGCAGCCAGA
>SUVY01000017.1 GCA_015061775.1 Lentisphaerota bacterium | reverse complement strand
TGTCCACACCCCCCTAAGATGCAGACAAAAAACGTCTGTTTCCATCGCTGAACATACCACCTACCCTAAGATGCAGACAAAAAACGTCTGTTTCCATCGCTGAACATACCACCTACCCTAAGATGCAGACAAAAAACGTCTGTTTCCATCGCTGAACATACCACCTACTCTAAGATGCAGACAAAAAACGTTAATTCCCCTCGGTGGACGTACCCACTACCTTACGATGCAGACAAAGAACGCCTGTTTCCCTCGGCGGATGCATTGTGAGTCAAGGTCGCGTTTTGCGACGAGTACACGAGGGAGCGTACTTTAGTACGTGACCGAAGGGACGGAGTCAAGCAAGGCGCGAGATTGACCACAAGGCGCCGCCGCCGGTCATCTTTCTTCTATACGTTACAATACCGTAAGAATCAATCCAATAATAATAAGAAAGACTCCGATGAGTTTGGGGAGTGTGCACTTTTCTTTGAGGATGATTATTCCGGCGGCGACACCTATGATGAGTCCGATTTGGCGGAACACCTGGACGTAGGAGACGTTGCTCACGTAGTTCATTGCGAGCAGTACGAGGACATAGGTTCCGCTTGCAGCGAGGCCTGCGAAAACTGCATTGTATTCGCGGTTGGAGATCATGGATGCGACATTTTCTCTTCCCTCTCTGGTGGCAAAGATAATGCTCCAGAGGGCGATTTGCAGCCCCACTCCGCGGGTGATATAGTAGGTTATTGAAACTACGGCTTTTGGCACTCCGGCGACGCACTCCCGGAGGACGCTCTGCGCCTGACTGTCAAAGATGGTGTATCCGGTCGTTCCGCAGGCGACGACCAGGATAAAGAGCATTTTGAAGTCTAAATACCGTGAGAACTTGATATCGGAAAACTTTTCAAACGGGATCATCATACAGCCGGAAAACACGATGACCATTCCCAGTACCGCCTGCACGGTGAGGGAGTTTCCCAGTCCGAGAACTGAGGTTATGATTGCGGTCAGGAGCAGAGGAAGGCTTCTCATCATGGGGTAAGCCGTGGACATTTCCATCGTCTTGTAGCACCTGACCAGTCCGACGGCGTAGATCACATCGCTTGTGACCGAGCCAAGCGTCATCAGCCAGAACATCGCAGGAAGCTCCGTGAATTTGATCGGAGTCCAGATGAACGCGTGCACCCACATCATAGTCGCAACCGAACTTGCCGTCGCGTAAAAGGGAAGCGTTGCTTTGGATTTTTTCGCCAGCAGATTCCATGTCGCATGGAGCGTTGCTGAGCTTACGATAAGAAAAAAAGCGATTAGTGACATTTTATCCCCGGAAAAATTGTTAGTGTCTCAAATGTTGTGAGACAAGCGTTTTGCGTATGTTGACAAAAAACATATCGTATAACAAAATATTGTTTCTCCTCTGTTTTGAAAAGTTTTCACAAAAATTGAGACAATACCGAAAAATTTTACTGTATTTAAAATCAACTGCATGACATTTCCCTATCTGGTGAGGTCGGCAAACTGCGCCGGAACGTGTTTAAGCAGATTTTCCGGAGCTATCGCGAGATTTTCTCCGACTTTGCCTGCACTTACGCAGATGGTATCGTAGAGCTGCGCCGTCTCATCGACGAAGGTCGGAAACACTTTTTTCATTCCGAACGGACTGCATCCGCCGTGGATATAGCCTGTGAGCGGAAGCAGCTCCTTGGAGCTTATCATCTCTATACTCTTTTCGCCCGCCGCTTTCGCCGCCTTCTTGAGGTCGAGTTCACAGCATCCCGGAACAACAAACACATAGTAGCGCGGCCCCTCGCTGCGGGTCACCAGAGTCTTGAACACCTCTTCCGGAGCGCGTCCGATCTTCAGGGCGACACTCACGGCGTCGATTTTTCCATCCGCGGTATCGTAACAGTAGTGGATATACTCTGCTCCGCGGCTCTCGAGCAGACGCAGCACGTTATTTTTTGCGACTTTAGCCATTTTGTATCACCCTATGACCCGCTGGAGCACCAATATGAGCATGAAGCCTGCCAGCAGGGAAAACGTTGACTCCTTTTCGTAGCCGTGGGAGTGAGTTTCCGGAATCATCTCATCGCTCACCACATATAGCATCGTGCCTCCTGCGAGCGAAAGTATGAACGGCATACCGTGAGATACGATGGACACGAGAGCGTAACCGATCAGAGTTGAGATCATACTGACGACGCCGATACCGGTTGCGATCAGGATGGTGCGGCGCATGGTGACTCCGATGGCAAGCAAGGGGGAGATTATCACCATGGCTTCAGGAATATTCTGCAGAGTGATACTTCCGGAAACGGTAATGATATCGTTGAGTTCACCAGTTCCGAAACTCACGCCTGCGGCGAGCCCCTCCGGAATTTTGTGAATGGCGATCGCGGTGATGAAGAGCAGAGTTTTGGCGATGCTGCTGTTGTTGGAGTGCGGCTCCTGATCGACACCGGCGATGCGGTGCAGATGCGGAGTTATCCTGTCGAGAACGCTCACGATGGCGGCACCGCAAAAGACTCCGGCAACGGTCATAAAAAGCGCGCCTGGAATCTCCATATCTGCGGCGGGGGAGATCAATCCCAGCACCGCGGCGGCGAGCATGATACCGCTTGCGCCCCCCAGCATGATATCGTGGAACTTATGCGGAAGGTTGCGGACAAGCAGACCTCCGCACGCTCCGACAACGGTAGAAAAACCTACCGAAAGCGTGATTACAGCAAGTAAAGAAGCATAATCTTTCATTTATCTCCCTTTCCAGTTATCTGCAGGAATTTCTTACGGTAAAGCGGAACCGCCTCTTTGCCCGGCACAGTTCTGATTTGCGGAACTCCGTAATAGAGTGCCGCATTGCGGTTCAGCCAGAACTCAGGATCGGCAGCGATGTCCTCGATAAATACGTATTGGAGAAAGCTGCGGCGCAATACCCGGTGCTCGGGAACCGTGACTAATTGAACACGGTTCCGCTTCTGCCCGGTTATCAAATGCGTGCGCTCTGTCTCATCCCGGTGGATCTTTATAAAGTCAGGAAGCGAACTCAAAAGCATTGCTGCTCCGGAAGTCAGGGCAAAAACACTCAGCAAAAGCTGCTTTCTGCGGCTGATATCTGCTCCGCAAAAAAGTATGACACAACTTAAAATCACCAGCAGACTGCAGACGTAATAACTTCTCATCGGAGGCAGCGGACACCCGGCAAACACCAGCGCGGCAAACACCGACAATCCAAACACGCTTCCGGCGCGCAGCAGGGTTTTATGACCGATGTTCCTCCAGGTGAACAGCAATGTCACAGCAAGCGCGGCAAGCGGAACTACGCTCGAACCAATATAAAATGCCGCTATTTCTGGAAGTTTGGAGAACATTCCCCATATACTCAGCCCGGCGTCTGCCGTTCCGCCGGAAACATCGGCGATGCGTTTTACCGCTCCGGGAGTGGTGAAGAGAAACACCGCTCCGAGAGTCCACGCTCCGAGGGTGACGGCGAGCGGAGCTGATTTTTTGAAACACATCCGCACCGCCAGAAACAGTATTCCCGCGAGTGCGACGTTTTCATTTGCGTACCCCGAACAAAATCCCAGCAGAGCAAGCAGCCAATACTCCTTGAGATGCAGACTCGCTTTGCGCTCTTCACAGCGCAGCAGATACAAACAGCATCCCAGATAGACCGGAGCCGCCCATGAGTACAGCACCGCTCCAGGAACCCAATAAACCGTATCTGCCGGACGGCAGACAAAGACCGCAAGTCCGGCAGAAAAGAGCACAGTCAGCGCATCGCGCCGCTCTCTTATGTCGGGAGTTCTTCCGAGCGCGACAGCCGCAATAAAAAATATCAGAGCCGTCTGGACAATACTGTTGAATATATTGAACACCGTTTTAGGACAACACTCCACAAAACTCCCGATGACGTTGCCCAGACGAAGTGTCCAGTTGAAATAACTGTCAACGATCATATCCCACGGAGTTGATGTCCTCAACGTATAGCGGATAAGAAAATCGTCTCCGCGCCACGGATAGAGGATGTTGAATATCAGATACAGCGCAAAAAAGAGTGCCGCCGTACAACATACTGCGGTGAAATATCTGTTTTTAAAGTATTTTGTGACCGTTGAAATCATGCTCTGCTGAAGTTATGTCCGGAGATCTGCGGTTCCTCCGGATCGCGGTTGAAATAGGCTCTGTTCCCGACAAAGGCAGGTAAAAGTAAATAAAAAAGTTTTCCGCTTTTCTTGAAAGGGTGAGATCCGCCGTCGCCAAGGCTATGGCGGGACAGGGGGAAAAGAATAACGAAGCCGACGTTCGGCTTCTTTTCTCGCGCAAAGAAGTTTTCCTGCTTTCTTTCGCATCATCTCCCCATATCAGGAACAAAGCCGTTGAAAAAAAGCCGGAGCTTTTTGCTCCGGCTGGATTCGCGTTTTGAATTACGGCATCGCCATGAAGCTGAAGACCAGTGCGAAGATGGCGCAGGTCTCGATGATTCCGAGCACCATGAGGTAGTTGGCAAATCCTTTGTCGCTCTCGGCGAAGGCGACGCTTCCGCAGGCGGCACATTTGCCCTGGAAGATCGCTGAGAACATCTGAGCAAGTCCGCAGAGAATTCCGATGATCAGGTACGCAGGCCAATTCTGCGGAGCAGTGTTGATCTTGCCGTTCATCGTGACCATGAGGATCATGGCGTAGATGGTCTGGGACAGCGGAGCTCCGACCATGGCGAGCAGCAGGAACGGCGCGGTTTTGCCCTGCTGATAGCATTTTCTCCAGGCTCCGATGGCGGCCTCTCCGGCTTTGCCGGTTCCGAGAACGGAACCGATGGCGGCGAGTCCGACGCAAATGTAGCCGGCTCCGTAACAGATGGCTTTGATGATGGTTTCTGACATTTTTTATTTTCCTTCCTTGTTTTGGTTGTTATTTTTAAATGGTGTATATTTCTGTCCGCTCCAGGTCAATCCGACGTGGTTGGAAAACTCCAGAGTATTGAGACGCACGGCGTGGACCAGCACACTCATCATGGCAAGCGCAAGATTGAGCAGGTGTCCGAAGACCATGACGAGGACTCCGAATACGATGAACCAGGGACTTGCTTTGGCGACATCCATGCCCATTCCGTTGAAGCTCTGGGCGATGCACGCTCCCGCCATTCCCACGGCGAAGAGACGGATGTAGCTCAGCACGTCGGTGAAGCTGCCGATGATAGAGAAGGGAAACTGGAAGATATCTGCGGGATTTTTCCAGTCAACTCCGGTCAGCGCGACCATCACAAGACCCACGGAGTACAGCACAGCCATGATGGACGGAGGAAATCTGTTGGCATCGATCAGCAGCTGGTAGGTCAGGAAAAAGTTTCCGCAGATCACAAGCACCCAGCCGAAGTTGGATATGATGCTGCGGATATTTTTGTCGGCAAACGCCTTCCATATCCTGCCGACCGAGAGCTGCGCTATCGCCAGCATGAAGCAGAATATCTGCATACTCTTATCTTTTACTGCGGAGTCGGTCAGGCACTTCAGGCCTCCCCAGGTGACTCCGAAGTAGCTTCCGCAGAGCACTCCCCAGATGACGGTGGCGCAGCTCAGAATAAGCATGAGACGCAGCGGAAGTTTTGCCGCAGGCTTATTGCGCAGCAGGTACATTCCCGCCAGCGTCGGAAGCAGGAACAGCAATCCGTATCCGGCATCGCCCACGATCATCGCATAGAATATTGTAAAGAATATCAGAATCACAGGAGACGCATCAGTCTCCTCATATCCGGGCTCGATTCCGAGGAAGTCGAACAAGGGGCGTATCACCCGCGAAAACTTCGACGGCTTGACCAGCACCGGAACACTCTCTCCGGGAGCAGGATCATCGAATACCACTCCCCAGCCCTGCTCTACCGCCGCCGCCTTGAGCTTGTCCATCTCAGGAGCCGGTACATAGCCGGAAAGGGTTATCAGTCTGCCGTGGTCTGCCAATTCATCATACGCGCGGCTGAATTCGAGCTCTTCTGCCCGGAACTCCATCTCGCTTGTCATGTCTCCGATTTTGGAGAGCAGTGCGACTGCTTCTTTGCGGTTGCTCTCAAACTTTTCTTCGAGTTCCGCAAGGCGTTTTTTGAGTTCGCGCGGATCGTCGTCCGCCGCAAGTTTCACCGCCGGATACTCTTTGGCATCAAGTTTATCGAGCGACAGCACAGCGAACGCAACACTCTTTTTCACCTGTGAAACGATGACGCAATCGACATTCTCTTTTGCCTTCGCCGCTTCAAAATCGGAGACCGTTCCGCGGCAGAGCAGGATATTGACTCCCTTGTTTTTGAGATCGTCGAACTGTTTGCGGTCGAAGTCTCCCCAGACGGAGATGTCGTCGATGCGCTGTTTGAGCGCGGCTATCTCAGAGGAGAGCATCTGGGCGTCGTCGAGGTGCTTCTGTGCCTCCTCGAGCGCGGCAGCTCCGTCGTGGCGCGACTTCTGCTCAGCCGCAGGGATCTCCACGCCTTCGCTTTTGGCAAAGCTCTGCAGAGCGGAAACTGTCCGTTTCGCCTGTTCATACTGCTCGCGTGCCGTCGCGCTGGTGACCGATACCTGGGAAGTCTGATCGATCTGCATTACTCCGAGATCGCGCAGACAAGTCAATACGCTCTCTTTATCCTCATCGAGGATCAGCAGAGTGACTTTTTTCATTGCTACGATCATAATTACACCTCAAACTGCGGCTCAGCGGATCTGACCTGTGCCGCGTACCAGATATTTGTAAGTTGTCAACTCATCGGCTCCCATCGGACCTCTGGCGTGGAGTTTATCGGTGGATATTCCGATTTCCGCCCCCATGCCGAACTCTCCGCCGTCGGTGAAACGGGTGGAGGCATTGGCATAGACGGTCGAGGAGTCAGTGTGTCCATAGAAATAGTTGATGTTCTCTTCGATGGAAGAGATGATTCCGTCGCTGTGGTGGCTGCCGTAGTTGTTGATGTGGTTCACCGCCTCTTCGACGGAGTCCACAGCTTTGACCGCGAGCACGAGAGCGAGATACTCTGCGCTCCAATCCTCTTCGGCTGCCGCCTTGCTTTCGGGAATAAGCTCCAGGAAAGTCTCATCGCAGCGCAGCTCAACGCCGTTCTCGCGCATCGCGGAAGCGAACACTCCTGCGAACTCAGAGGCGATATTGCGGTTGACCAGCAGCGTTTCGAGGGCGTTGCAGACTCCCGGACGCTGACACTTGGCGTTGACGATTATTTTGACCGCCTGAGCGATATCGCACTTCTCATCGACGTACAGATGACAGACTCCCTTGTAGTGCTTGAGCACGGGCATGGTCGCCTCGGCTGTCACCATGCGGATCAGGCTCTCGCCTCCGCGCGGGATCACCAGATCGATGTAGCGGTCGAGTTTGAGCATCGCCTTCACCGCCTCGCGGTCGCTCCACGGAAGAAGCTGAACGACTCCGTCCGGAAGTCCCGCGTCCATCGCTCCGCGGTTGAGCAGCTTTGCTATCGCCTGATTGGAGTAGAACGCTTCGCTGCCTCCGCGCAGGATCACCGCGTTGCCCGCCTTGAGACAGATTCCGGCGGCGTCTGAGGTGACGTTGGGACGCGCCTCATAGATGATGCCGATGACTCCGAAGGGAACGCTGATCTTGGTTATTTCAAGACCGTTGGGACGGGTCGAACGCGAAATGACTTTGCCTACGGGATCGCTCTGGGCTGCGACGATACGCAACCCCTCAGCCATCTGTCTCACGCGTTTTTCGTCGAGGGTGAGACGGTCGAGCATCGCGCTTGAGATGCCCTTCCGGCGGGCTGACTCGGTATCGCGGATATTGGCGTTGATGATTTCAGGAATAGCCGCCTCAAGACGGAATGCCATGCGCTCAAGTGTGAGCTTTTTCACATCATCTCCGGTCACCGCCAATGCCTCGGCGGCGATCTTCGCCTTTTTGCCGATAGCTTCGAGCTCTGCGGCGTAGTTTATGGACTGATTCTGTTCCATAGTAAAGAAGTTTCCTGAAAAATTATTTCATCACAAGGACGCTGGGATCGTACTCAGCCGGAGCTTTGAAGCCGAGCAGTTCGATGCAGGTGGCTCCGAGACTGCTGATTCCGAGACCTTCGCGCAGGGTGCACTCATACTCGCCCTTGAACTCCGGGTCATAGACGATGCAGGGAACCGGGTTGAGTGAGTGGCTGGTCTTGCGGGCGATATTGCCCTCGGCGTCCTTCTTGAGGGAACCGTCTTTCTTGTGCTCATACATATCGTCGGCGTTGCCGTGGTCGGCAGAGATGACCAGGACTCCGCCTGCGGCATCGACGGCGGCTTTGATGCGTCCGAGACAGAGGTCGAGAGCCTCCATGGAAACGAGGACGGCATCCATGCTTCCGGTGTGACCGACCATATCGCCGTTGGGGTAGTTGAGACGGATCATATCATATTTTCCGGACTCGATGGCATCGACCACCGCATCGGTGATCTCGGCGCACTTCATCCAAGGTCTCTGCTCGAAGGGAACGACATCGGAGCGGATCTCCATGTAGGTATCGAGCTCTTCGTCGAATTTGCCGGAGCGGTTTCCGTTGAAGAAGTAGGTGACGTGACCGTACTTCTGGGTCTCGCTGACCGCGAACTGGCGGACTTTGGAGGCGCAGAGGTACTCGTCCATGGTGCGGTCGATTTCCGGAGGATTGACCAGATAGAGGGCCGGAGCGTGAAGGTCTCCGTCATACTCCATCATTCCGGCGTACATCACCTGAGGAACGCGGACGCGGTCGAACTTGTCGAATGAGCTGTCGGATTCAAAAGCGGCAGTGATCTCGAGGCTGCGGTCTCCGCGGAAGTTGAAGAAGATGACAGAATCTTTGTCGTTGATGGCTCCGGTCGGAGTGCTTCCGTCGGTGCTGATGACGAATGCGTCAAGATCCTGGTCGATGGCGCCGGTCTCGCTGCGGAGAGTCTCGACTGCTTCCTGAGCTGACTTGAAGAAGCGGCCTTTGCCGAGAACGTGGGTCTCCCAACCCTTTCTGACCATATCCCAGTTGGCTCCGTAACGGTCCATGGTGATGACCATGCGGCCGCCGCCGGAAGCGATGCGGGCGCAGCAGGAGTATTTCTCATTGATTCCGGCGAGGAACTCCTCGAACGGAACAATGTAGTCAAGTGCGCTGGTCTCGGGAACGTCGCGTCCGTCGAGCAGAGCGTGGATGCAGATATTTTTGACTCCGGAAGCGGCAGCACGCTCGACCATCGCTTTGAGGTGGTTGATGTGGCTGTGGACGTTGCCGTCAGAGAAGAGTCCGATAAAGTGCAGCGCGCTCGCGTTGTCCACGGAGTTGGCGACGAGTTTGTTCCAGGTCTCGCCCTCGAAGAGCTTGCCGCTGGTGACTGCCTCATCGACCAGCTTTGCGCCCTGAGAGAAGACGCGGCCGCAGCCGATGGCGTTGTGTCCGACTTCGCTGTTGCCCATGTCGGCGTCGGTGGGCATACCGACCGCAGTTCCGTGAGCCTTGAGGCTGGTGGAGGGGCTGTTCTGCATCAGGGCGTCGAGAACAGGAGTACGCGCCATTTTGACGGCGTCTCCGTCTTCATACTTGCCGAAACCGACTCCGTCGAGGATAGCGAGAACGACCGGACCGCGGCGGCGGGAAAACTTTTCATTCTTTTCGAGAGCATTCAACATGATAGCAAACCTTATTTCTGTATGGATATATTAAACTCTGATAAAACAATCTTTTCAATCGCGGTGACCGCTTACGTTGGCGGAAATAACTCCGCGCTTGCTGGTCTTGCAGAAGTTGATGAACTCCAGCACCTCGGGGGTCGGAGGCAGTTCAGCTTCGATTTTGGCGACCGCTCCGGCGGGACCGAGATTGTCCATGTAGAAGATCTTGAACATATCTTTGATGTTTTTGATCGCCTCGGTGGAAAATCCGGCGCGGGTGAGTCCGACTTTGTTGATCATCTTGACTCCGCCGTTGCGTCCCTCAGCCATCATGAAGGGAGGAACATCCTTGCTGAACGCCGAGCATCCGGAGATGATGGTGAAGCGTCCGACGCGGCAGAACTGGTGGATGGCGACGAGTCCGGAAAGGATGACGTTATCCTGGATCTCGGCATAGCCTCCGGTGACTGCCTGACTGACGTAGATGACGTTGTTGCCGACGATGCAGTTGTGTCCGACGTGGCTGCCGTTCATGAACATGCAGTGGTTTCCGATGACGGTGGCGGTATCGGGCATGGTGCCGGTGTGGATGGCGGTTCCTTCGCGGAAGATATTGTCGTCGCCGACTTCGAGTCTGGTCACGGTTCCCGGGATCACCGAGTGATCCTGCGCCGGCTGACCGAGCGCGGCGAACGGATGCAGGACATTGCGGCATCCGATGGTGGTATATCCGTCAACGTTGCAATGGCTGAGCAGACGGGTTCCGTCGCCTATCTTGACGTTGGGGCCGACATAACAGAGCGGACCGATTTCCACTCCTTCTCCCAGGATCGCGCCGTCTTCAACTACACTTGTCGGATGGATTTTAGCCATTTTCTATTCCCCTTATATTTGGATAAACAATATGTTACAGTAATAATATACATTCAAAAATCCGTTAAGCAAGCGGCAAAACGCTTGCAAAAACCAATTTTTGCGTTTACTTTAAGAAAAAGACGCTTTATATGCTGGATTTTTCAACTCTTTCACGAGGTTTTTATGTCGGAACAACGCCGTTTCTGTCTCATTCTTGACAGACTTCGCAGCGCGCACAATACAGGAAACATCTTCAGGATCGCCGAAGCCGTGGGTGCAAGCGAGATAATCGCCTGCGGGTACACTCCGGCTCCTCCGCACCCCAAACTTGAAAAGACGGCGATGGGAACCGATAAACTGGTTCCCTGCCGGGTGTTCAGCTCCGCCGCGGAGGCTGTCGTGCAGCTCAGGAAAGAGGGTTATCAGATGATCCTCGCAGCCGAGCCCGGGAGCGATGAGGATTTCGCCTGGAAAAAATCCTACCGTTTCCCCCTCGCCGTCATCATGGGCAACGAAGCTCTCGGAGTATCCGATGACGCCCTCGAACTCTGCGACGGAAAAGTAAGTCTGCCCATGGCGGGCAGCAAGGCAAGCATCAACGTCGGCAATGCCGCCGCCGCAATTGCATACGCTATAATAGCTGTAACAGGAAGCACTTTTGACAAAGGAGACCGACCGTGAATATAAAACTGCTGGGCAAAAACCTCGGGGATATCGCTCCCCTTCTGGGAAAATACTCTCTCAGGGAGAGCAATGATGATTTTTCCGTCGTCATCACCCACGGCGGAGACGGCTCCCTGCTCGGAGCTGAGCGCGATTATCCCGGAGTCCCCAAATTTCCGATCCGCGACGCGGCGACCGCTCCGACCTGCCCTGAACACGCGCTCGAAGCGAGGCTGGAAAAGTTTTCTTCCGGAGAGTATGAGTTGACCCGTCTTGTCAAAGTCAAAGCCTCCGTGAACGGAAAGACCCTCACCGCCCTCAACGACGTCTTTCTGCACAATGCCGACTTCGGCAGCGCACTCAGATACCGCGTCAAGATCGACGGAGAACTCTACGCCAACGAAGTCGCCGGAGACGGTGTTTGTCTCGCCTCTCCGCACGGCAGCAGCGCGTATTACAGGAGCATCACCCACAGTCTCTTCAGAACGGGGCTCGGACTCGCCTTCAGCAACTCCACCGAGGAGGTCGATCACCTCGTACTCAAAGAGAGTTCGACCGTCGAAGTCACCATCACCCGCGGTCCCGGAATACTTCTTGCGGACAACTCTCCTGAGCGCATCACCGTGAACGAAGGGGACACCGTCCTCTTTTCCATCGCGGGCGAACAGGCTCTCATCTGGGATCTTGCAGGCTTCATGTGCCCCAAGTGCCGCCTGCTCAGACACCCCAATAAACTGCCCTTCGCGGGCTTGAAAAATCAATAAGGGAACACTCATACTATGGAACACATCGCCATCATCATGGACGGAAACGGCCGCTGGGCTGAATCGCGCGGACTCACCCGCAGCGACGGTCACAAAGCCGGAGCAGACAACATCTCGCGCATCGCCGACGCCGCAAGAGAATTCGGAATAAAGTACCTCACCCTCTACGCTTTCAGCACCGAAAACTGGAAACGGCCTCCGGCTGAGGTGGCGTTCCTGATGAAGCTGGTGAGCGAGATCACCGAGGGAAGGCTTCCTGACATGATGAAAAACAACGTCCGCCTGCGCACCATCGGCAGAACGGAAGATCTTCCGCTTCCGGCTCGCAAGAGCCTGCTCAAATGCATCAAAGAGACTGAAAACAACACAGGTCTCACCATCAACATCGCCCTGAGCTACGGAGGCAGAGCCGAGATCGTCGATGCGGTCAATAAAATCATCTCCGAAAAGGGTCCCGGAGCCAAAATCGACGAAAAAGAGTTCGCAAAATACCTCTACGCGCCGGATATCCCCGACCCCGACCTGCTGATCCGCACCAGCGGAGAGCTGCGTCTGAGCAACTTCATGCTCTGGGAGCTCAGCTACTCCGAGATCTACGTCACCGAGACCCATTGGCCGGACTTCGACAAGGCTGAGTTCCAGAAAGCGCTCGACTCCTTCGGCAAGCGCAAACGCCGCTTCGGAGGCGTTGTTTCTGAAACCAAGTGACCCGTCAGAGACGTTCTGAACCAGCGTCAGAAAGGCTGCCAGCCCTCAGAACGGAATTGAACGGAATTGAACGGAGTGAACAGATAAGCCGGGGTGGATTTTGCGGCACGCCTCAGTTTGCGGCAATATTTGCACGGCAAAGGTGCTCTGCACACGACGGCGTGCGGAATACTTCACCCTATACATTGATGCTCCGTTCTCTCCGTTCTCTCCGTTCATCCCCGTTCAGGAGCCTTCCTTCTTCTTGCGCCGGACAAGCGTGACTAGCATCGAGGCAAGAAAAAGCGGTGTATTCTTTTTGTTCGTGATTGAAAATGGAATATTGCTGTGTTATCTTATAATATGTGATACACTGCTCTTTAAATATAAGGAATTATACACATGTCATACTGGATAAATGAAGCTGTCGTGCGGCACCCTGCTCTTGAATCAGTCGTTCCTCAGCTTGAAGAGGCGGTCAGGCGCACGGTGGAGCTCTTCCGCAATGGCGGAACCTTCTTCGTCGCCGGAAACGGAGGAAGTGCTTCCGACGCCGACCATATCTGCGGAGAGCTGCTCAAGGGCTTCAAAAGTCTGCGTCCCTTCGACAAAGAGTCGCTCGACAAGTGGGAAGAGCTTTTCGGAGCTGAGGCAAGAGAGAAAGCCTCCCGTCTCCAGAAGGGTCTCCGAGCCGTCTCCCTGCTCTCGCACCCGGGATTCAACAGCGCGTTTGCCAACGACGTTGACGCGAGCATCTCCTTTGCCCAGCAGCTGCTCGCCCTCGGCAGAAAAGGAGACATCTTCCTCGGAATCAGCACCGGAGGCAATGCCGAAAACATCAAATACGCCCTCATGGCTGCAAAAACTGCCGGTATCTACTCCATACTGCTCACCGGAAACAAACACGGAGTCTGCGAAAAATACGCCGATCTGGTGATCGCGGCTCCTGAGAGCGAGACCTTCAAGATACAGGAGCTCCACCTTCCGATCTACCACGCCTTCTGTCTTGAAGTCGAAGACGCAATTTTCGGAAATCACAAATAAAAAGGAGACTTTTCAACCATGCTCAAACACCGTATCATAAGTTTTCCGCTCCTGCTTGCGCTGCTCTGGGCGATATTTTTCGCTCCCAATGAGACGCTGCGCAACGCTCTTTTTGCCGTCTGCGCTCCGCTTGCGGTGGGTCTTGCGCTCCATGAGGCGGGAAAACTGCTGCTCAACATCAAGCTTCCGTGCTATCCGGTCTTCTGCGGCATCCTCGGAGGAGCATACGCGCTTTTCTTCTGTCTGATGAGGATGTTTTTCTTCGACGTATCCCTGACGTTTGCCGCCTCCGGAGTCGCTCTGCTGGCAGTTCCGTGGATCGTCATACTGTTCAAAAACGAAAAGATGTTCCGCCGCATGGTCGGCAGCTTCGGAGTGCTGCTCGCGCTGGGACTTCCGCTGGTGCTGGTGCTGAACCTCTACTACTACAACTTCAGCAACGTGAATCTGCTCATCTACGTGATACTGGTCACCAAGGCGACCGATACCGGAGGCTACATCTTCGGAATGCTCTCCGGCAAACTTCTTCCGGGAGGCAACCACAAGATCGCTCCCGCGCTCAGCCCCAAGAAATCCTGGGAGGGGCTTATCGGAGGCATCGCGCTTTCGGTCGGCGTAAGTCTGATATTCTTCCGCTTTGCCGGAGCTGACGCCGAGCTCGCAAAATACATCATCCTCGCGGTCATCCTCGGCATCTGCAGTTTCTTCGGAGACATCACCGAATCCGGTCTCAAACGCGTCTGCGGCGTCAAGGACTCAGGCAACTGGATACCCGGTATGGGCGGAGCTTTTGACGTCCTCGACAGCTTCATCTACGTCGGAATCGTCGTGACACTCATCAACATCTTTTTCGGACTCTTTACAGCATGAAAAACTTTGTCCTCAACGCCCTGCGTGAAAACGCCCGCATCTCGGCAGCGGAGATCGCCGAACTCGGAAATTTTGAGACATCAGCCGTCGAAAAGATGATAAAAGAGCTCGAAGACTCCCATATCATCCGCGGCTACACCGCCATCTGCGACGGCTCTGTCGATGACGGAAAAGTCAAAGCAGTCATCGAAGTCAAAGTGACTCCGAACCGCGACGGAGGCTTCGACCAGGTCGCGCAGCGCATCGCCCGCTACCCCGAGGTGTCCGACCTCTGTCTGATATCCGGAAGCTTCGACCTGCTCATCACCATCAACGGCAAATCCCTCAACGAAGTCGCCAATTTCGTCGCATCGAAGCTCGCCACCATCGACGGAGTACAGTCCACCTCGACGGGCTTCATGCTCAAAAAGTACAAAGAATCCGGCAGAATCATGGAGGATTTTGAAGATTATGAACGCCTCAAAGTCACCCCGTGATTTCGTTTCAAAACATATAGCTGAGCTTCCAAAAAGCGGAATAAGGGCATTTTTCGACCTGGTCACCCAGATGGACGACGTCATAAGTCTCGGCGTCGGAGAGCCTGATTTCACTACTCCGTGGACGATACGCGAAAGCGGAATCTACTCCATCGAGCGCGGAAGAACGAGCTACACCAGCAATCTGGGAACTCCTGCGCTGCGCAAAGCCATCTGCGAGTACGTTTCGCGCAACTACGGCGTCGATTACGACAGCCGCTCACAGTGCATCGTCACCGTCGGAGTGAGCGAAGCGGTCGATCTGGTGATCCGCGCGATAACCGAGCCCGGAGATGAGATAATCTACTCCGAGCCCTGCTATGTCTCCTATCCGGCAGAGATAAAAATGGCGCACGGAGTACCGGTTCCCGTCACCACGATAAAAGAGAACCGGTTTGCTCTCGACCCCAAAGACGTTGAAGCAAAGATCACGCCGCGCACCAAAGCGATACTGATAAACTTTCCCTGCAACCCCACGGGAGCAGTCATGGATAGATCAAGGCTCGAACAGCTCGCGCAAATCGCCATAAAGCACGATCTATTGGTACTGAGCGATGAGATATACTCCGAGCTCACCTACGACGGGGAGCACGTGAGCATCGCAAGCCTTCCGGGAATGAAGGAGCGGACAATATTTCTCCACGGATTTTCCAAGGCGTTCGCCATGACCGGCTGGCGCGTCGGCTATGCCTGCGGACCGCAGAACGTCATCGACGCGATGATGAAGATACACCAGTACGCCATCATGTGTGCTCCGACCATGGCTCAGGCGGCTGCGCTCGAAGCGCTGAAGCGCGGAGGAAACGAGATGGCAAAAATGCGCGAGAGCTACCGGGCGAGACGCGACTTTTTCGTGCGCAAACTCAATGAGGCGGACCTTCCGTGCCACCTGCCCAACGGAGCGTTTTACGCATTCTGTGAAGTATCGCACACCGGATTATCCGAAGAGGAATTCGCCCAGAGACTGCTCAAAGAGCAGCACGTGGCGATCGTTCCCGGAACCGCTTTCGGACCGGGAGGCGCAGGCTTCTGCCGCTGCAGTTACGCCACCGGAATGAGCGAGCTTGCCGAGGCCGCCAAACGGATAAAAGCCTTTGTCAGCAGTTTGAAAAACTGAGGTAAAAATGAGGACGCCTTCCACAATAAAACTCTTTTCGGCGATACTGTCGGCGGCAATAGTGTTTCCGCTTGCGGCAGTCTCGCCTGAATACGATGAAACGCTGTACGCCGCGCTCCAGCGCGAGGGGATGGCACGCGCCATGCTGCTTGCGGACGCGATCGAGGCAAAGCCGGAAAATCCGACATCTGCGCTGTATCTGCTGAAGACGGTCAACCTCTCAGCCAATGAGTTGAAGCAGTTTGCCGTGCGTTACGAAGAGATCTGGAAAAAGCATCCGGCAAACGCCGCCATCGCCCTGCATGGAAGCGTCATCTTTGACAAAGCCCGAATGCCCGCAAAAAAGACACTTTCGATGCTTAAACTGGCGGAGCGCTATTATAATCCCGATCCGGACAACGAAATCGCGCATACGGTCAACACCATCCGGCTTGCCATGCACCTGAAGTGCGGAGACAATGAGGGTGCCGAAAAGTTTGCCTCCACGCTCGACCAGAGCAAAATATACTATCGTCAGGTCTATTTCTACTGCACATTGAGCTACCGCGCAGCCGTCGCCGGAGACATGAAAAAGAGCGCGCAGCTCAAAGAGCTCTGCCTGAAAGCAATCAGAAAGGAGAGCGAAAAAGCATTTCCGGAAACGAAATACTCTGTGCTCACCCAACTCATGGCAGAGGCTGCGGACAAAAACTGTCCGGACTACGTCGAAGCCATCTATCAGTACGTGCTCCGGAACTGCGAAAACGAGGTGATAGTCAAGAACTTCAAGGCGATCTACTGCTCGAAGCTGAAGAATTATGAAAAGGCGGAAAAAATAATGGCAGGTCTGGACTTTGACGGGAGCGTTAAGACAACAGTGCTCTTCCAGAGCGCGTTGCGGGCTGGAAACTGGAACGCTGCGCTGACGCATATTTCCCGCAGCCCCCGGAGTGCCCAGAAAGATATGCTGATCAGCCTCGCCGCCAGAAAGTATGACGGAAAACTGCTGAAGCTTGCCGGAGACGACAAGGAGTTTCCCGCCGAGCGCAGAGCCTTCTACAAACTCTACGCTGCGGGATTGCTCAAAGATGTCAAACTCTTCCGCGAAGCTGAGGAGCTCTGTAAGAACCGCAGACTTACTGTATCTGAAATGAACTCCTTTGCCTACACCGCCTGCGAGCTCGGCATCGACCTTGCAAAATCGGAAAAAACTCTGCGCAAAGTCGTATCCGCCGAGCCTGACAACGCCGCCTATCTGGACAGTCTCGCCTACGCGTGTTACCGCAGAGGACTCTACGCCGAGGCGCAGAACTATATCGAAGATGCCCTGAGAAAAATCGACCTTGAGACTCCGGCATCGGTGATCCTCGAGCACGCCGGAGACATCGCGCGGGCGCAGGGAAATTTGTATCAGGCGCAGAAATACTACCGGCGCGCTCTGGATATGGGCAAAGGAGACGCGAGTTTCGATCCCCGTTCCGCCGAAAAGAAACTCAAGGAGCTCAAATAAAATGGCATTTGAAAAAGAGTTTCTGGTTTCCGCCAGCAGTAAACAGCTTGAAGAGTGGTGCGCGAAACGCGGTTTTCCGCGATTCAGAAGCGACCAGATATTCCGTCATATCCACGACAAACTTGCGCTCAACGTGGAGAGCCTGAGCAGCCTTCCCAAAGCGGTGAAAGAGGCGTTGGCGGAGGATTTTTATGCTCCATCGAGCACCATCGACGCGGTGGCAGGTTCTCCTGATGAGGTGGAAAAGCTCCGCCTCGCGCTCTGCGACGGAGAGATGATAGAAGTCGCGGTGATCCCGATGAACGAGAAACGCACGCTGTGCCTGAGTACGCAAATTGGTTGTCCGGTGGGATGCCGCTTCTGCGCGAGCGGAGCCAACGGTCTTGTCCGCAACCTGAGCTGCGGAGAGATCATCGAAGAGTTCCTCTACGGCTGCAGCCGCATCGGAGCCAAGTGCGACAACATCGTATTCATGGGCATCGGAGAGGGCTTGCTCAATACCAAAGAGCTGTTTGCCGCTCTGGAAAAACTTACGGGAGACTTCGGCATGTCTCCGCGCCGCATAACTGTATCGACCAGCGGCTATATTCCGGGAATGGAAAAATTTGCTTCTCTCAAACGCGAGTATAATCTTGCTGTGAGTCTGCATGCTCCGGATGATGTGACCCGCGCGAAACTGATTCCTGACGCGCTGCGTTACCCGGTCGGGGATATCCTCGAGGCAGCGGACAACTGGAGCCGTTCATCGGGGCGGCAGTACACGCTTGAGTACACGCTGATATCCGGAATCAATGACTCAGTTGACCACGCAGAGAGGTTGGGAAAGCTCGCCTACCGCCACCATGCGAAAATCAATCTGATACCCTATAATGATACATCGAGCCAGTTCCGGCGTCCTGCGCTGCGTGATATCGAGAGATTTGAAGAGACCGTTGCCGCGACTGGAGCGCGGGTGACCCGCCGGGTGGAAAAGGGCAAGGGAGCGGCTGCGGCGTGCGGACAGCTGAGAGCAGAAAAGAGACATAAGGAGCAGTGATGAAGAAGCAAAACGTTCTGTTTGTACTGTGCGGAGCAGTTCTGTTGCTGACGGGTTGTGCAGCGTTCCGCGAGGCATTTGACGAGAGTCCGCAGAAGCGCGAGGCGCGAATAGCGCGGCGCAAGACGCGTCAGGCGGAAGAGAGCAAACGTCACCGGTTCAACGATCCGGTACACGACATGTTCAAGGTGAATAACGATGCACCGATACTTCCGGAGTCGAGTCTGAGTCCATACGAACGCCAGGTGCTGGACGCGCACCGTGATATGAGCCGCCGCGACGTGGAACACTTCCGCCGCGAAGGAGAGAGAGCGCGCAAAGCCCGCCAGGAATGGGTGTTCGGAAAAAATCCTTTTGATTGATATGGGGAGAAGAGCGGGGGAAGGGCGAAACTTTTTTTCACGAGAAAAAAAGTTTCGCCCTTCCCCCGCGCCCCCATCCCACTTCAAAAAAAGCGGAGTACTTTATATGAGGAGCTTTTTGCTCCGTCCCTCTCCATTTTCACGTTGCCGGAGAAGCTGGAATATTTTTTGCTGAACTTTATTCTATTGCGCCTTTTTTGCAACTTTTTGGATAGTTTCCTTGCAAATATGGGATTTGTGCTGTATATTAGTTACATTACAAATGCCAATGTAGCTCAGTCGGTAGAGCAATTCACTCGTAATGAATAGGTCATCGGTTCGATTCCGATCATTGGCTCCATTTTTTTGTCCGGATTGGTAAAACCACCGTGAGAATTGCTTGGATATAACCACAAAATCAATTTACAAAATAAAATTTTGCCATTGCTTTTGCGTTTATATCCCGCTTTGCTGATTGTCTTGACAGCCAATCGCAATTCTCACTAAGGGCGGTTGCCTTCACTTCGTTCAGGCTCTGCGTCGGGCAAGCCCTCCTTGTCGATTCCGATCATTGGCTCCATTTTTTTGCCCGGATTACCAGATACGCCGCATACAAACGCGTGCGGCATACTTCTCCGCCCCGGCTATCCGTTCACTCCGTTCAACTCCGTTCTTATCCGTTCTAAAGGCGAGTGGTCTTTCTCGCACCGGTACAGAACGGGCTTGGCGGGCTGTGTACTGGTAACCAAACGGTAATTGGCGCGCGGGTCGGGACAAACCTCTCGATGCGGCACGCGGATGGTCAGCAGATACCCCACCTTGGCGCGCGGGTCGGGACAAACCTCTCGATGCGGCACGCGGTGTGTTTGCGGAACTGAATAAACGCGGTGTGTTCTAGGAATACTAGGAATACTAGGAATACTATTCTCTAAAACAGTCGTTTGCAAGAACTCTTAGTGTTCGCGGTATTCTTTGCCGTACCGGTTCAGGTATAAGCAACTGCTTGCGACATACTTCACCACCCCATGCTCCGGCGCAAACAACTGCGTGCGACATACCCGCCCCGGAAAATCATAGTATTCCTAGTATTCTTAGTATTCTTAGTATTCCTAGTAAAGGCGGGTAGTCTTTCTCGCGCCGGTACTGAACGTGCTTGGCGGGCTGTGTACTGGTAACCAAACGGTAATTTGCGGCTGTTTTATTGGGGCAGCCTCGCTTTGTTTTACAAAGCTCGGGATTGAGGGGAAAACTTTGTTGTAACAAAGTTTTTCCCTCAAACTCCCTTTTCAAAGAACTTTATGTACTTGGGGGGCGGCTTATTTTATGGCGTTGATATCGAACTCCGGATATTTGTCATCCGCAGTAAGAAGATACACCGCCGCAGCTTCATGCTCAAAAGAGCTGTGCACCATGCGGACAGACTCTCCGATAACGGTCTCTTCTTCTGCTGTGATAAGCAGCATCTCCGGAGCATTTCCCGAGCTGAGCGTCATCTCTGCGAGCTCGATCGCCTGCGGAATCATATCCTCAAACCCCATGACACTGAACGCCGGTCCCCGGACGTCGAGCATTACGGTGACCGCTCCAGCCGGAGCATTGTGGACTGAGTTGGCAAAGTTTCCCGCCATCACCTGATCTTCCGGATAGTCGAGCAACTCATCCTGGAATTTTGACACCATCGCAACCGGTCCGAGACGGCTCGCCACGATGATTCCGCACTCGCGCGAAAGCTCCTGCGCGGTCAAGCCTGCGCGTTTGAACATATCTGAGACTGCGGCGGCGCATATCTGGTAAAATCTCGGAGTACGCACTCCGAGCCCGAACTCTCCGCGGATGCTCTTCAGGAGTGCACTGTCGATTTTTGCTCCGTTTCCGGAGACCTTTCCCCATGCTTTCAAATACATATTCAGCGTCTCCTTCTGATGACCGCCGCGGCGTTTGAACCGCCGAAGGCGAGCGAGTTGGACAGTGCGAACTCGGGGTTTTTCAATATTGTGCGGCTGGATGCCGGAGCTCCCGGGATCTCCGGATCGCGGTTCTCAAATCCGCAGCTCGCCGGAATCTCTCCCTGCTCGAGCATCAGGATGGTAAACACCATTTCGAGCGTTCCAGCGGCTCCGAGGGTATGCCCCGTCCAGCCTTTGGTCGAGAGGTAGGGAACGCTGCTGCCGAAGAGCCGGTCGAAAACTTTTCCTTCGCAGAGATCATTGGCGCGCGTGCTGGTTCCGTGGGCATTGATGAAGGCGATATCCTGCGCGGAAACCTTTGCGCGCACCAGGGCCTGAGTGATCGCGTCGGCGAGTCCCCTGCCCTCCGGATGCGGACTTGTCGCGTGGTAGGCGTCGCAGGCGTTTCCGTAGCTCAGGAGTTCAAATGCCGGAGCAACTCCGCGTTTCACAGCATTGTCAAAAGTCTCCATTACGCAGCACGCCGCGCCCTCTCCGAGATTGAGTCCGCTGCGGTCGCGGTCGAACGGACGGCAGGGGGCGGAAGAGGCGACTCCGAGCGCGTGAAATCCCGCTACCGGAATATGGTTCAACTCATCGACTCCGGTCACCAGCACGATATCGCACTTGCCCTGAGACAGCCAGTACTGGGCGATTCCGGCGGCATCGGTTCCGGAGGCGCAGGCGTTTGAGACCGTGAGCGCGGGGCCGTTCAAGTTGTACTGTCTTCTGAGCAGTTCAGCCGGACTTGAGTGGACAAAGGTATCGACTTCGGATATCCTTGAGTAGTTTCCGTCGCGCAGTTCGGAGTAGAGTTTGAGGTTGTTGAGCTGTCCTGCGGTGGTGGTTCCGAGACAGACGCCCACGCGGTATTTTGCGAGCATTTCCCGGGTGAGTTTGGCGTTTTCGAGCGCCTCGTCGATAGCCATAGTCACTAACATATTGTTGCGGTTTGCGCCTGTCGTTTCGAGCTCAACGAGTTCGAACACGGGGTCGCTCAGCGTCGTTCCGCAGCGGGGAGACGGAGCCGTGGGCAGGCGGCGTTCCGACCGTTCAAAGAACATTGAACGCGTCTCACGGCAGTTGATGCCGGCACAGGAGACAGCTCCTACTCCGGATATCACCGGTGAAATCAAATCAAGTTGTTTCATGTTTGCTCCAGATATTTTCAAAAATGTAACACTCAAAGGGGTATTTATCAGCCATATCTTCAAGTATGGATGTATATTGTTCGAGCTCAGAGATGCGATTTCTGCGGCGCGCTCCCTCCGATGGAGTGACCGGCTCCATGATGTCGAGCGTTATCGTGTCGTGTCTGCCGTCCCGGCAGTAGGAAAAGACCGGAAACACCGGAACCTGCGCCTGATGCGCTATCTGGAACGCCGCCAGCGGAAACGCCGCCTCTTCCCTCATAAACTGCACTCTGACGCTGTCGTTTTCGAGACTTCTGTCGCCCATTATGCAGACAAGATCTCCGGAAGCGAGGTGGTCGTAAACATCGAGCAGACCTCCCATCGCTCCTTCAGTGGATATCCAGACGATCTTATCCCCGAATCCATCGACCGCCATATCCTTGTTGACGTTGCGGTTGCGGTCGGGCTTGGCGAGGATGCAGATCTTGCGGTCGAAGACTCCTATCATGCCCATCATTCCCTGCCATGAGCCGAAGTGCGAACAGAGGAAAACGGCTCCTCCCTGACCTGTGACTTTCTCTTTGTACCGCTCGAGGTGCAGGTTTTCAAACCTGACGCAGCCGTACTTCATTCCGACCGCCTGAAGCAGGCTCTGTCCGAGATGGGTGAACAACGCCCAGGTGTGGAACAGGCGTTTCCAGAACCTGTCTTGCGGAAAACGGTGTTTGAGATAATAGGACGACTGTTTCCGAGCCCTGCGGTCGAAGAGGACATAGAAGAGTGTTATCACCCAGACGAAGCGGCAGGTGAAGTTTATTCCGAGGGTTTTGAGCATGATTTTGAGCAGAGCCACTCCGAGAGCGTTTCCGCGTCTGTCGCTGAGATTTTCCCTTGTTTTGCTCATGCCCGCGCCCTCCGCCGTAAACATTGTACCGCAAGGGCGGTAAAATATACGATGCACGAGGTGATGACGGCAAAGACCGGAGCAAGCACCAGACTTCCGAGCAGCCACTCAGCTATCCTTGAAACTCCCTGCTCGAAAAGCGTCTGCATGGTGAACTCGGTGAGAAATCTGCCATGCCGCAGATAATGTCCGAGCTCGATGCAGAGAAACGGAGTCAAAGGAGGCATAAAGATATGCTGGATATTGAATGCCATAAGTTTGTTCAGGTGCAGCCTTGCCGCGGCATAGAGGATCACAACTCCGTGGAGCCCCAGCAGCGGAAGCACCGCGAGCAGGGTTCCGACGCCGGCGGCGGCGGCGAGAGCTCCCGGGGTGGAGTTTTCGCTCACGAGATATTTCCAGACATTGCGCGGAGAAAGCTTCTTCCAGTCAAAGGGCGGCGGAGCAATCAGTTTGCGGTGCGGTATCGGCATCAAACGGCGCAGTACCAGCAGAGTGTGGACGCAGGATATCCGGAAGTTATCCACGAACGGTCTGAAGTGGGATATCCGCTCCCCCTGCGGAGGGTAATACGATCTTATCGGCACGTTCACCACCGGCAGATTTGCCCATGCGCTGCGGGTGAGTATCTCGGTCTCGAAATTGTAGAAGCGCGAAAGACACTTGAGATGAGAGACATACTTCACGGGGTAAGCACGGAAACCGCTCTGGCAGTCATCGACATCGCATCCGGTCTCAACGCCCATCCAGAAGTTGGAAAACTTCCGTCCGAACCTGCTCGACCCCGGAACGTTGGGATCATTGAAATCGCGGCATCCGACCAGAAGCGCACCCTCCTGTTTTCCGAGCTCGCGGAGCATGACGGGAATATCCTCAGGGTAATGCTGACCATCTCCGTCGAGAGAGATCATGTAATCTATATTGCGTTGAGAAAGCAGTTTCAACGCCGTAATCAGAGCCGCGCCCTTGCCCTGATTGTGTTCATGGCGCACGACTTCGGCTCCGGTATCGGCGAGCAGAAGTCGCAAATCGGCATCGGTCGAGCCGTCGTCGATGACCAGAACGTTTTGAGTGACGCGCAAAGAGCGTTCCACCACATCGCGCACTGTGGAAGAGTTGTTGTAAACCGGGATAACGACACAGCTTGACAGCTCAGGAGCAGTCATCTCAAACAACTTTCCCGGATGGATATTTTTCTCCCACTCCGACGTTCCGCGGGTAAAATATATTCCGTAGAGACAGTCGGGAAAATCGAAGAAAGCGGCGACTCCCGGAATCTCTCCATCCTCCTCAAGAAGCAGCTCAGCGTCATCGTAAAACATATCAAAATCATCTGCCGTATCGAGGTAGTACGCGGGGCCGTGAGCACCTATCGAGATCGCCGCCTCGCACATCGGAGTCGTCGGTATCGTTGCAACAAAGAGGTGTCCCCTGCCCGAAACTCTGCCGAAATCGACATAGTCCTGAAAGTAGTCGAGGTTCTGCTGATGGCTTCCGCAGCGGCTGCAGCAGAGGACGGAGCTCTTGTCGTTTCCTGAGATGCGCGCATCGTATAAAAGAGCAGTCGCGGCGATGAGATGCTCTTTGACCTTCACGCTTCCGCGCCGGAAATTTGAGCAGTCGGTATCGGGAACGCCCTCAACGGCTTTGAGCTCCTTGAGCAGCTCTGCCGGAGACTCTTTTTCCAACATAAGCCCGCGCCGCGCCGAATCGAGGCGGAAATTTTTGAGCATAACAGCTCCTGAGATGGTCAAATTCCGTTTCATGAGAGAGCCGCTCCTTCATAAAGCAAAGCGGCGTTCAAGCCTCCGAACCCGGCATTCATAGCGATGATGCGCGGTTTATCCAGAGTGCGGATGCGGTCAGAAACCATCTCCTGCGCCCCCTCTTCCGGGTCGCTGATCGAAGTTTGCGGAGGTATGACGCGCTCTTTGAGCATCATCACGGCGGCGGCGGTCTGCATCACTCCCGCGGCGGCGAGAGTGTGCCCCGTGGAGCCTTTGGTGGAAAAGAGCGGAACCGGGCGAAAAAAGAGTTTTTTCAACGCCTTGATCTCCATTATATCATTGTGATAAGTACCCGTTCCGTGACCGATGACGGCACCGACGTCTTCCGGAAACACGCGGGCTCGTTCGAGCATTTTGCGTCCGGCTTCGGCGAGGAAATTGCCGTCCTCCTGCGGAGAAGTTATGTGTCCGGCATCGCAGGACATTCCCCATGCAGAAACTTTTGCGAGCACCTCATACCCCATTTTGCGGGCGGTCTCTGCGCGGGTCATCACCACGACGCCGGCACCGTCGCCGAGCAGGATTCCGGAACGCTGTTTATCGTAGGGCCGCGCACAGTTTCCGGTGGTCATGGCTTTCAAGGTAAGAAATCCCGAAGCGGTAAATTCGCTTACGAAATCCACCGCATACACCACGGCGCAGTCGCATTTGTGAGCGCGCAGAGCTGCTCCTGCGCGGCAGAGCGACATATTGGATGACGCACAGGCGGCAGAGAGGCAGCGGGCGTCGGCTATATTGAACTTTTCCGCCGCCTTTTCGAGCAGGGAGTCCGAGGTGCAGCGTCTTTCAGGGTTGTGGAGATACTCTATCTCGCCCACCGTCGTTCCCACCCAGAGAGCGGTGCGGTCAGAGGAAAACTTTGCCGCAGAGCGCGCCGCATAGTCGAGCAGATAATCAGATGGAGAATTCACCTTATCGAGCTCCGGAGCGAGTGCCCCGTAACAGGAGCTCAAACTCTCAGTATCTATGCGCCGGGCAAGCGGAACAAATCCGTGACGGTTCTGCTTCAAAGCCTCCCATGCCGGCTCGATCCCTGCTCCGAAACAGGTGAATATATCGCAATGGACGATCACGATGTCATCAGCTGAATAATTCATCGGCTGGAAAACTCCCCGTTCTGCCAGCGCGTCTTGAAGTCAGCCCAGAACTCGGGGTCTGCGAGCAGAGCCTCTCCGGACGCCGGGTCCATAAAAAGCTGAACGGTGTAGCCTGCTCCGGCGATGGAACCGTCGGTTTTCTTTATCAGATACTCGATGTTGACGCGCGCGCCCTCGCTCCAGATGAGACTCGCGGTGACGGTGAACTCTTCATCGAAAGAGAGCACCTGGAAATATTCAGCATGGAACTGGCGCACCGGAGCGATTATTCCTGCTTCGCGCAATTTGGGATAAGTGAGACCGCAAATTTTCCCCAGCTCCGCCTGAGCCTGTTCAAAGAACGCGGGGTACTGCCCGTGCCAGGCGATGTTTGCGGGGTCCATCTCATGGAACTGCAATTTGCGCCTGACGGTCGCGCTCAGCGGCTCAGGAGCTCCTTCGATACGCTCAAAAAACTGATAACGGCTGCGGCGTTTCACAGATCATGCGCTCCTTCAAAACCGAGCCTCATCGAAGATATCTGTTTATCCTGCGAAGTGATGACCGCCTGGATATTCAGCTTGCCTTCCTGACATGAGGCAACTTTGATATTTATTTCAAGCTGAGCCCCCGGAAGGGCGGGATTGGTGAATTTCACTCTGCCGGATGAGTGGAGCAGCAGGGTATCTCCGAATATCTTGCGTACCGCGCATGAGACCAGCGATATCTGCCCCACTCCGGGAAGTATCTTGAAGTCCGGAAAATGTCCCTCAAAAGGAGTCATATTTTCATGCAGCGTCAGATAGACCGTAAACTCGCCTTCACCGCGTTTTTCAACGCGCATGGCGTCTCTTGCTTCACTTAAAAAATCCATTATTCATCCACCTGAAAACCCTGAACTCTCAAAACTATCCGGTATCTCTCAACGTTATTGTCATAAACAATTTGGTCAGGATACAGCCAACCGTCATTTACAATACATCTGAAATAGCAAGATTGCCAATCGCAACTGCGGTTTTTTGCAGATTTTCTCATCAGTCTCCACTTTTCCGAGCCGTAGAGCCGTTTTTCACCGGTCGCGGGGTGATTTGTTTCAAGCCCGCCTGAAGAGTATCTCTCTTCGGTGCCCGGAGTTTTTCCGCGATAGACAAACGAGCCGTCTCCGAAAATATTTGCCATATCCCTGAGCAGCATAGCGGCGACCTTTTCCTGCTCTATATTCTCCGGAAGCATACCGGGCATGAAGTACCACTTTTCCGGAACTCCGGCTTTGCCGCTTGCTTCGAGCACCTTGGCTCCCGCCGGAAGCATCACCGCAAGCGAGAGATTTTCGCCCTGTTTTCTGAGCATCATTATTCCGGAAAAGGAGAAGAAGATATTTTCCATCACCATATTCGCCTGCACCAGATAGCCTGACGGAGCAGCTTTGCGGCAGATGACCGGCTCAGTTCCTTCCGGAAATTCACACATATCGGCAAACTCAAAGGGATAACTCCGGCACGAAGAAGAGATGAGCAGGACTCCTGCGGCGGAAACAGCAAATAAGAGCCTTATCGCGGTATT
This sequence comes from Lentisphaerota bacterium, assembly GCA_015061775.1. GTDB lineage: Bacteria > Verrucomicrobiota > Lentisphaeria > Victivallales > Victivallaceae > UBA1784. The sequence goes on along the minus strand of SUVY01000017.1, from coordinate 14,479 downwards.
CATCGTTTTGTCCTCCCTGATTTGACCAGTTCAGGAAGCAGCCACACAGAGGACGCCCAGGCGAAGATTATTCCGATTATCAGGGTAATTCCGGCATCGCTCAGCATCGGGTGACGTGCGAAAGCCACGGTGAGGCCTCCGGCGAGCGTGGTCACGGCGGAGAGCGTCACGGAGTGGAATATCAGCTTTTCCCTGCCGGTTTCGATCGCATGGAGCACAAACACTCCGTAATCGACCGCAAGTCCGCAGAGGATGACCAGAGCCGCCATCACAGGAATATTCACCCCTTTGCCGCAAACGGAATATACTCCGCAAGTAAGAAGCAGAGCTGCGGCAACCGGAGTTACGGCTTTGAGGGCAGAGAGAAATTTTCCGAAAAAGCACCAGGTTATCAGCAGCACGGCGGCGACGGCGGCAGCTCCGCAGGGAACGATTGAGCGCATGATATCCTGAGCCATGACTTTGGGCAGATGTTTTCCTGACACCACAGTACAATGGTCAAGACGGCTCAGGAGCGCACTGTTTTCCGGAGACTCCCGATATATCGCAGAAGCATACCACAAACCGTCCGAGCCCTTGACGAGCATTCTCTGCCGCACGTGTTTCAGCAGATCCGGAACGGAGACATCTCCCTGACGCGCGGTCTGGATATCCGCGATGAACCCATCGAAAAAACCATCAGGAAAATTCATCTTTTTCGCAGCGGCACGCAGTTTCCGGGCGTATCCGTCCAGATCGAAGTCTCTCCATGCCCCGAGATTTTTCCTGCACTCTTCTGCCGGAGGGAAGAGCTCAGCAGCTGAAAATATCCCCTCTTTCCCCGCCGCCTGAGCAGAGTTCTGCAACGCTTCATCGGGAGTCCTGCCGTCAAAAACGGCTATGGCAGAGTTTCCTCCGAAGAGTTTCGCCACCTTCGCCTCAGCAAGATCATAGCTTTCCGGAGACATATCATACTGCCGCACATCCGTCTTGAAGCGCAGAAATCCGAGCGAAGCCGCCGCCGCTGCCGCCGCAACGAGAAAAATTCCGACGGCATATCTTCCTGACGGAAGGAGCGATCTCAGTCTGTCGAGCTGCACGACCGGAGCAAGATTGCGTTTCGCCAGAGCCGCCGGAAGTATTGCCAGCATAAAAAACAGGGTAAACAGCAGCGAACTTGCGGCATAAAATCCCAACTGGCGGACTCCCTGCATATCCGAAAAGACGAACATGAAGAAGGCGGCAAAACTGGTTATCATACCGGCGAAGAGCGACGGAAGCACCTCCGCGACAGTACGGTACGGATAGCGGCTGTTCATCGCGCTGTATATGTGGATACCGTAGTCGATGGCGATGCTGATGACCACTCCTCCGAGACCGACGACAAAGAGCTGCGGAGCGTCAAATATCAGCACCAGCAGAGCTCCGCTTACGAGAGAGCCCGCGACCGGTATCGCCGGAATAAGAAAACTTCGCAAGTCTCTGCGGTAGAAAAACACCATTATAAGGCAGAAGAGCACCGCGGTCATCACCATAGCGAGGTTCACGTCGCGCTTGACCACACTCTCATTCGCCATGGCGCGCTTGTGCGGAAGGATGACCTCGCACTCCACGTTTGCCGGAAATGCCGCCTTTTTCACCGCCTCTTCAAAGAGCGGAACAAGTTTTTTCCCTGACGCCGGGTCGGATACAGGAAGCATGGTCTCCGTGAGAACGAGCAGATTTTTGTGGTCGGCGGTCTCGATAAAGCTGCTGTCAAGAGCGGTCGTCATTCCGGATACTTTTCGGAAACGGTTGAGCTTATTGAATACGACGCGGGATATCCCTGCGGGGTCCTCTCTCAGCTGGGCAGTTCTTCCGATGGACTGGATCATACAGAGTTCGCGCATGACTTTGCGCGGCAGCTCTTCAGGGTCGCCCAGCACTTCCGGAGTTGACAACTGCACCGCATAGCGGACAAGCGAGCGCGTTCCGAGCCCCTCTCTGCTGCTGAAAAGCCGGTGATCGACCCTTACTATCTCACTTTTTGAGGACAGCTCTGAAGCAAGAGTATCGAGACTTGAAGCAAATTTTTCCGAGGAAAACGCTCCGGGCTCTTTTGCGGTAAAGAGCAGCATCGCCTTATTGAACATCGAGCTTGCGTTGACCTTGCGGAGCGTCCTCTGCGACTGAGAACCATCCGGAAGCATCGTAGCGATATCGTTCCTGAAATCCGCCTTCGCCATGATGACCGCCGAACAGCAGGCGAGCAGTACCGCCGCCGCGCAGATCACCGGGCGGCGCAGGATGAAAAAGAGCATACGGCGCAGGAGTCTGGTCATTTGCCCTGTTCCGCCTTCCACCAGAAGTTCTCTATCGGAGCGTTGAGCTGACTGTTGGAAAAGCTTATTCTGGTCACATCTCCGCTCTTTTCGTTCATGGTGATCTCCTTTATCTGCGAGAGATCATCGGTAAATTTGAAAGCTATACCGCTGATAAACCCCGCCGCTGCGCTGCCTGAACGCGGAACAAGTTCAAGCGGATTTGCCTCCTTTGTCACCTCGAAACTGGTGAGCAGTTTGGGGAAATTTCCGGCAAAGAGGGTGCTGAGTGTCTCCGAGAGCAGTTTGAGTGCGGGGTTGCGCGAGACTGACACCTCGACGGTTTTTCCGGTATCGGAATCCCATTGGGTGAGTTTGTCCGCGGATATTATACAACTATACACCATCGGGCTCTTAACGTGCCACGCAAAGAGGTTTTTCGCGTGATCGGCACACATGACTCCGGTGATGACCAGCGGAAATCCGAATGACTTGAGAGTTTTTTCCTGCCTGAAATCGCTCTTTATACTGCGGATACTCCCCATATTGGCAGATATTTTATCCAGCAGCTCCCCCGCAGAAAGCGGAAGTACGGAAATCAGAGACAAAATCAATATGGCAGCGGAGTTTCGTCGTAAACACATAATTTCAGCACTCCATCGGCAACAACAGAACCGTTGCACTCTATTTTAAAAGCTATACAATACCAGATATCCATGTGGAAATCTGTACTTACCGTGATTTTAAGGATGTCCCCCGCTCTCACCTGTCCGTAAAAACTGCCCTTCTGCACCTCGCTCAACAGTCCCGGAGAGGGTTTTCCGCCTTTTTCCACGCTGTCCCTGAGAGCGGCAGCCTGAGCTGCGTATTCCGGAAGCGCGCTGCGTTCGAGCACTCCATCGGCGTTGAGGAACGGGTTGTCATCCCGCACCACAGCCTCATGCACCGAACTTGTCTCACTGAGATACACTATGCGGTCGATGAGCAGCATCCGCGAAGCGTGCGGAAGCATACCTGCCGACGAAATGGGCAGCGAGGGGATAAGATCAAGTTTTCCCCGGTTGCGGAAACATCCCGGATCGGCGGCAAGATAATCTCCGGTCGCCTTGTAGGCTCTGGCGCGGCACCCGCAGCAGACATCCGCAGAACTGCACTCCGCGCAGGGAGTTTTAAGACGTTTGGGGTGAGCTCTGAGCAGTTCAAGATATTTTGCTCCGAGCACGATCTCTTCGAGCGATTTATCCCCAAGCCTTCCGAGCGGCATCGCCATACCTGGACAGGGGTAAACCTCTCCGGAGCGGGATATCATCACAGAAACAAGCTGCCGGAGACACTCAGGAGTACCGTTGCCGTTGAGCTCATTGATATATTCCCATTGGTCAAAATCAAGCTCAGCAAGCTCTCCGTTGCGGTCGAAGCAGGCGGTCTCGGCGCGGTAGGCAGAGCTTTTGACAAAGCTCCAGGTCTCCGCGAAGTCATCCAACTTTTTTCCAACAGGAAAAACGGCAAAAGAGACCGCGCGGGCCGGCAGATTTTTCAGGAGCTCCGCCGCGCGAGCCGCCTCACTCAGAGTGCCGCACTCCACGGTGACCGCGACTTTGTTTTCGGAACACCATGCGGCAAGTTCCGGAGTGACCAGATCTCCGGCACAGCGCAATTCTGGAGCAGCCTCAAGCTCGCGGCATTTACGGCAAGCTCCGGTCACAAGTTCAATATCAACATATCCGCGGCAGAGAAAGACGATCTTTTCCGCTCCGAGTTTTACGGAGTCGGCTATGATATCCTCAAGCTCAAACGCTGTTTTTTCCTCAGCGGGCTCGATATAGGCAAAGAGTATCCTGTCTGCCGGAGCCGCTTCTTTGATATCCTGAAAAGTAAAATTTTTAACAGCAAACTCTTCCATGATCTATATACTTTTCTTTCTCAAATCAAAAAATCTCACCGGCTTGCGGCTGGTTCCGAAGACCCGCGCCCTGACCTGCTGCGCCGGAACGATATGGACAGGAACGCTCATCCTGCAATGGGCGCGCAGCAGACGCTCGAGCTCAGAGAGCTCAACCTGTTCATCGGAAAGGGCGGCAAATATATCTATGCGGTCTGAGAGGTCTTCTCCGGATACTTCCATATAAAAGTCTTCCACTCCGGCAAAGGTGGAGAGAATATTGTAAATTCCCTGCGGATATATCGACGTGCCCTTGCACTTGAGCAGCTGGCTCTTTCTGCCGAGGATGGGGCCGAGACGCAGAGAAGCTCTTCCGCACCGGCAGGGTTCGTTTACGAGGAAAGATATGTCACCTGTCCTGAATCTGATAAGCGGCATAGCCTGAGCGTTGAGCTGGGTAAGAACGAGCTCTCCGACCTCTCCGTAAGGCAGGACATTGCCCTCTTCATCGACGATTTCAGGAATGACAAGATCCGGAAGCAGATGTCCTCCGTTGAACGCTTCGCACTCACAGAAACTGCTGACGATTTCAGAAGACGCGTAAGTGGAGTGCACTTCAGCTCCCCAGAGGTCGGCGATCTGCCTGCCGAGACCTGCGAGCTTGAACTCTCTGTCGCGGACAGGTTCACCGATACACATAAGTTTTCTTACTGAGCCGCAAAGACCGGCGCGCGAAGCGGCTTCGCCCAGATGTTTGAGAAACGAGGGAACTCCGACGATCACAGTGGGGTGGAGCGTCCTCAATATATCGAGGTGACTGTCTATGGAGTTGAGTCCGTTGCGTACCGCGGCTGCGCCGACGCTTCTTGCACCGAGATAATACGCCATACCTGCAATAAAGCAGCGGTCTCCGGTGCAGGTGAGCAGAACGATATCATCGGCGTTCACTCCGGCAGCGGTGAAAGAACGCTGTTCATTGTAGCGCAGACGCTGCATATCGTTGTTGGAGTAAACGATCTTGCACGGAGTTCCGGTCGTTCCCGAAGTGAAGACGACTTCTCCGATATCCCTGCCGGGAACGCAGATAAAGGCGTCGGGGTCTTCGGACACGCTGCTTTTGCTGGTAAAGGGCAAACTTCCGAGCTCTGAAAGCCGGAAGCGCCCGGTATCCACACGAGCGAGCACCTTTGAGTAGTATGGAGAATTCTTTTTGCACCACTCAAGCTGGCACCGCAAAAGTTTTTCCTGCAAACAATTGATCTCATCAGCAGTAAGCTTTTCGCACTCGGGACGGTAAATAAATTGTTCCTCAAGCATCATTGCCATCCAACCTTTCATCCATGAGCCTGGTCTCTTCGGCGAGGCGGTTCCTCACCATGTTTTTGAGGGCATACAGCGACATTCCGCAGACGGTCTCAGCGGGAATTGCTTTGAGCACCTTCACCATCACTGTACCGCGCCGGATGCGGAATTTCAAGTCAGGAATATTCTCATTGCCCGCGATCGCCACTGGAACTATCGGCAGAGCGAGCTCTTTTGCGATGCGGAAAAACGTTCCGTGAAATTGATTGATCGAGCGGTTGCCAGAGCGCGTGCCCTCCGGATAGATGAATACGGGGGCCTGTTCTCCGAGCAGGAGCTCTCTGCTCTTCCGGCAGGTCTCCTCGAAGGACTGCTCTGTGACGGGGAAATATCCCGCCACCTTCGCGCACAATCCGAGAACCGGCAGTTTCATCGGCCACCCCTTCATCACCTGAAACGCCGGAACCACCGTCTTCACCGTGGATACCAGAAACGCATCCGACGCCGAGCGGTGGTTGCAGATGTAAATGGCTACTTGCGGAGTCTCTTTATGGTCCTCATACTCCGTGATGACTTTGACATACGGAGCGATGGCGACGCGCACCATCAGCTTGCCGAACCCGAGGATTATCAACCGCATCATCCGGCGCACTTTCACGGTATTGAACAGCACAAAAAAGGCATATATCAATACGAACAGCACTGCCGGAACGGTATAGAGCACCCCGAGCACCAGCATACGGGTATAGACGATAAAAGACACCATAAAAGCGGACTCCGGAGTGACCCCTTACTTATTCTTTTCGGCGTCGATTTTGACGAAGAAATCGTAGAGGTCGTTGAGACAGCGCACCTTTTTGATCTCCTCATTGCCGCGGAGCTGGACTCCGAACTTGCGCTGGAGACTGATGACGACATCCACCATATCGAGGCTGTCGAGTCCGAGGTCGGTGAAGAACTGGGCTTCAGGAGTCAGCTCCTCTTCGGGAATTTCCAGTTCGGCAAAAGCGGCATTTACGATTTCGATGATCTCTTCTCTGGTCATGGTATTATCCTTTCTGTTGGTAATTGTTTTTACTGATATCAAATCTTCCTGCACATCATAACGGCATTTATTCCGCCGAATGCAAAGGAGTTTTTTATAAAGAAGCTGCATTTTTTTTCACGCGCAGCAGAAACGTGGTCTATTCCTGAGCACTCCGCGGCAGGAGAGCACAAATTTGCGGTGGGCAGGATGATATTGCGCCGCAACATTTCAACAGAGACGGCAAGTTCTATCGAACCTGCGGCTCCGAGTGTGTGTCCGATGTTGCCCTTGAGGGAGCTCACGGGGATATTGCCTCCGAAAAATCGTCTCACCGCCTCAGCTTCGGAGCGGTCTCCCTGAAGAGTTCCTGTGGCATGGGCGTTTATGAACCCCTGTTCAAGCGGAGGAATATCGCATTTCCCGCGCAAAAGTTCAAAACACTTTATGACTGAGCCGCTGTCGGACTGGGTGACATTTTCTCTGCCGCGGTTGGTGGCGTAACCTGATATTTCGGCGAGGATATCGGCTCCGCGCCCTTTGGCATGTTCATACTCTTCGAGCACAAAGACAGCTGCGCCCTCTCCGCAGACGAGTCCGCGCCTCGCCGAGTCGAACGGACGCGGCTGCTCCTGAACCGCTTCTCCCGCAAGGACTGAGGCATGGGCATCCATGAGGACGAAGCTCTCGGACACCATGTGACTCAACTCTTCACTTCCTCCGGAAACTGCGACATCGGCTTCTCCTGCGGCAATAAGCGTTGCGGCAAGTCCGACAGCCTGCAGTCCCGAGGCGCACGCCGCCGCCGGAGAGTAAGTCATAGCATCAATTCCGAGCACGTTTGCCATATTGTAAGCTGCGGTATGCGAGGCGCATTTAAAGAAGTTCATGGGCGAGACATCCGCCATTCCTTTCCCGAGCAGAAGGGTATTGAAAGTCTCCTCAAAGACCAGAGACGACCCCATCGTGGAGCCCGCCGCACAGAGTGTGCGTCCATCGGGAAACTCCGTGATCCCGGCATGCTGAGCCGCCGCTTTGCCCGCCGCCGCACAGTAGAGTGCGACATTGCCCATCGTGCGCCGCATGGAGCGCGGAATATCTGCCGCCTCAGGCAGTTCCGCAAGCGGAGCCGCCAAAGCCGGATGGGGCCAATCCGCCATCATCCTCACCGCGCTTTTTCCGGCGAGCAGGTTGGCAAAGAGAGTGTCAGGAGTGTTTCCGAGAGCGGAAACGACTCCGATACCGGTTATGACCACACGACGCTGATTTCTGTTCATACCGGCTTGTTCCCCAAAGTTTCAAACAGCAGTCTGCCGTAAGCCTCTTCTCCGGCGAGTTCGCGGAAAAGCACAAGCGCAGTAAGCATCGACCCCACCGCTCCGGGAAGTATCGAGCTCTGGCTTGCCGTATAAAAGTTGCGTACAGGAAGTCTGCCGAAGAGGTTTATCTGACCGACCTTCTGACGGACTCCGTAGGCTGAGCCCGTTGAGCTGAGGTAATCTCTGAACGTCAGAAGAGACGAAGTGCAGATCGTCCGGAGTTTTCCTTTGAGATACGGGTGCACGCGGCAGATGATATCCTCGAGCTCCTGAGATTTTTTCCTCTTGTAATCGGCATAATCAGCTCCGCGCCTGCCGCAGAGAGAGTTGTTCCAACTTGCAGTCTCCTCTGCGAAAGCACTCTGGAAACCTGTCACGCAGCAGCACGCACTGCCATCGCTTTTCACTTCGCGCGACAGAACAAATCCCGTGGTGCGTTCCTCCGGATATCTGCCTGAAAGTATGCGGTCGAGATCAGGAGTAGTAAGCGTCGAACAAAGCTCCTCGGAAAACTCGTCACTGTCTCCCTCATAGAGCGCGTACCAGGTGAAAAAGCCGCAGGTATCTTCGAGCTCCGCGACCCGTTCTCTGAGCGAGGGGCGCACCTTTTCCTGCGGAAGCAGACGCAAAACTTCGGCGGGGTGCTGGGTAAAAATAAGATTTTTGAACTCTATTGTTTCGCCGTTTCCGAGGACGGCAGAGTATATTCTGTTCTTTTCGTCGCACTCTCCCCAGCTGGCGACGGTCGTTCCTTTGATGGCGGCTATACCGAGCTCATCTGCGCGGCGCAGAAAGGCTTTGACTACCGCATTTCCGCCATCTTTCAGGCGGAACGGGTCATTGCATAATCCATAGTGTATCCGCGCATGGTTGGCGAACGACACTTCTGACGGAGCCGTTCCGTAACATGAAGCAGCGGCGCAGAGTATTCCGCGCAGTTTTCCGCAAATTCCGTGCCGGTCGAGGAACTCGGCGAGCGTTATATGATCCTCTTCGATATCCGGAAGCCCGGAGTAAAACGCCCCTGCCCCCCTGAGGTGAAAGAGCGGAGTAGCTTCAAAAACCCGGCGTTCCGCCTCAAAGTAGGCGGTGATTCCTGCTTTCTGCTCCGGGAAACGCCCGATGAGAAACGCCTCAAGCTCATTTATTCCCGCGGGAATATCCAGTTTCTCTTTGCTGTCACAGAAAAAAACCGACTGTTTCACGGGAACTGCGCTGATATCACTTCTGATGCCCAGCACATCGAGCATATCTCCGAAGCAGTCGGATATGCCTCCCGTAAAGTGGAACCCGGTATCCAGCGGAACCCCTTCGCGGCGGAAACGCTGCATAGCTCCGCCAAAAGCGTTTGCCTTTTCGATCACCGCTACTTTTGCTCCGGCGGAGCCGAGCAGGATCGCCAGGGTCATACCGCTTATGCCGCTGCCGAGTATCACATAGTCAAAACAGCCCATCATCCGATAAACAGACCTCCGTTGACCGGGATGACCTGCCCGGTGATATAAGAGCTGTCCTCACCGGCGAGGAACGAGACCGCTCCTGCGACTTCGCGCGGAGTACCTGTGCGGCGCATCGGAATAAGGTTCTTTATCTGGTCGAGATCCATGCTCTCAGTCATATCAGTAGCAATAAATCCCGGAGTGACCGCGTTGACCAGTATCTTTTTGCGCGCCACCTCTTTGGCGAGAGCCTTGACTGCTCCGAGCAGCGCAGCCTTGGAGGCAGAGTAGTTTACCTGTCCCGGCTGTCCGGTCTGTCCGGAAATACTGGATATCACAATGATCCTGCCGTTTTTGCGGCTTATCATATTGCCGATCAGCGGATGGATACAGTTGAAGAAGCCTCCCGTGTTGGTATTGAGGACTTTATCCCATTGCTCCGGAGTCATGAAGGCGAATATCTCATCGTCGCGTATTCCGGCATTGTAAACGACCACATCCGGAGCTCCGTCGCCGAAAAATCCGCAGAGGGCATCCTCCGCCGCCTTGCGGTCAGCTATATCGAAAGCGAGCGCATCAAATTTTCTGCCGCATGACTTTATTACGGTCTCAAGTTCACTGAAACGTTCCGGGTTGCTGCGGCAGGTGCCGACTATATCAAACCCGTCCTGAGCGAGCCGCAGGGCGCACTCCCTGCCGATGCCGCGGGTGGCACCGATTATCAATGCGGTTTTCACGTCTGACATTCGGAATATCTCCTGTTGTAGATGTTATGCTTTTCACATCTTGCGTCAGGAGTTTTTCAAGCCCGTTTTTCAGTACACGAAGCCTCAATTCCCGAAAGAGGGATACCCCCGACCGCGTCTGTATATTATTTGTTGTCTAATATAGCATTATTTTATTGAAATACAAGCTCATCCCGCCCCCAACGGCACCCGGAGTAAAACAATTTGACACAAAGCCTCCCGCAGCACGGCAATGCGCCTTGAACTTTCGGTGTTCTGCGTGTATATTTTAGTTGTGTATTTATAAGGAGATTTATCTATGAAAAAATTATATTTCAATGACCCTGATTTCCAGAGCGCACTCGATGCTCTTTATAACCGCGCCCCCTTTCCTCCCGAGGCGGAAAAGGCGGCAGCCGATATCATCTCCGCGGTGAGAACCGAAGGAGACGCTGCCCTTATCAGATTTGCCGAAAAATTTGACCGCATCAAACTCACCAAAGAGAACATGATCGTCTCAAAAGAGGAGATCTCCGAAGCCTGCCGCAAACTTTCCGCTGCCGACAAGCGGGCGATAAAGCAGGCATTCGAGCAGGTCAAAGTGTTCGCCAAGGCGACGCTTCCGCTCTCCTGGACAGCCTCCCCCCGCCCCGGAGTCACGGTCGGTGAAAAGTTCACCCCCATGGACAGAGTCGGAGTTTATATTCCGGGCGGAACCGCTCCGCTCGTCTCGAGCGTCCTGCACACCGCTGGCATCGCCGCCGCTGCCGGAGTCAAAGAGATCGTCGGCTGCACTCCTCCCGGAGGAATGCACCCCGCTACCCTCTACGCCATGAAGCTCGTCGGCGTCAAGACCATCTACCGTCTCGGAGGAGCTTACGCCGTCGCCGCTATGGCGCTCGGAACCGAGACCGTCAAGAAGGTTGAAAAAGTCGTCGGCCCCGGCAACGCTTACGTCACCGCCGCCAAGAAGCTGCTCTACGGAGAAGTTGCCATCGACCTCGTTGCCGGCCCCTCAGAGATCCTCGTTGTCGCCGACAAAACCGCCAATCCCGCCTTCGTCGCCGCCGATTTGCTCAGTCAGGCTGAACACGGAAGCGGTCTTGAACAGGCGGTCATGGTCACCGACTGCCCCGATATGATCGGCAAAGTCGAAGCAGAAGTTCTGCGCCAGAAAGCCACCCTTCCCCGCGAACAGATCGTCGATAAGGTGCTCGATAAAGGAGTCTTCCTCATCTGCGTCAAAAATATGGATGATGCCTGCGAACTCGCCGGAAACTACGCTCCGGAACACCTTGAAATACAAGCCGCAACCCCCGCGAAATGGGCGAAGAAGATCCGTTCCGCAGGCGCGATCTTCCTCGGCTCATGGACTCCCGAATCCGCCGGAGACTTCTGCGCAGGTCCCTCCCACGTCCTGCCCACCGCCTCCAGCGCCCACTGCTTCAACGGACTTGAAACCTCAAGCTTCATCCGCCGTACCAGCATAGTAAAATACTCAGAAGCAGCCCTCCGCCGCGAAGCCGAAATCATCGAACGCTTCGGAAACATGGAAATGCTCGCCGCCCACGGCAGAGCCGCCACCATCAGGGTAAAGAAGTAAGGTTTTTACGCTGTTCCTGATATGGGTAGATGATGCGGGGGAAGGGCGAAACTTCTTTTCACGAGAAAAGAGGTTTCGCCCTTCCCCCGCGCCCCCAACCCACTTCAAGAAAAGCGGAGTACCTGACTTAATTATTTTTTAGGTTCGCTATTTCCCCGCCCCCTTGTCACGGCGTAGAGTTGCAAAGCAACCGGAGACGGAACTTTCAAAAAAAGCGGGGTACTTTGGGGACTCGCGTTGCTCGCCCCCTGTGGTATGCTGCACGCCTTTGTTACTGGCGTTGAAAGGTGTAAACGATTGGATAAGTCGGGATATCGTTGGTGAATTTCCGGTTGTTCCTTTTGGAGTCGAGCAGCACGCTTTTATCAAAACCCTCCATAAAATCCCTGACTGTTTTTTCAAACGCCGGACGGTTCATTCCCTCCTGAGAGATACGGATTTTTACAAACTTCTGGTTACGCAAAAACACCAGCGCAAATGTATCGCATTTTCTTCCGTCATCCGGAAACTGATACTGTCCAAAAAACGATGCGCAGTATTCGGAGTTGTTGCCTATTTTTCCGAGTGTGATGCCGTTGTCAAGTTTTGTATTTGTATAATGTTGATATAACTGTTTTGCCACGCTGATTATCTCGAGCATCAAGACCTCAATATCCTTCTTCATGGCAGGGGGGCAATCGTAAATAAAAATGTCGGCATGACATGATCTCTCAGGGTCATAATACCTGATGCTGTATCCGGCTTTTCCGGTATCATAAACCTGAATTCCCTGCGCCGTCCAGCTGCCGATTTTCGGCGGAAACATCAGTTCGGTAACCGTATTTACGTGAGCTATTTTGGGGTACGGAGAAATAAATGTGAAAGGGAAAACACATACACCCTCTGTGGAATAGTATTTGCACTCCGGAGGGTTCATTGCCTCTATCGGTTTCCAACTTGCCGTCGCCCGGATATTCTTATAGTTTTCCATCCGTTTTTTATTGCGGCTTTCCACAAGTTTGAAATAAACCGCCGGGTTTTGGGACTTCAGTTTTTCGACCTCTTGCTGATAGCGTTCATACTCTTTTTCCAGCTGGGCGCGTGACTGTTCAGTTCCATACACCGCTCCGGAAACCATCATGAGGCCGGAAAACAACACTGATGCGCAAATGTTTTTCATAATGAGTTTACTTCTCCATGGATAATTCTTTATACAGCTGTACGCTTCCGCGCACTTCGGAGATCAAATTGTCATCTTCTTTCAACTCTTCCATGACTTTTGAACACTCTTGGCACTCCTTCAGGTGCGCAGAGCACCGCAATCGCCCGAGAATGCTCATCTGTCCGTTGCGGAAGAGTTCCAGTTCCTCTTTAGTGTAGTGTTTCATAATTTATTTATCCTCCAAATCTTTGATTATTTCACGCAAGGCAGACACACAGCGGCTCTTCGCCGTGTAAACAGAAGAGACGGACAGATTGAGGAATTCGGCGACCTCCTGGACATTGCGGTTCTGCACGGCATACATTTCAAAAGCGGCAAAGGTCTCAGGCTGCACTCTGTTTTTGAGCTCGACCATCGCCTGATTGAGAACATGCCGGTGCCACTCTTCGTCCCAGGAGGCATTCCACACGTCGTCGGCGGGAAAGAAATTTTCCATATCGTCATCCGCATTAAGAGAGACATTATTCCTGCGTTTCTTGAGTATTTTGATCGCCTGAAACTTGACGACCTTACGCAAATAATGCCTGAACCGTCCTTTGGAGGGGTCGTAAGTGAAGACGACATCATCCGGAATTTTATCCTGCACAAATTTTCCTGTGATATCTTTCGCGAACACTTCGAACATTACATTCTGGATGAGTTCCTGCTTTTCATCCTGTTTCAGCCCGAGATCATCTCCTTTTAACAGGATCAAAGGTTTGTAAGCCTTGTAGAAGTCATCCCACGAGCACGCATCTCCGCTGTGAACTTTTGCCAATAACGATTTTCTTGTTGTAAATGCCATTTTTCATTCCTCGTAAAACTGTCATCTGTATAACTACTGCGCGGCAAGTATCTATTCTTACACCACAAACAAACTTATTTTCCAATTTTCAGCGTTTTCAATGCTGCGTCAAACAATTTCTTATTTTGTTCAAAGGTTGAGAGCTTGCTGTCCAAAGTAATTGAAAACGATTTATCGCCATATGGAAAAACATAATTGTTAACTCGCTGCTTCGTTGGAGCATGAGATAAATCAACAAAAATGCATGGATGCCCAGCAACGATCAGGCGTTTTATCTCATATATTTCTGTATTAAAACCAAACATCCCTTGATATACCTGTTTTACATTGACACGAATCTCTTCGTCTGAACTGCTAAGAAAATCTTTGCCGGGAAGCGGAACAACACGAATTGTTACATTGTCTGTGTAACCTTTACTAAAATCACAAGCAATAAAATCAAGACCGCCCTTGAGTGTTTCTTTTATAAATGAAATATATTCTCTTTTTGCAAGACGCGTCAAGACAAGTCTGGATTTTTGTCTGTACCGTCGTTGAACTCGCCCATAGTCAAATTTACAGTACCATCGCCGCTGGAGCCCTTAACCAGAGACCGCGACGAACCATCGAACACCCCAATTTGGGCAAAAAACATAAGAAGGCACAAAACAGAACTACTCTGCACGCCCCAAGCGTAAAAAATGCAAAGGCAGAAGGGAGACCGCCGTCCCCCGATCAAGCCCGACAAACTGGCTTGCCGCGGCGTAGAGCTGCAAAGCAGCCGAAGACGGGAGGGCGCGACAAAAAAGTGCCTATCAGGCACAAAAAAAACCGGCTCAAACAGTGCGAATGTTTGAGCCGTAAGAAAAATTCCCGGCGCCGTGCTACTCTCCCATAGTCAAATTTACAGTACCATCGCCGCTGGAGCCCTTAACTACCGTG
>SUVY01000016.1 GCA_015061775.1 Lentisphaerota bacterium | reverse complement strand
ATGTGCTTAAATATAGCACATTCGTTATATTTTGTCAACATACGCCACACGCTTGTTTGCCTCGGTGGATGCATCCGTGAGACAATGTCGCGTTTTGCATCGAGCACAGCAAGGGAGTGTACTTTTGTACACGACCGCCGCGCCGCAGATGCAAGGCGCGAGATTGACCGCGGGGCACCGCCGCCGGTCATTTTTCTTCACAACATTTGAGACATTAACAATTTTTTTCTGATGGAACAAAATGACCAGAAAAAAAGCACCACCGCTGGGCGATGGTGCCTGGATATGATAGTGTCTTGTGCTTACTTGGCGGTACGCTCGTCAAATACGCGTTTGGCTTTTCCTTCACTTCTGGTTATGGTGTTGGGATCAACCAGACGAAGTTTGACGCGGAGTCCGGTGATGGACTCGATCGAAGAGGAAATGCGTTTACGCATCTTTTCCATCTGCTCTGCATCGTTGGACATCATCTCAGGGCTGAGCTCAGTGTCAACCTGGATATTGTCCATTCCGTTTTCAGTGTAGAGACGGATGATGTAGTTCGGAGTGGTTCCCTCGATAGCAAGGATGGCACTTTCGATCTGTGACGGAAAAACATTGACTCCGCGGATGATGAACATGTCGTCGCTGCGTGAGCTTATTCTGTCTATACGGCGGATCGTGCGTCCGCATTTGCAGGGTTCGCTGATGATGCGGGTGATATCGCGGGTGCGGTAACGGATCATCGGCATTGCATATTTGCTCAAAGTGGTGAGAACGAGTTCACCGGTCTCGCCGTCAGGAAGTACTTCTCCAGTATCAGGATCGATGATTTCAGGATAGAAGTGATCCTCGTAAATGTGCAGACCTTCGTGTTCATGGCACTCCATGGCAACTCCGGGACCGATGATCTCAGAGAGTCCGTAGATGTCGAATGCTTCAATTCCGGCACCCTGTTCGATGCGCTCTCTCATACCTGCAGTCCATGGCTCGGCACCGAATATACCTGCCTTGATCGGAAGTTCTTTGAGGTCGATGCCCTGTCTTGCTGCTTCCTCGATCAAATGGAGGAAGTAGCTGGGGGTGCACATCATGGCAGTTACACCGAAATCGCGGATAAGCATTACCTGACGTCTGGTGTTGCCTCCGCTTGCCGGAACCACTGTTGCACCCAGTTTTTCGGCACCGTAATGGGCTCCGAGACCGCCGGTGAAGAGTCCGTATCCGTAAGAGACCTGGATGATATCTTCTTTGCCGAGTCCGGCGCCGGCGAGGGCACGGAACATAACTTCGTTCCAAACGTCTATATCTTCTTTTGTATAGGCGACAACGATCGGTTTACCGGTGGTTCCGCTTGAGGCATGGAGACGCACGATATCGCGCTGCGGCACGGCAAAAAGTCCAAAGGGATATGTGTCGCGCAGATCGACCTTTTTCATAAACGGCAGTTTAGCCAGGTCGCTGAGTTCTTTGATATCGCAAGGTTTCAGGTTGAGTTCGTCCATTCTGCTTCTGAAAAGAGCGACATTGTCATAAGCATGGCGAACTATTTCTTTTAACTTGCAAAGCTGGAGTTCCCTGAGGATCGTCTGGTCGGTGAAATCCTTCGCCAGCATTTCGCAGTTATCGATAGAGAGGCGTCCCATTGTAATACTTTTCCTGTTAAAAAATTGATAAAACTATTGTGTCGTCCTGTTAATGTAACACTTGAAACGTAAAACTGCAAGTCAATGTAAGATAATATTGTGTTTTTTTTGCAAAAAAGACTTGAAAACAAGGTGAACTTGAATTATATTATTTGAAATTCAATGTAGCAGAATGCTTTTTTCTGATTATGGCTCGCATCCTCTTGGGCCTGGGATTTTGAGAGAAGTGTTTGCGGATGTTCCGTAAAACGTGGCTGTTCGGGGCGTCTGCGGCAGCATCTGGATTGTAAGAAATTTTAGTGTTATAGTCAATCAATAAGTGACGCAATGCTATTTGCGTCCCAATGAAGGTAAATGACGTTATGGTTAGAGTCAGACTGAAGCGTACCGGCACCCGCAATGCGGTGTGCTTCCGTGTTGTGGTTATGGATCAGCGTTCCAGCCGCGACGGCAAAGCGATCGAAGAGCTCGGTTTTTACAATCCCCGTACCAAAGAGGAAGCAGTGAATGTCGAGCGTGCTGATTATTGGAAGAGCGTCGGTGCGGTTTTCTCCCCCACCGTGCTTGATGTGATCGAGCGTGTCCGCGCCGGCAAGACCCTGCGCGATGTTGAGCGCAAGGCTGCCCCCTCAAAGAAGGCTGTCGAGCGCGCGAAAGCTGAGGCGGAGGCTAAGGCCGCTGCTGAGGCAGAAGCAAAAGCAGCCGCTGAGGCTGCAGCTGCTGAAGCTGCCGCTGCCGCAGAAGCTCCTGCGGAGGCTGCTCCCGAAGCGTAATTCCGCAAAGGGTGACTTGGTATGTTCAAGAAATTATTCGGTTTTTTGTTTGGCGGTTCCGGTGAAAAATCCGGCGCGGCAAACACCGGAACTCTTCGTGAAGTCGAAGGGTTTGTTGAGTATGTGGTGAAGTCGCTCGTCGATTATCCCGATGAGGTCAGTATCACTACTGTTGATAATCAGGATGGTGCGACGATCCAGATCCGCTGCCGCAAAGAGGACATCGGCAAGATCGTCGGAAAACACGGCAAGATCATTATGGCGATCCGTTCTCTGGTCAGCAGTGCTGCCGGAAGACAGCGCAAACGGATCTCTGTCGATGTGCTTGACTGATAAGACGTTTTCGGAAATTGTGTTGAGTATCGCAGGGTGAATAGCATGACGCCGTTCAAAGTCGATATATTGACTCTGTTTCCGGAGCAGTTTCCCGGTCCGCTCGGTGAGAGTGTGATCGGTCGCGCTTCCGGGCGCGGGTTGATTGAGTTGAATGCGCATGATATCCGCAAGTTTGCGGTTGATGCGCGTGGTACTGTTGATGAGAAGCCTTACGGCGGAGGTCCCGGTATGCTTATGATGGCAGATCCGGTGGTCAAGGCCGTGGAGTCGGTGCGGAGTGAGGATTCGCTTGTGATACTGACCACTCCGAGGGGCAGGGTGTTCGATCAGAAGATGGCTGAGCGTTTTTCAAAATGCAAACATCTTGTGGTGGTGACCGGGCACTTCGAGGGCGTCGATGAGCGGGCTATTGAGCTTGCGATCGACGAAGAGGTTTCGATAGGCGACTATGTGTTGTCCAGCGGGGTTCCTGCGGCAATGGTGATCTGCGATGCGGTGATCCGTTTGCTTCCGGGAGTTCTCGGAGATGATGAGTCAAGCAGTGAGGAGTCACACTCTGACGGTTTGCTCGAGTATGGACAGTACACCCGGCCTCCGGTTTACCGGGGCAAGGGAGTTCCTGAAATTCTCCTGAGCGGAGATCACGGGAAGGTTGCAGCGTACCGACGCTCGGAAATGGAGCGGCTGACGCGAGAGCGCAGGCCGGATTTATGGAAAAAATTTTTAAGTCAAACAGAAAAAGAGGTTTGAAAAATGACGATATTGGATAAAATTCGCAAAGAGCAGGTTCGTGAAGAGCGTCACCAGTTCTCCGTCGGTGATACCATCCGTATCCACGTTAAGATCGTGGAAGGAAACACCGAGCGTATCCAGCAGTTTCAGGGTGTTGTGATCGCCCGTCGCGGCAGCGGTATTGAAGAGACCTTCACCGTCCGTCGTGTCCAGGCAGGTCAGGGCGTTGAGCGTGTGTTCCCGATCAACAGCCCCCGTATCGCGAAGATCGAAGTTGTCCGCCGCGGAGATGTCCGCCGCGCCAAACTTTACTATCTCCGTGACAAAATCGGTCGTGATGCCCGCGTCAAGGAGCTTCGCACCAAGTAAGGTTGTTGAAGATGGCTTCAATAAAACGGGGAGAGAAATCTCCCTGTATCGACGAACTCCTCCGGCCGGAACGCGAACTCTGGGCGGAGGGGTTTTGTTTTATTGCCGGAGTTGATGAGGCTGGACGCGGTCCATTGGCTGGTCCGGTTGCGGCTGCGGCAGTAGTTTTGCCGCGCGGCATTGAGTTGCCGGATGTTTTTGACTCCAAGCAGCTCAGTGATTCATCACGCCGCGCATTGAGGGATGAGATATATGCACTTCCGGGAGTGTCGATAGGCTTATCCCTGCTGGATGCGGATGTTATTGATGAAATAAACATTTTGCAGGCGACTCATCGCGCTATGCGGGAGGCTGTAAGTCAGCTCGAAAACGTGGATTGTGTTCTGGTTGACGGACTTGCAGTCCGCGGGTTCAAGGTTGAGTCCCGCAACCTGGTGAAGGGAGATTCTCTCTCGGCAAGCATCGCCGCCGCCAGTATAATCGCCAAGGTTGCACGTGATGATTTTATGATTGAAATGGATAAGCTTTATCCGGAATACGGATTTGCTGTTCATAAAGGTTACGGCACAGCGGCTCATTTGCAGGCGCTGCATAAGCACGGAGTTACTCCGATACACCGTAAAAGTTTTCGTCCTGTGAGGGAGATCATTGATCCTCCTCCGGAGCAGTTGGAGTTGTTATGATGTCTGTTATACATTATTATGGAGTTCTCCCCCGCGTCACCGACGCGGGTGACACTTGCTGCATTTATTGAATGGTGTGCAGCATAAATTGCTTCATGGTTCATCAGACTTTTGAATATATGTTATTTGATAAACAATTTTATCAGGAATTTTTAATATGAGCAACTACGATCTTTCAACCATCCGTCACAGCGCGGCGCATGTTATGGCGGCTGCTGTGAAACAGCTTTATCCGGACGCCAAATTTGATATCGGTCCCGCGACCGAAAATGGCTTCTACTATGATTTTGATATGGAACATCGCCTTGTTACCGAGGATTTGAAGGCGATCGAGAAAGCCATGAAAAAACTCATCGGCAGAAAGCTTCCGTTTGAGCGTTTTGAAACTGACCGTGCCGAAGCGCAGAAGCTTCTCGAAGGTCAGCCTTACAAGCTTGAGCGTCTCGCCGATATCGCCGAAGAGGATGTTATCAGCTTTTACCGTACTGGAGATTTCCTTGATCTCTGCCGCGGACCCCATGTGGAGAACTCCGGAGAGATCGGTGCGATCAAATTGACTGGAATTGCCGGAAGCTATTTCCGCGGCGATGAGAAGAATCCGATGCTTCAGCGCATTTACGGAATCGCTTTCCCGACTGAGGAGGAGCTCCAGGCTTATATCCGTCAGCAGGAAGAGGCTGCGAAACGCGATCACCGCAAACTTGGAGTTGAGCTTGATCTCTTCGGATTTTCCGACAACGTCGGTCCCGGACTTGTTTTGTGGAGACCCAAAGGCTCGCTTATCCGCCATCTTGTCGAGACCTTCTGGAAAGAGGAGCATTACAAGAATGGTTATGAATTGCTTTATACTCCTCATATCGGTCAGAGCCTGCTCTGGGAGACCAGCGGTCACCTCGGCTTCTACCGTGACGGAATGTACAGCCCCATGGAAATCGATGAGCGCGACTATTATGTCAAGCCGATGAACTGTCCGTTCCATATCGAGGTTTACCGTTCACGTCTCCGCAGCTACCGCGAACTTCCGCTGCGCTGGGCGGAGCTCGGAACCGTTTACCGTTATGAGAAATCCGGTGCGCTGCACGGCTTGATGCGTGTCCGCGGATTTACTCAGGATGACTCACATATCATCTGTACTCCGGAGTCGATCGAGGACGAGATTGCAGAAGTTCTCCGTTTCAGCCTTGAGATGAACCGTACTTTCTTCGGTTCGGCGACTGTTATCAAACCGTACCTTTCGACCCGTCCCGAGAAGGCGGTCGGCGAGCCCGAGCGTTGGGAAACTGCGATCCGCAGTCTCCGAAAAGCGGTCGAGAAATGCGGACTTGATTGCGAAGTCGATGAGGGAGGCGGCGCTTTCTACGGTCCCAAAATCGACCTCAAGATCAAAGATGCGATCGGACGCGAGTGGCAGACGACCACCATTCAGTTCGACTTCAATCTTCCCGAGCGTTTTGATATGACCTATATTGGAGAGGATGGCAAGAAGCACCGTCCGTACATGGTGCACCGTGCTCTGCTCGGAAGTCTTGAGCGTTTCTTCGGAATCCTGGTCGAGCATTATGCCGGAGCGTTTCCGTTGTGGCTCGCTCCTGAGCAGGCCCGTATCCTTCCGGTCAATGACGCTCAAATCGAGGCTGCGAAGAAGGTCGCATCCGAGCTGCGCGCCAAGGGATTCCGCGTTGGAGTCGATGAGCAGGCTGCCGGTCTTGGAGCCAAGATCCGCGCCGCCCGCAACGAGCGTGTTCCCTACCTTATGGTGCTCGGTGAACGCGAGGCTGAAACCGGCTGCGTCTCTCTGAGAACCCGCCGTGAAGGCGAGCTCGGAGCCATGAGTGTGGAAGAAGTTGCTAAAAAGATGCAAAATGAGGTTGAAAATAAGATAGTTTGATGCTATCTTATGTATTGTACATCTGCACAGTAGTGCAAAAATGCTGTGCAGATATTGATTTTGCCTTGCCGGAAATGGTTTCCGGCGGGAGTTAAATGAAGTAAGAAAGGCAGGGTATCGTTATTGCTAAGTTGTTGAAACCCAACGATCGGACTATAACTTTGACAGAAGTTCGTCTGATCGGTGCCGAGGGCGAGCAGCTCGGAGTCGTGAGTTACGCGAACGCAAAAGAGTTGGCTGCCGAGGCGGGATTGGATCTGGTTCTGGTATCTGATCGCTCTACACCTCCTGTGGTGCGCATCATGAATTTCGGCAAGCTCCGTTATGAGCAGAAGAAAAACATCAAGGCGCAGCGCAAGAATGCGATGGCGCAGAAGATCAAAGAGGTCAAGTTCCATATCAACATCGACCAGCATGATTACGAGACCAAGCTGAAGAAAGCGTTGGATTTTCTGGAAAAGAAATACCGCGTCAAGATCACGCTTGCGTTGCGTGGACGTGAGATGGCTCACCAGGATATGGCCTTTGAACTGATGAAACAGGTGACTGAGGCTTTGACTCCGTACGCTGATCCGGATGGAACTCCGAAACTTCTGGGTCGAAATATATCTGTGAATTTTGCGCCGAAATAAGTTTTTTGGGTGCTGAAATAAGGCCGCAGTCGGTGATAAGCATTGACCGGCTCGGTTTAACAAGTCTATAAAGACGAAAGGAAAAAACAATGCCGAAACTCAAAACAAGAAAGTGTGCCGCGAAACGTCTTAAGCAGACGGGTACCGGCAAGTTCCGTCACCACAGAGCTGGTGCACGGCATCTGAAGACCTGTAAGAACGCGAAGCGCAAGCGTCGTCTGCGTCAGGACGCAGCGGTGTCCGCATCCGAGAACAGCCGCATCAAGGCAGCACTGCCTTACGGTCTCTGATAGAACAGGAGGGAATTACAAATGGCAAGAACTACTTATGCAGTGCCCTCCCGCAAGCGTCGCAAGCGCACGCTGGAGATGGCGAAGGGTTTTTACGGCAACAGCAGCCGCAACATCCGCAACGTCTATGATGCAGTCGATAAGGCTCTCAGCCACGCCTATGTCGGCCGCAAACAGAAAAAACGTCAGTATCGTGGACTCTGGATCGTGCGTATCAACGCCGCCTGCCGCGCTCTCGACGTGAACTACAGCCGCTTTATGGATGGTTTGAAGAAGGCCAATATCGAGCTGAACCGCAAGGTTCTCGCTGATCTGGCGGTCAACGAACCCGCCGAGTTCAAGGCGTTGGTCGAGCGGGTCACCAAGGCCTGAGACCGTATTTTCTGATCTGAAACAGCTTGATTTTGGTGTTCTTCACCGAATTCAAGCTGTTTTGTGTTTTAAAGGGATTTTTTCCGGGTGTGATTTTGACATGAGTTCAGGATTTCCGGATATAATTTGTCAAAAGGGCTGTTTCTCAAATATGCGTTGAAAAGCGCATTTCATGTGGAAGAGTTTGTTCATGACACAGAAATTCAGGCAGAGTGACAAGTTGCGTTCTGCGGGTGTTTTGAACAAACCCTTCAACAAAAAATGATTGTATGTGAAGCGGTCTTTACAGGAGCAATATGAATACAATAATTGAAGCTATCAATCGGGCTGTGGAAGAGGCTGAAAGCCGTTGTTCCGCCGCCAAGTCGCAAGCTGAGATCGAGGCTGTTCGCATAGATTATCTCGGCAGGAACGGTCTTTTTCCTGAATTGTCCCGCCAGATGGGCAGCATTCCTGCCGAAGAGCGCAGGGAAACCGGCGGAGCATTCAACACCGGCCGTACCGCGATCCAGCAGTTTATGGATGAAGCTGTCGCGCGTTTTGCAAATTCATCTCAGGATGATGATGCCATAGATCTTACACTTCCCGGACGCCGCCAGATGGCTGGAAGAAAGCATCCGATCAGCCGTCTTGCCGAGGAGTGCGTGGCGATTTTCCGCAGAATGGGATTTATTGCTGTCGATGGTCCTGAAATCGAGAGTATATATCACAACTTTGATGCTCTCAATACTCCGATGGATCACCCCTCGCGCGATCCTCAGGACACCTTTTATTTTCCGGATGGCAGAATTCTCCGTTCCCAGACTTCTCCTGTGCAGATCAGGGTCATGGAGACCCATGAGCCTCCGGTGCGCATCGTTGCTCCCGGACGTGTGTTCCGCCGTGACACTCCCGATGCAACTCATGGAATGAATTTCCACCAGATCGAGGGACTCTATGTCGATCGCAATGTGTCGATGGCTGATCTCAAAAGCGTTCTTCAGGACTTTGCGCGCGAGATGTTCGGACCCGATGTCCGCATCCGCCTGAGACCCCACTTTTTCCCGTTTACCGAGCCGAGTGTCGAGTACGATTTCAGCTGCGTTGTCTGCGGAGGCAAGGGCTGCAATGTCTGTAAACACTCCGGATGGATCGAGATCGCCGGAGCCGGAATGGTCGATCCGCAGGTTTTCCGCAATGTCGGTTACGATCCCAACGAGTGGAGCGGTTACGCTTTCGGATTGGGCATTGAGCGTCTGGCAATGCTTCGTTTTCATATTCCTGACTTGCGTTTCCTTTATGAGAACGATGTCAGATTTCTCGAACAATTCTAAGGAGTGCAGTCATGGATATTTCAAGGAAATGGCTCTCTGATTATGTTGCTCTCAATTGTGATGATGCAACTCTCTGTCATAAACTTACAATGGCTGGTATCGAAGTTGAAGCGGTCGAAAACAACTCCACGATTCCTGATGGAGTCGTCGCCGCAAAGATCCTCGACCGCCAGGTGCATCCCAACTCAGATCACCTCTCGGTCTGTCAGGTCAACGATGGAACAAATACCATCCAGATCGTTTGCGGAGCTCCCAACTGCGACGCCGGTAAAATAGTTCCGCTCGCTACGATTGGAACTGTCTTTGCGGACGCGGAAGGCGAGTTTAAAATCAAGAAATCAAAGCTTCGCGGAGTTGAGTCCAACGGTATGATGTGCAGCGCAAAGGAGCTCGGAATTTCTGATGATAACTCCGGTTTGATGATCCTTCCCGAGGATACTGTGCTCGGAACTCCGGTAAAATCACTTTATCCCGGAGATACTTTTATCGAACTTGAAGTTACTCCGAACCGTCCTGACTGTCTCTCCATGTGGGGTGTTGCCCGTGACGTTTCCTGCCTGCTTGATGTCGAGCCGGTGTTTCCGGAGATAAAGGTTCCTGCCTGCGATACGCAGGTGTCTGAGCTTGTGACTGTCGAGGACAAAGAGCTTTGTCCCAGATATATCGGCAGGGTAATCAAAGGTGTTAAGATCGGTCCTTCTCCGGATTGGATGGTCGAGCGTCTTGAGAGCATCGGTCTGCGTTCCATCAACAACGTCGTTGATATAACCAATTTCGTTATGCTCGAGCTTGGACATCCGCTCCACGCTTTTGACCTCAACCGCCTCGACGGAAACCGTGTGGTCATCCGCCGCGCAAAAGAGGGAGAGAAGATAACCATCCTCGACGGAAGAACTATCGAGCTCAAGAATGAGCACCTGGTGATCGCCGATGCTTCAAAACCGATGGCTCTCGCCGGAATCATGGGCGGAGAGTTTTCAGGAGTCAACGATGATACTGTCGATATCCTGCTCGAGAGCGCGGTATTCAATCCGTCAAACATCCGCTCATCAAGCCGCCGTCTCGGAGTGTCCACCGATGCAAGTTACCGCTTCGAGCGCGGAGTGGATTACGATATGGCTGATACCGCTTCCGACCGTGCAGCCCAGCTCATTCTTGAGATCGCCGGAGGAACTCTCGCCAGCGCAAAGATGGACATCAACACCGGACGTCCGCAGGAAAATGTCATCGAGTGCCGCTTCGAAAAGATCCGCAGCCTCATCGGTTCCGGAGTCAGCAATGAGCGCATCGTAGAGATATTGAGCAAATTGCACCTCGGCATCAGCGATATCACCGAGTGCGGATGCAAAGTTACTGCTCCGCTGTTCCGTCTTGATCTGGTCAGAGAGGCGGATCTCGCCGAAGAGGTTGCGCGTATCGACGGGCTCGACAAGATTCCGCAGATCGCTGTCAACGGCAAGATCTGTCATCCGGCGAGCGAAGACGCTTACACCAAGGTTCAGAATCTGCGCGAAATGGCAGTATCTCTCGGACTTTATGAGTGTGTTACATACAGTATCACCGGTGTCCAGCAGGCACTTCTTGATACCAGATTTGAAGAGAGCGATCTCGTCAAACTGGATAATCCGCTCAACCCCGATTCATCGGTGATGCGCCCGAGCCTTTTCAGCGGAATGCTGGCAGTCGCCGAGCGCAACATCACCCGCGGAAACCGCAATCTGCGTCTTTTCGAGCTTGATAAAGTATTTTGTGCCAACAGCGAGAAATTTCCTGAGGAGCGCGATGAGTTTCTCATGCTCCTGACCGGAAAACGCTATGCCGACCGTTTCTCCGAGGACTATGCCCTTGAATATGACTTCTACGATATGAAGGGTGCTGTCGAAGATCTGATGGAACAGCTCGGAGTAAGCAAGTACCGTTTCGTCAAACTCGAAAACGATGACCGCTTCAAAGCCGGTCATGCCGTCGCCGTCGATATCTACGGAAGACGTGCCGGAGTTTTCGGAGAGGTCAACGCAAAGCTCACTTCCGGATGGCGTCATACGTCCAAGGTCTTTGTCGCGCTCTTCGAAGCTCAGAGCCTCTATGATGCTGCCGGAAAAGCCTCCCGCAGCTTCAAGCCGCTCGCCCAGTTCCCGTCAACCTCACGCGACGTGGCGATGCTGGTTCCTTCCGAGATGGAAAACGGCAAGATCATCGAGTTTATCCGCAAGCGCAACCTCGCAAACCTTGAGTCCATCCGCCTGTTTGACATCTACACCGGCAAAGAACTTGCCGAGCAGAACAAGAAGAGCATGGCGTATGAACTTGTGTTCCGTCACAGCGAGAGAACGCTGCGCGACGACGAAGTCAACAATGCGATGGATAAACTCCGTAAGGCTCTGGAAAACGACTTGAAAGTTGAACTGAGATAACCCCATATAAGGATATATTATTATGATCGACAAAAACGTTGGAAATGTTTACGAGGGAGTCCTTTGTGCCGAAGGTCTCAAATTCGGTATCGTCTGCGGACGTTTCAATGAATTCTTTGTGAGCAAACTGCTTTCCGGAGCAGTTGACGCCATCACCCGCCACGGAGGCAGCGCCTCCGATATCAGCGTTGCTTATGTTCCCGGTTCATACGAGATCCCGTTTGCCATCAAGAAGATGCTTGAGACCAAAAAGTATGATGCGGTCATCGCTCTCGGTGTCGTTATCCAGGGCGCGACCAGTCACGCCGGTTACATCAACTCCGAGGTCGCAAAGTGTGTCGCCCAGCTCGGTCTTGAGTTCGGTGTTCCTGTGACCTACGGAATGATCACCGCTGAAAACCTCGATCAGGCGATCGAGCGCAGCGGAACCAAAGCCGGAAACAAAGGCGTTGATGCCGCTCTGGCTGCTATTGAAATGGCTAATCTTACCAAAGTGATCGGCTGAAATGGATTTTGTTGATAAAAATGAAGATGTCGTCAAGCCGCATACCAAGCGGTTCGGACGTGAGCTTGCAATGCAGTTCCTTTTCAGCTGCGAGATGCAGGATGTGACTCCGGGAGCCTCCCAGTTCGATACATTCTTTGAGTCGGTGAGCAGCGAATACAAGCTTCGGGACAACCGCCTTGCCCGTAAGGGGAAAGAGTATGCGGTCGCTCTCTATAATGAAGTTGCTGTTCACAAAGACGAGATAGATGGATTGATTTCCAGCCATTGCGAGAACTGGGATTGGGACAGAGTTTCTGCTGTCGAGCGCAACATCATGCGGGTTGCCATTGCGGAAATGCTTTTTGTTCCGGATGTTCCGGAAATCGTCAGTATTGATGAAGCCGTTGAGATCGCCCGTGATTTTTCCGGTGAAAAAGGCGGAAACTTTATCAACGGTGTGCTCAATGCGGTAAAAAATACCATTGTCAAGGAGTAAGATGGCTTCGATTTTCTCAATATTCAAGCGCGGACTTGAAAAGAGCGCGACCAAACTTTCGCGTGTGTTTACCAGCGTCTTTACCGGTATAAAAGCACACAGCGCAGAGAGTTTTGATGATCTTGAAGCATTGCTGATATCATCTGACTTCGGAGTTACTGCGAGCGTCGAGATCGTTGCCGAACTCAAAGATCTTTACGATCGCGGAGTGATCGCCACTGATGCCGACCTGGTTGCTGAATTGCGCAAACAGGTCACTTCTCTTCTGCACCGTCACGAGCGCTCCATCAACTATGCCGAACAGGGAGTTCCCACAGTCATCCTTATGGTCGGCGTAAATGGTAGCGGCAAAACAACCACCATCGGAAAACTCGCCCACAACCTGATTTCTGACGGCAAGTCTGTAGTGCTCGGAGCTTGTGATACATTCCGTGCCGCCGCAGTTGAGCAGCTCCAGCTGTGGGGAAATCGTACCGGAGCACATGTCGTCTCTTCAAAGCACGGAGCAGATCCCGCAAGTGTCGCGTATGATGCGATGCAGAGTGCTATATCCAGGAAAGCTGATTTTCTGCTGCTCGATACAGCAGGCCGCCAGCAGAACCAGCGCGACTTGATGGCAGAGCTTGCCAAGATCAAACGCTCGATCCAGAAGGTTTGTCCGACAGCCCCGAACGAGGTGTGGCTCACGGTCGATGCTTCTCTGGGAGCGAATGTCATCAGTCAGGCCAAAGAGTTTTCCAAATGCGTTGATGTCACCGGTCTCGTGTTGACCAAGCTTGACGGAACAGGCCGCGGAGGTATGGCGGTTGCACTTCACCGCGAATTTGAGCTTCCGACCTTCTATGTCGGACTCGGAGAACAGCCTGAGGACCTTCAGGAGTTCAGCCCGGAGTTCTATGCAGATGCCCTTTTCGGAAAGCAGGAGGGTAATGCCTGATGCATACCGCTTCCGACATCTCTTTCATGCGTCTTGCCCTTGAGTGCGCCGCAAAAGCCTGGGGCATGACTTCTCCCAATCCGATGGTTGGAGCGGTCATCGTGCGCGATGAAAAGGTGTTGGCAACCGGATTTCACCATCGGGCTGGAACTGCACACGCCGAAGTCGATGCCCTGAACAACGCTGCGGCTGCCGGAGTCGATGTTCGCGGAGCTGTGATATATGTTACCCTTGAGCCGTGTTCTACGGTTGGCAGGACTCCAGCCTGTACTGATGCCATCATACGGTCGGGATTGGGAAAAGCCGTTATCGGCTGTCTTGATCCCAATCCAAAACACGCAGGACGCGGAGTTCAAATTTTACGCGATGCCGGAATTGAGGTCGTTTGCGGAGTTGCAGAAGAAGAGTGCATCGAATTGAACGCCTCCTTTTTTACCTGGATCACCACCGGTAAACCGTTTGTGATGCTCAAAATGGCATCTACTCTGGACGGCAAAACTGCCACCTGTACAGGAGACTCCTTCTGGATAACCGGCAGCGAGGCAAGAGCAAGAGTCCAGCAGCTCCGCCGCCTGTCCGGAGCCATTATGGTCGGAGCTAACACCGTGAGAACCGACCATCCGCGTCTCAATGTCAGAGAGCCGGAGGATTGGCAAAATCAGCCTCTGCGTCTTATTGCTTCAAATTCAATGACTCAGGAGGAGCTCGACGGATATTTTCCGGATGGCAACGCCAGGGTGGTGAAGCTCAAAACGCAGGATGACTGGAACTTGCTGCTCGAAGAGTTGGGCAGAAAAAATATAACCGCGTTGCTGATCGAAGGGGGAGGGGAACTCGCCTCCAATGCTCTGCGGAACAATGTCGTAGATTACGTTGAGTTTCATATTGCTCCGAGGCTCCTCGGAGGTGCGGGCAGCCACACATCTGTTGATGGCGATGATCCGCAAAAAATGTGCGAAGCACTTGAACTTGAATATGTCAAAACCGCGGTTTACGGCAGGGATATCGCCGTATCCGGATATCTTAAAAGGAGTTGGTGAAAGTGTTTACCGGATTGGTTGAGATGACCGGAAAAATTTCCGGACGCAGTTCCGGAGCTCTGATGATCGCGCCCTCAAAACGTTTGGAAGAGCCCGTCATCGGAGAAAGCATTGCTGTAAACGGCTGTTGTCTTACACTCGAAAAAGTCACTCCATCCGGGGAGCTTGTTTTTCACACCATGGCTGAGTCTCTGCGGAGAACTAATCTCGGTTCGCTTCCGGTCGGAGCCCGGGTCAATATGGAGCGCGCTCTTGCTTCCGGCTCAAGGCTCGGCGGACACATCGTGCAGGGGCACGTGGATGCCGCATTGAGAGTTGTCTCGCTTGCGCGTCAGGCTGACGGAGACCTTGAGCTTGCAATCGAACTTGCTCCGGAACTTGCTCCGGAAGTCGTTGAGAAGGGGAGCGTTGCCATCGACGGAGTATCACTTACCGTCGTCCGCGCAGCCGATGGAGAGTTTGCGGTAAGACTTATTCCGCAGACCCTTGCCGACACCGTTCTCGGCGAGCGCAAGGCTGGCAGTATCGTGAATGTCGAAACCGATATCCTCGGCAAATATGTCAGACGTCAACTTGAGATAGCAGGTTTGATCACTCCAGCGGCAAAAAAATCCTCTTCCGGAACTGTCACTATGGATAAATTGCGTGAAGCGGGGTTCATCTGATGATAGAATACGGATTGAGCATATCGGCTGATGAGCATTTTGATAAACTTTCTGTGCGGAAATGTGCGGGATTTGATTTTATTGAGTTTTCCGGAGCTCTGCTCGACTCCGAGTCTGCGTGCCGGAAACTTGAGTCTGTCCGCAAGGCAGGATGTGCGCTTGTAGTTAAAGACATCGTCGATCCGGCACTGGTCCATCTTGTTCAAAACGAGAATTTTCAGGTTAAGCTTGAGTTCGACCGCAAACTCCATGAGCGTTGCAGCGCGGCAGGAGCTCTCGGTGCCGAGGTTGCCGGAGCAGCTTTTGATGTGATGCGTGCGCTCGAATATCCTGAATATGAACCGGGACTCATTGGATTGTTGAAGAGCTCCATCGGAGCTTTTTACGAAAATAAACTTGATATCGCAATTTCCGGAAGGCTTCCGGGCCCTCCGGGAAGTCCGGATATAACAAGACTTATCGCTTTCTGCAAAAAGATCTCTTATCCGCGTCTGAAGACGGTCATTGAGTTCCATATACACGAGCCCGGCGCATTTGAAGAGCTGGCAAAGCATTTTG
This sequence comes from Lentisphaerota bacterium, assembly GCA_015061775.1. Lineage (GTDB taxonomy): Bacteria > Verrucomicrobiota > Lentisphaeria > Victivallales > Victivallaceae > UBA1784. Next base: position 26,959 of record SUVY01000016.1, on the reverse strand, counting down.
CAATACTCAAATTTTACCGCAGCTTCTGGAGGATTTGTTATGAACCTGAGCATGGAAATCAACTGAACAGCGGATTGCTCAAACATTTTCTTGAAGCAGCAGATATGAAGAGTGCGGCAGAATCGAGAATTGCGATTTCTCCCGGACACCAAATTCCGGATGATGCGACCTTGCGGGATATATTGAAAGTTATAAGTGAGGTTGAAAATGAGTGATGGTAAAAATTCCGGAGATATAAAACGGAATTCCGGATTGCTTAAAACCTCGCTTGGAGTCACCTTTGCCACTCTGTTGAGCCGTATGTTGGGGCTGGTCAGAGTAAGATTGGAAGCCAATGTACTCGGCGGCGGAGATGTCGCCTCTGGCTGGTTTTTGGCATTTGCCATTCCAAATATGCTTCGCAAGATTCTCGGTGAAGGTGCACTCGGTCAAGCCCTTATGCCGCTCGTTGCAGAAATAGACGGTTCCGGTGACAGAGACGGGATGAAAAAAGGTCTCGGCACAGTTTTTTTTGTGCTGGGATTTATTCTTGCGGCAATAGTTCTATTGGTCTCACTCATAACTTTTGCAGTGTCAAGGATGGAGTTCATTCAGAGCATGGAGTTGTTCAGAACAGAGAGAATGAAAATCATTCTGGGATTGCTTCCGCTGCTTATGCCGTATGGTTTTTTTATGTGCCTTGTCGGAGTTGCAGGCTGCGTACTGAACTACTGCAAGGAGTTTTTCCTTCCTGCACTTGGAGCTCTTTTGCTCAACATCTTCCTTATTTCCGGGCTTGCAGCCGCGTTCTTTTTTCACCAGAATGATTTGCATAAAGTGCTCGGAAATCTGGCTTGGCTGGTTCTGCTGTCCGGCTTTATCCAGTTGGTTCTGATGTTTCTTCTGTTGCGCCGCAATAACAGTTTTCCGGATTTCAGAAAGACATTTTCTTTTAAGAGTTTCACCAACCCGCTCATAAAAAAACTGTTCAAGACAGCACTTCCGGGAATAATTGGCGGAATTGCTGTTGATGTCAGTTTTCTGGTTGACCGTATGCTGGCTGTTTATCTCGGAGCCCGGGCAGTGCCTGCCTTGACTTACGTTGACCGCCTGATAGATATTCCGATCGGTATCTTCGCGATATCGATTTGCAATGTTCTTATGTCCGAGATGTCGCGCTCTGCAGCGAAGGAGGATATGGAGTTGTTTGTCAATGATCTGCAGTTCGCTATCCGTCAGGTGTTTTTCTTCTGTGTTCCCATGGCGGCAGGAGTGATCTTCTTCTTCGATATACTTATGAGCGTCTTCTGTCTGGGGGGACGTTATACAGCTGCTGATCTCGAGGCAGCCAGAATGGTGGCAATGTTTTACGGAGCAGGTATTCCTGTGTTCTGTCTTTTGAAAGTCATGGTTCCTGCATTTCATTCCCGAAAGAAGATGCAGATTACCCTGTATGCTTCGCTGTGTGCGATCGTGCTGAATATCATCCTCAATATTATTTTGATGCAGTTTATGCAGCAGGGCGGAATTGCTCTGGCAACGGTGGCAGCTTCAGTTGTAAACTGTACGATACTGTTCTGTGTCCTGAAAAAAGAGGCTCTCGCTCCTGCGGTAACTCCGCTTGCATTGACTCTTTTGCGGACTGTCATTGTTGCTGCAGTATCCGCATTTCTGGCAACTCTATTGGTCAAGTTCGCTGTTGCAGGTGAAAATAACTTGATGGTGTCTATCATCAAACTTGGCGTTGTCGGAATATCTTTCTCTGTTTGCTATTTCGGATTATCAGCACTTTTGCGGGCTCCTGAAGTAAGGGAATTTTCAGATATATTAAAGCACCGCAAAAAAGCTTGAAGTTTTAATATCGGGGAGTTATTTGAAATGATAACAAAAGAACAGTTCAAAAAAATCAAACTTATAATTTCAGATATCGATGGAGTTTTGACCGACGGCAAAGTCGGATACGGAGCTCCGGATTTCATCAAATTTTTCAATTACAAAGACGGTCAATGGATACGTATTGCCCTGCGCGCAGGTTTGATGGTAGGACTACTTTCTGGCAGAAAGAGTGCTGCCAATGCCAAACGTGCCGCGGAACTCAACGTTACATTCTGCCGCGAAGATTTCATCCGCAAAGGTGAGGAGTTTCAAAATATTCTCAATGAGTACACTCTTGCTCCTGAAGAGTGCCTTTATATCGGAGATGATCTGATCGATATTCCCGTCATGCGCCGGGCTGGTATTTCAGTTGCTCCTGCCGACGGAGTCTCTCAGCTCGATGAGTTTATAGATTGGAGAACGACCCGCCGCGGCGGAGACGGTGTGCTTTATGAAGTTATCAGCCGACTCCTTGCCGAGCGCGGAGAGCTGGAACAACAGCTTGATTATTACCGGGTTGACAGTTGAAAAAAGTGCTTTCAAGCTGTATATTATATATAAGTTGATTGTCAGTAAATTTATCTGATCACGGAAAAACACGATGCCCCGTTTTGAATATCAATATAACAGAGAAATAAATGATAATGGACGCAAACTCAAACGCCGTTTGCGTCTGTTGGGCATTTTTCTGCTGATATCCGCTGTGACTGCGGGAGTTATTTATCTGTTGGTTCCCAAAGTCGGCGGTAAAAAGGTTGATGATCCAGCTGCTCAGAAGCCCAATACAGAAAAGGTCTCTTCTGCTGAAAATCCTCAGCAGCCACAGTCGGAAAATAACGGAAACGCTGCTGCTGCGTCCGGTGAGACGGGGAGCAAAGAAAATACTTCCGCCTCCAATGGCGATGAGAAAGCTCCGGAAACTCCAATCGTTTCCGGTCAAGGGCAGGATATCCCGGCTTTTGATCCGGCAAAGGATCCGATTTTATCCGGTACAGCCGCTCCTGAAAAAGGCAAGGTGTGGGTCGGTGATCCTGTCAATGACGTTCCGGAAAAATCCGCTGCCAGGAACGATGTCTCAGTTCTCGATGAGCTTAAGAGCCTTGCGGATAAAAAAGATTTTGTTCAGCTGAACTCCAGGGCACTTGAAATAATCAGCCGCGAAAATGAAGGCAGCGATGTTTACCGCACCGCCGCCAAGTATCTTCTTGAAGCCAAAAAGAGTCTGCTCCTTTCGCAAGACGGAGTTCCCGGAGTAACTTTTGTTTACAGCGTTCGCGGAGGAGACAGTCTCTCGCGTATCGCCCGCCGCAACTCCGCAACAGTTGCCGGACTTATGCGTTTCAATCAGCTCAAAAACGGACGTATATTTGTCGGCAGCAACTTGCGGATAAATAAAGGTCCGTGGCAGATAAGTGTGTCCAAAAGCAAACGGCTGCTCAAACTCTTAAACGGCAAAGACAACAGTTTGTTTGCCGTGTTCGAGGTCGGAGTCGGCAGATTGAACAGTACTCCTTCCGGAGGATTTGTCATATCAAGCAGAATAAAAGACCCGAGATGGCACGCTCCGGACGGCAGCATTTTTGAGCCGGGTGAGCAGGGCAATGAGCTTGGAAAATACTTCTTGAAACTTGCGGCGACCGGTAATCCCGGACGTCCGCTTGCCGGATACGGCATACATGGAACTCCCGATGAAAGTACGGTCGGGAAATCTGTGAGCAGCGGGTGTATCCGCATGAAAAATGCCGATGTCGAACTTTTGTATGAACTTGTTCCGGAGGGAACTCCGGTCACAATAACTGACTGACAGGAGAGTGTACCATGAACGAAAACACTTTGGATTTTGAAAAACAGATTTCCGAGCTTCAGGGAAAAATCAATGAACTTGAAGCTTTCTCAAAAACAAGCGGAATCGATTGTTCCGAGCAGATCGAAGCGTTGAATCAGCATCTCGATAAAATGAAAACAGAAGTCTATTCCAATCTTTCAGCGTGGCAGAGAATACAGCTTTCACGCCATCCCGGACGCCCTTATGCGCTGGATTATATTGAGCGCATATTCAATAATTTCTGCGAACTCTCAGGAGACCGCCGTTTCAAAGACGACAAGGCTATCATCGGAGGTTTCGCCAAGTTTATCAACCAGCCTGTAATGGTCATCGGAACCCAGAAGGGCAGGGACATGAAAAGCAATGTTTACCGCAACTTCGGCTGGCCCCATCCCGAGGGATACCGCAAGGCAAACCGACTTATGAGATTGGCTGATAAGGCACGGGTTCCGGTGATTTGCCTGATAGACACTCCTGGAGCATTCCCCGGAATCGCCAGCGAGGAGCGTCATATTGCAGAAGCTATTGCTGCAAATCTGCGCGATATGTTTGAGTTGACCGTTCCTGTGATCGCCGTTATCATCGGCGAGGGAGGCTCCGGCGGAGCTATCGGACTCGGAGTCGGCAACAGTATTCTTGTTATGGAAAATGCCTATTATTCTGTTATTACTCCCGAAGGCTGTGCCGCCATTTTGTGGAAAGACCGCAAGTATGCTCCGCAGGCTGCAGAGGCCCTCAAACTTACTGCCGACAAACTCATCGAGCTCGGAATCGCTGATGAAATCGTTCCTGAGCCGTTCGGAGGCGCTCACAACAATTTCGATGAAGCGGCAAAACTTCTGGCGGCGGTTTTGAAGAAGCATCTTGACAAGCTCGGAAAACTCTCCGGAGAAGAAATCAAAGAGCAGCGTTATGCAAAATTCCGCGCTATGGGAAGAGTCGAAGAGTTGGCTGCAAACGAGGCATGATTTGTGGATAAGATAGTTTCAGTAAGAGCCGCATCTGCCGGAGATGTTTCCGCGATACATGCACTCCTTGAGCCTTATGCTGAGGCAAAAGTAGTGCTGCGCCGCAGCAAAGAGGACATCTTGAGCTATATCGCCAATTTTGTCGTGGCGGAAATCGATGGTAAAGTCTGCGGATGCGGTGCAGCAAGGCATTTCGGAAACAACCTTTACGAGGTTCGCAGTCTGGTGGTCGATCCCTCCATTCAGAAAAAGGGTATCGGTAAAGCGATCGTAAATTTTTTCATCAACCGTTTCCGCGAGCAGCAGGTCGCTGATTGGAAACTTTTTGCTCTCACTATGACTCCGGCATTTTTCATCTCTCTCGGATTTAAGGAGGTCGAAAAGGAGATGTTTCCGGAAAAGATTTGGGCTGACTGTCTCAAGTGTGCAAAATACCACTGCTGTGACGAAACGGCAGTTCTTTTGTCATCAGAAAATATATATTGAGGATATTGGTAAAACATGAAGATTTTTTTGCTGCCTGCTCTCATAGCAGTTATGCTTTTGAGCGGCTGCTGTGTTTTCCGCGGAGGTAATGAGATGGTGAACGTTCGTGATTTTGGTGCTGTCGGAGATGGTAAAACATTGGATATGGGAGCTATTCAAAAGGCACTCGATACCGGTAAGATCGTCCGTTTCCCCGCCGGAACATACCTGACGGGAACCCTTTATATGCGCTCAGGAAGCGGTATCCATCTCGAAAAAGGTGCGGTCATTCTGGGAACCAATGATAAAAATCACTACAATAAGAATGATTTTGCTCCGCAGAATTGGTGGAGTGTTGCCGAAAAAGCCTCCGGAGCCCATTTGATTGTAGCCTTGAACGTCAAAGATATATCCATAACAGGCGAAGGCACAATCGACGGCAATGCCCGCTCTATCTTCAACTGTGTCGTGACCGGAAAAGACCATCATTACTATGAGCGTCCGGATTGGCGTCCGTCCCAGATGGTTTGGATATGCGACAGCCGCAATATAAAAATAGACGGAGTGACTTTCAAAGATGCTCCGTATTGGAACTGTTTCCTTTACGGCTGTGAAAATGCCGAGATATCCAATGTCTCCATCGTTGCCGATCGTGCAGTGCGCAACACAGACGGGTTGGATATAGATGCCTGTAAAAACGTTTACATACACGATTGCGATATATATACCGGAGACGACAGCATAGCCATCCGCGCTGATGGAGACCGCACAAACCGCAAGACAGGCGGAGTGATGAGCCGCGAGAATGTCTGCGAAGATATCCGCGTTGAAAACTGCCGCATGAGCAGTACCACTTGCGCGGTGCGTTTCGGAGTCGGAACAGGAGTCATCCGCAACTGTAAACTTTCCAATCTCGATATCTACCAGAGCCGTACCGGAATTTGTCTCTGTGCGAGTTACGGTAAATCACGTTACTGCGAGATCAAAGATATAGATATCAGCAACGTCAAATTCGATGGACTTGCCGCCTTCTGGTATTACAATGACTGGACAGGGCACTTTGACGAAAAGGTAGAAAAACTCTGTTCCAACATAGTCGTAAAAGATTTTTGTGGAAAACAGACCAACGGAAGCATAATCGTCGGCAATGCCGGATACGGTATGCGCAATCTTGTTTTCAAAAACGTCAACATTGAGCAGACACGCGACGATATCAGAGAAGATATCAACTCCGATCCGAATGTTTTCCGCAAAGCGTGGGGAGTTCCATGCGTGATGTATTTCCGCAATGTCGATGGCCTCGATCTCACGGGAAGCTCTTTTACTGGAGCACCTTCTGCCAAAGAGGTGTTTTTTGACGTTAAAAATATCGTGCGGTAACTGAGCTTGAGATGTTATTCCGCATCAGGATCAAGGAAGTTTGATTTACGCAGAGCTATCGCTTCGCTCAGTGTCTGAGTGCTGATATTTTCTTCCCGCTTCAAATCGCTGATAGTGCGCGATACTTTCAAAATCCTGTCATAGGCGCGCGGGCTCAGCTGGAATTTCTGAATGGCATTTTGAATTATCTGTTCTCCGGCAGGAGAGAGTGGGCAGAAGTCGCGCAGATCGCGGCTGTTCATATCAGCGTTGCATGACGCTTTTCTTCCAGAAAATCTCGCAAGCTGGATTTTCCTTGCCGCGATGACCCTTTCGCGTACAGTCCTGCTGCTCTCTCCGGTCGGAGCTGCGGTCAACTCTTTGGGAGATAGCGGCTTCACATCGATTATCAGATCGATCCTGTCCAGCATGGGACCGGATATGCGTTTCTGATATTTGCGGATTTCGTTTGCACTGCATTTGCATCCGAGTTCAACACTTCCCCTTCCGCAGGGACAGGGATTCATCGCGGCGCAGAGCATGAAGCGGGCAGGGAAGGTGCAGTTTCCGGCGGCGCGGGACACTGTGATCTCTCCGTTTTCCAACGGCTGCCTTAAAACTTCGAGCACTGAGCGTTTGAATTCAGGAAACTCATCAAGAAAGAGGACTCCGTGATGGGCGAGGCTTATCTCTCCGGGACGCGGATCGTGACCACCTCCGATAAGTCCGATATCAGAAGTTGTGTGGTGCGGAGATCTGAATGGGCGGCTGCGCAGGATCTGCTGATTTCCCGCCAGCATACCGAGGACGCTGTGGATACGGCTGGTTTCGAGGACTTCCTCTCGTGTCATGGGCGGAAGGATTCCGGCAAGACGTTTGGCGAGCATACTTTTTCCGGTGCCGGGACTGCCGATCATCATGATATTGTGACCTCCGGCGGCAGCTATTTCGAGTGCCTTTTTAACGGAATACTGCCCCTTTACATCTGCAAAATCAGCGTCAACAGAAGCATCATTGAAGCTGAAATCAGGTTCCGGAACCGGAGTGAGATTGCCGGTATTTATAAAATCGACCGCCTGAGCAAGCGTTTCCACGGCATATACTTTCAGTTTGCCTGAGGCGGCGAGAACTGCCTCCGCGGCGTTTTCTCTGGGGACAAGCAGGGCTCTGATATCGGGCATTTTAGAGAGACAGTCTGCAACGGGAAGTGCTCCGCGTACCGGACGCACTTTACCATCGAGAGAGAGCTCACCTATTGCACCGGCAAAGAGCAGATGCCGGCTTTTGACGATTCCGTTTGCTCCGAGCAGGGCAAGCGCGATACCGAGATCAAAGGACGCTCCCTCTTTCTTCAGGTCAGCCGGAGCGAGATTTATTACAGCAAAACTGCGCGGAGGCGTATATCCGGAGCTGCAGAATGCACTCAACAGCCGCTCTTTGCTCTCCTTGACTGCGGCATCAGGAAGTCCAACTATGGATATTGAGCTGTCCTGAGAGGACGATGGAGAGGCATACTGGCTGACTTCTATTTCAACAAGTTTGGCATCGATTCCGTTGACAGCGGCTGAATATGTGCGGGTGATTTGCATAAAGGTCACAGCTCCATGAGATTGATGCTGTTTAAAGCGGTTTGCAGGTTGACGAACAGCAAATTATTATCAGTTTTTACCCAATCGTTTGCTGTTGACGGAATACCGCAGAGAGCAAGACGCATTCCGAAATCCGAAGAGAGCGCGTCGAGTTCCGGAGCTTCTCCTGCGGGCATGGGGGCGAGATAGATTTTGTCATCGGTCACAGCCCAGACTTTACGGTGCGGAATATGGTTGAGTTCAAGATAATGGTGCAGCAGCAGATAGTCTTTTCCGTTTCCGGAAATAATTTGAGCGTTTGAGATATCCTCCGGAGCATCTGCCGGCATGACCAAATCATCGCGGCGGCGGACAAATTTGCGGTATCCGGTCAATATCTGCTGTCTGCGTTTTTTCCACGACGCGAGGATATTGACGGTCTCCTGGTTGAGCATAATGTCAAAATCAGTCTCCGGAGAACTGCTTTTGCAAGCGATGAGCAGCTTGTAAATCTTTTCTTTGGGCAGATCGCGCCTCAGCTCCATGGCAAGGTGCATATAGATACCCGGTTTGCTTGCGAAACATTTTAACGGAATAGAGGCACTCCGCAGATCAACAAGCAGGAAGGCGTTTTTTTCCGGATCATACAATACATTTCCGCTGTGGAGATCGGTGTGACGCATCCTGCTTTTTATCATAAGCTCAATAAAACCGCAGAAGCTTTCGAGCATCGCGTCGCTTGGAGTATTTTCTCTTAAAAAGCTCCCGAGCTCAACGGTGTTTTCTTCGGCAAGGGTGATAAGCATATTGCGGCTGACTGCGAGGTGTTTAACACAGGGAACGTGGTGTTTCTCAAGCTGCATTGCGTGGCGGAATTCACTCTTTAGACCGTTGAAAAACCTGAAATCCTGTTTGACGAAAAATTTTCCGCACTTGAACACCTTGCGGACCGGATTTTCTTTTACCAGAACAGGATCAAGCAAACATGCTTCCGGATCATTTCCCAGAAGATTTTGAGCTTCTATGCCGGAAAAAGTCCACTTCACTTGACAATTCCCTTCAAAAAGGTGGTTGTTGCAAAACGGCGCAGTTCAAAATCCGAAAAAGCGGGGTTGTCAATAAAGTCCCCGATGGTTCCCGGCGTGTCCGGAAGCTCCCAGATGACCGTGCATCCGGATGCGGCACAGGTGAAGTCCTGATTTTTGAAGATCTCCGAAAAGAGTTCAGCCGATATGGCATAAGGCGGGTCGGCAAATATCAGGTTGCTGGAATATACTGCGTCAAGATAACGTCTGACATCAAGTATGCTGCAGTTGATTACTTCAAGCGGAGCGGCAACTCCGGCTTTTCGCACCTTCTCGATGTTCTCCTTTATTATCCGGCAGTGAATGGGAGACAATTCGACCATGAATGCCCGTTCAGCTCCGCGGCTTGCGGCTTCGAGGGCGAGCGCTCCAGAACCTGAGCACAGGTCGAGAACCCCGATCCCTGCGAAAGAACCGAGGCTGTCGAAGAGAGCTTTCCGCGCTCTGCCGGACGTTGGACGCACCTCAAGTCCGGCTGGTACGGATAGTTCAATATTTCTTGCTGTTCCAGATATGATGTTCATGTACTAAAGATAGCACCAATATCGTCTCTTTGCAAAGTTGCCTGCACCTTTTTTGGCAGATAAATTGCATTTTTTACAATAAACTGCTACATTATGTCAAATACAAACAACAACAGAGAGGATTTTTCCATGCAGGACGAGATATTGTATATCATAAAACTTGAGGATTGGTCAGAGGCTGAGGGGCTGGTTCCCGAGCTGCTCGGAGCGTTTGAATGTGACTTCAGCAGTTATGAGGACCGGGAGAGCCGCAAGTTTCTGCACACGCTTTATTTTCCAACTCCTGAGGAACGCGACGGAATGGTGGAGCGCGTCAAACAGGAAATCGAAAACTGGAAAGAGTTCGGCGCCGACCTTGAGTTTTGCGGAGTCGGCGAAGTGAAAAAGTCCGAATGGGCAGAGGCGTGGAAAAAGTATTTCAAACCCATCGAGATATCAGAAAAGCTCCTGATACGTCCGAGCTGGATAGATACTCCGGCTAAGGCGGGGCAGCAGGTTCTGACGCTCGACCCCGGAATGAGTTTCGGAACAGGACAGCACGCAACAACTCTCTTTTGCCTTCAGATGATCGACCGCCTTTCAAGAGAAGAAGACGTTAAAACCATGCTCGATGCCGGATGCGGCTCAGGAATTCTCGCCATCGCAGGAGGATTACTCGGCTTTGAAGAAGTCGATGCGTTTGACTTCGACCCTGACGCCGTGAAAGTCGCCAAAGAAAATCTTGCAATCAACGGACAATCGCGTATCGTTCCGACGGTCGGAGACGCAGCCGAGTATGCTGGAAAACCGGAGAAATATGATCTTGTCTGCGCCAATATTCTCGGACACCTGCTTATAGCGTTTTCCGGAAACATCTCCACCTGGGTCAAAGACGGAAAATACCTTGCGCTCGCCGGAATTCTCAATTCTGACTTTGACGCAGTTTCGCGTTGTTACTGTGAAAAAGGCTTTGAAGAGATAGAGCGTTTCACCCTGAGGGAGTGGACAAGCGGACTCTTCCGCAAAATCAAATAAGCGTCAGCAATAATCAAACGGAGCTTAGCGTCATTTCTAACGCCAAGCTCCGTTTTTTTACTCTGAGAAGTCTCCGAGACCGGGGTGGTCCTGGAAGGTTATCTCTTCGTTGATTTTGTACTGTTCAAAGATCACGATGTCGTTGCTTCCTTTGCGGAGCAGGGCGGAGGGAACGTATAACGCGGTGTCCGGTCCGATGTTCCAGTATTTGCCTATGTTGAAGCCGTTTATCCAGATGCAGCCCTTATGTCCGGGAAATCTGATGAACGTTTCGGCGATCTCGTCAACTTTAAAGACTCCTTTGACAAACACAGGATCGTTCTCTTTGCGCGATATCGTTTCCCGGTAGGTCAGTTTGTCCAGCACATCATCTTCCATCTCAAGCGGGTAATGGATGAAGTTGTCCTGACGCTCAAAGTTGACCAGTATCTGATCGACTCCTTTGCGTTCAGTTCCGCACGCGGGACCGTAGTTGACGTAACCAGTGTTCTCCACCAGTACATCAAGAACAGCATCGGCGTTTGGAATATTTACATTGACATAATCACGCTCTTCGCTCCTCCAGACGGAGCCGGCAAACTCTCCATCCACCCAAATCTGTGCCCGGTCGCGCAGGTTTCTCAGACGTATGGTCTCTTGCCCGAGGGGACCGCGCAGAGTCGTGCGGTAAAGCAGATACCCCTGACGCATTCCGAGTCTCTCCATCTTTTGCGGAACGGCGTGGGTCGTTGGAGTTGTTATATCACCCAATACATCAAACAGCCTCGCGGAACCTGTTAATTTGACTTTTCCGTAACTGCGTTTTACCGTCGGTGCAGGAATCTCATCCGGAGTCGCGGGATTATACTTTCTTATCACGTCCCGGATAGCTTTGAATTTGGGAGCTGCATCTCCCCACTCCTGCATGGGAGCGTCATAATCGTAGCTTGTTACTCCGCAGGCGTAGTTGTCAAATGGAGGCGTTTCTGTATTTGCTCCGTTGGTGAAACCGAAGTTAGTTCCTCCGAGGAGCATATACAAGTTGACCGATGCTCCGCGGGCGAGGATTTTATCCAGTTCGCTGCAGAAATGTTTCTGTTCATCAAGGTTTGCCCGGTTGCGCGGAACCCCCCAATGGGTGATGCCTCCGTTGCCGCCCGTCCAATATTCCATGCAGAACTCAGGACCGTATGGAAACAGCTCTTTGCGCATGGCAAAACTCTTCTCGGTGTCGCAGTCAGGTCCGATTGTTATGGTTACCGGAAGCTCCGGAACAGAGCCTCCCAGCAGCGTTATCGGAAACTTTGGACAGTCTGCCGTCGCAAGCGGAACATCAAAGCCGTGGTCAACAAAAATCTTTGCCACATGACGCAGGTATTCCGTATCGCGTCCATACCAGCCGTACTCATTTTCGACGACTCCCATGATGATATTGCCTCCGCGGGTGTATTGACGGCAGGCAAGTTTGGGCAGAAGCCAGTTGAAGTAACGCTCAAGTTTGGATATGTAAACCTCATTCATACGGCGGACTTCGCAGTTTTCAAGCGCACACAGCCAGGGCGGAAGTGCTCCGTTGTTCCACTCTCCGCAGATAAACGGTCCCGGGCGCACGATGACGTAGAGACCGAGCTCTTTGGCTGTGTCGATGAAGCGTTCAAAATCAAGAATTCCTGCGCTATCGAATACGCCCTCGCGTTTTTCGTGCTGATCCCAGCAGAAATAGGTCTCTACGGTATTTATTCCGATAGCTTTCGCGCGCTCAAGTCTGTCGCGCCAGAGATCGTGATGGGTGCGGAAATAGTGGATCGCTCCGGATATGATCTGCACCGGTTTGCCGTCAATCAGAATGTTTTTATCATCAACAGAGACTGTTTGTTTCATTGGAAATCCCCTCGGGAATTTACGGAACCAGTTTGAAATAAATCGCACAGCACCACATCGCTGCCAAAAACAACCACAGGATGATTCCGAGCAAAAACGGGCGTATTCCAAGTTCTTTAAGTTTGTCCTTTTTCAAATTTGCTCCGATAAGGAACAACGTTGAAATCATGAGATATTTCGAGAGGTTTTTTATGAATGAGCCGCATACTGCAACCTCTTCCGCAGAGGACGGAACCATTTTGGGAAGCAGGGTAACAACTGCCGATGCAAGGATAAAACAGGGGATGAACCACGGAACTTTGAGCTTGAATTTTTTGTCATTTTCATCTTTTTCCGCCACAAACCAGGCGAGATACAAGGTGACGGGCACGATCCAGAGAGCGCGGGCAAGTTTTACAGTCATTCCGACTTCGAGCGCCTCTTCTCCGTAAGCCATTGCTGCGCCGACGACCGAACTTGTGTCATGTATTCCGAGGGCAGCCCAGTATCCGAACTGCTGCTGATCGAATCCGAGATGTCTGCCGATCACAGGAAATATCCAAAGCGCAACTGCGTTGAGCAGAAATACCGTCGCTGAGGCAAGGGCTGTTTCATGGGCCTTGGCTTTAAGCACCGGAGACGCTGCCGCAATGGCACTTCCTCCGCAGATGGAAGTGCCTACTCCGATAAGATAAGAGGTGTTTTTGGTTACTTTGAGCCATTTGCCGAGAAGAGCGGCAAGGGTAATGCCGAAGATGATTCCGGTGAGGGTGTAAAGAAAACCGCTTCCGCCGGCTTTGAGCACTTTGACGAGATCCATTCCGCAACCCATTCCGACGATGGTCGCACCGAGCAGATTGGAGGTATATTTAGAGGTGCGTTCAACAAAGGGATTGCCCCATAAGACGGAAAATACTATTCCGGCAAGAACTGCCAGTCCCGGAGCCCAGTCTCTCGCGGGGCTCCATATCCAGGGAACGGCAAAGAAAGCGATCGTTAAAGCTGAAAAAAGAAATTTTTTTATCATGGTGAATTTTCCATAAATGCTACGGCACTGTTTCGGAAGTAAAACAGTACCGTGGTTAGTTTTTTTGATAAGGTAAATCAGGGACGCGGCTCGAACGACTCCGGATTGTCGGTGAGCACGATTCCGTCATAGACCGGACTTCCTTCGTCCGAAGCTGTGATTTTCAGGGTATGGACTCCCTTTTTGAGATCGTAGTGGCGGCACATGTTGCCGAAGCTGCGTCCGGGAGTTATCATAGTCCATGTCGTGTAGTTTTTGCGGAACTGCTGCTTGGAAGTTTCAAACTTTCCGTTGTCAACGCAAGCCATGATGCGGATCCCCTTGTCCGCCCTGCCGTGGAGCATAAAGTAGTAACGTCCGTCCTTCGGAACGTTGACTTGGTACTCGTAGATATTTCTTTTTCTCGGAACGACAAACTTTCCGTCTTTGCCGAGTTTGTCTTCGATGGTCTTGAATTTTCCGGATTTGCCATTTTTGCGATAGACTTTTGAGGGTTTGAATGCGTCGATGTATATGGCAAAATCTCCTTTTTTATCGCATTTGAAGGGTTCGACAAAGTCAGTTTCGGCGAGAACTGTCACCGGGCGTGAGAAACCGTTTTCAAGGCGTATGAGGAAAGCTCCGCGGAGATTGTGGCTGACCTTCATCTTTGACGGAATGAATTTCACCTTGAAGGTTATCTTGTCTCCGGACTTCATGACTCCTTTTGACGGAGTAACTTCAAACCAGTTGAAGTCGGGATTTTGGCGGACAGAGTAGGCGGATTTGAAATTTTTGCCTCCGACGGTCGCGGTGATGGTGATTTCTGACGGAGTTGCTGTTCCGTTTTTGAGAGAGACTTCTCCGATACGTGTTCTGTCAAGGGTGAACGGGATCGGGCGCATCGGAAGTACAAGCGTGTTTTTCAGCTGGAATGCTCCGCGGATTCCTCCTTCGGGCAGGAAGTTTGCTATCTTTTCCGCTTTTTCAGCATTGAGCGGAAGATAGTTTCCGTTTGCATAGTTTTTGTATTGCACTTTGCCTTTGGTGATTCCGGGAAGCCATTTATTCTGGCGGTCGGTCTCGACCGTATTGGCAACAAAAATACTGCGCGGAGACGGATCATGCGGCTTGATGGAAATGCGTTCGCGTTCGTCACTGAAAATATTGTTGTAGAGGATCATATTCATGCGTTCGTGGATATCAACTCCGGTTCCGTCGCGGACAAGGGTGTTGTTGAAGATGTATGCTGTGGCGTTGTCTCCGGTGAGGACGCCGGTGGTTTTGATGGTCTGACCTGCGATTCCGAATTGTTCGCACATTCCGGCAAAGATGTTTTCAAAGACGTAAACCGGACTGGTCATAAGTCCCTGGATGGATACTCCGCAGAGGGCTCCCTCGAAGTGATTCCAGTAACAGCGGACGTTCTGGTGTCCTCCGTCGAGTTCGATATTGTCATCGTTGCAATAGATCATGTAGTTGCCGTAAACATCGGCATCGCGGTTGATTCCTCCGTCGGCATCGAAGTTTCCGACGCTTTCGACGGCGTCATTGAAGCGGTGACGGTCGCTTCCGACAAAGTCGTTGTAGCGGATGACCGTGGAGTGGGCAGGGCGGTAAAGCATGATCGCCTGAGGACCTGCCGGATGGCTGTAATACCAGCTGTTTGCCCGGTTGCGGGGACTGTGGATATAGCAGCGTTCTACTACGACTTTGCTGCTTCCTTCATGGATGGCGATAGCTCCGTTCCAGTTGATTCCGTATTGCTTGCGGTTCATCTGTTTGGTGAAATAGCGTCCGTACTGGTCATAGCGCGGAGTTCCAATTATTCCCCAGTTGGTGATTTCGCAGTTGCGGATGCGGACTGCCTCGGAGTTGTGGATGGTGATGACGTCTTTGGAGGGACCTCCGGAAATCACCATGTCATCGAGCAGAACGTACCTGGCGTTTCTTATTTCGATCATCGGAACAGAACGTTTGCTTTTGAGCACAGTGCCCTTCGGAGCTGTGTAGCGTATCCATCCGTCCGGAGTACCCTTGTCGGATATGACTATGCGCGAATTGAATTTTGCCGGATCGATGATGATAGTTTTGGCGACCGGAACGTCGCTTTTCCAGGTTTTAAAAGTTCCCTGAACAAGCTTTTTTCCGTTGCTGAGGATGCGTATGTCGTAGGAGGTATCCTCTTCGAGTTTGACAATACTTCCGCGATATTCCGACATGATTTTCGGAGGAAGTGATTCAAAAAAGAACTCCGGAACCAGAGCTTTGTTCCAGTTTTTGGCAGATGACTTTTTGAATTCGACAGCGATGTTATCAACCCGTTTTGTTCCGAAGTAAAATCCGCAGGAGTTGAAGGTCGGACGCAGCAGGAGTTTTCCCAACGCGACCGGCTTGATGACGTCGAGACGCTTTTTGCTGACTTTGACGAATTTGCTGCTGTGGATGATTTTGTTTCCGCATTTGATTTGCAACGCGTAGGCGACGTGTGCCTGCTCAAAGCCTGCGCGAGATGAGTATCTCTTGGGAGGATAGTAAAGTTTCGGAATGTTGGCGAAATATCCGGAGTACTCTTTGCCGTTGATTTTTCTGGAAAAATATTTTACGTCTTTGATTTGTATCCACTTTTCTTTTTTATCATTTATGCGGTATTCAAAGACGGGTTTCTGAGCTTTTGCAGAGGCAAACCAGATCGCGCAGCTGTCATATCCGGATACAACAAACGGCTGTCCTCCTGCCAGCACGTGCGCCATTTCGTTTTGCAGAAGCGGACTCTCTGCCGCCCCGTTTTTTGCCGCAAACAGAAAAAATGCCGCTGCACAAAATATGATCACTCCAAGTTTTTTCAACATAGTTTATTCCCTTCTTTATTGAAAACATAAGTGTTGGCAATAACATATCACCAACTCACGTTTTTTGCAAGCTGAGTTCAGCAATAATTTTCCGGCGCTGCTGCGTGAAAAAGAATAATCAGAGATGTGCTTGAAAAATTCCTTGTGACGTGTCATATTATATACGTTATTTAATATTTGTATATGGGGCTATTTATGAGTATCGCAACCGAACAGCGCGGATTTTTTATCACGATAGAGGGACCGGAGGGGGCAGGAAAAAGCACCCTTGCCGGAGCCATTGAAAAGTATCTTGTTTCCCGGGGCAGAGAGTGTATCCGCACCCGCGAGCCCGGAGGAACTCCGCTTGCCGAACAGCTGCGCGGAGTGTTGAAGCACCACCAGAGCAGTGAAAAACTCCATACCGCAACCGAGCTGCTTCTGATGGAAGCCGCGCGCGTCCAGCACGTCGAGGAGCTTATCCGTCCAGCACTCGAAAGAGGAGTTTGCGTGATATGCGACCGTTTTTATGACTCGACCTGCGCCTATCAGGGCGGAGGCAGAGATGTCGATATGAAAGTCATCGACTGGCTGAATGATTATGCGGTCAACGGCTGCCATCCGGATTTGACTTTTCTGCTTGATCTTCCGGTGGAAAGCGGATTCAAACGTACCGGAAAACGGGTGGAAACGATGGGGAAATTCGACCGTTTTGAAAATGAGGATGTCGCCTTTCACCATAAGGTGCGTTCCGCTTTCCTTGAACTCGCAGAAAGAGAGAGCGGACGGATAAAAGTTATTGACGCTGACCGCAGCCGCGAAGAAATT
The DNA here is from genome assembly GCA_015061775.1 of Lentisphaerota bacterium. Lineage (GTDB taxonomy): Bacteria > Verrucomicrobiota > Lentisphaeria > Victivallales > Victivallaceae > UBA1784. Next base: position 9,793 of record SUVY01000016.1, on the reverse strand, counting down.
TCTCAATGTGTGGAAAAAATCATCGATGAGTATCTATTCAAAATATCGTGAGCTCTATCCGGAAGTAGTTTCCAATCTGGAAAATGCCCGCAGAGGCGGAAGGCTCGCTCACGCATTTCTTATTTCAAGTACATCTGAAACCGTTCGCAACGATTTTGCCACCGTCGTTGCGCAGATCGCAGGCTGTCCTGAGTTTGACCGCGAGGGAAGGGTGGTCGATGATTGCGACTGCTGCAGCAAACTTGAGCGTCAGGTCTATCCTGAGCTGCATATATTGACTCCGATAGGCAAAAAATATCAGATACAGGTCGGAGACCGCAACAATCCCGAGCCAAACACCGTCCGCGATTTCATCAATGGATTTCACCTTTCAAGCTGGCAGAAGTCATGGCGCAAGATCGGAATCATCTATGATTGCGACCGGATGGGTAAAGAGGCTCAGAATGCATTGCTGAAGACTTTGGAAGAGCCTCCGAAAGATACTACGATCATTCTGGTCACCGGAAATCCGACCTCACTTCTTCCGACGACCCGCAGCCGCTGTCAGCATATCGTTCTTGCCGGAGGAAAGTTAGAGTACACATTTCCCGGCGCCGGAGAGCTCTTTTCCGCTCTTTATGACTGCTGCTTCGGTCCCGGAGACCTTGTGACCGCTGAACGCTGTGCATCACAGATAATCAAAATCGCCTCAGCTCTTCTTGACGAAGCTAAGCGCATCGAAGGGGAGAAGTTCGAGACGCTGGTCAAGACCGCCAAACTCATGGAGGACAACTCCATGGTAAAGAGACTTGATGAACGTCTGAATAACCTCGTTTACGGAGCTTATATGCGGGAACGCCGCAGCTTTCTCTCTGCCATATCATGTTTCTGTTTCCAGATATTCATGCTCTCACGCGGAGTTGATATCGATGCTCTTCCCAGCCGTGAGATACTCGGAGACCGTCCTTTGGGCAAAGTCTCTCCTGAACGCGGAGACCAGATTTTGAGCGAAGCTGAGAAACTTGTATCAACTTTGAATTTCAATGTCAATGAAGAGTTGGCGATAAGAACTTTTGTTTTGAACATCTCGGTAAACCAGTAGGTGAAGCCTTTTTCCCGGGAGAGAGTTGCCATGCCTTTGATAATAAAACCTGTCGAATCATCAGAGATGTATCCGTTGACCGGAAATATCGGTGATTTTCCTGTCGCGGCATCGACAGTCGGCTCATTGATTTCCGGACGTTTTCCGGCAGCTATGGCGAGAACGGTTATTGTTCGAGCTGACTTTGTACCGTCTCCGGAGCTTGCTGCGCAGCTTGCCGGAGCGGTTCCGATGGTCGTTACTGATCCGGAAGATGGAACGCTCCTTGCGGAAGTCGAAAGTTCCGAAACAATCAAAGTCAAGCCCGATGCCGGCTCTGTCCGTTTGCGTTATCCGTGGGATCTGCTGCGCCTCAATGAAGTTGCTGTGTCGGCTGTAAAAGCTGATGAAATATCCGGAGACATAAGCGAAAGAGCGGTTGTCAATGGTAAAATAGTCCTCGGAGAAAACAGCACGATTCTTCCCGGAGTATATATCGAAGGCAATGTTATCATCGGAAGAAACTGCAAGATCGGACCCAACTGTTATATTCGCGGAAACACTTCTATCGGTGATAACTGCCGCATCGGTCAATCTGTCGAAATAAAAAACTGCATCATCGCCGACCACACGGCAATAAGCCATCTCTCTTATGCCGGAGACAGTATCATCGCAAGTCACGTGAACTTCGGAGCCGGAACCATCATATCCAATTTCCGGCACGACGGAGCCAATCACAGATACATGGTCAATGGAAAACTCATCGATACTGGACGCACTAAATTCGGTGCCGTTATCGGGAAAAACGTCCATACCGGAATAAACACTTCCATATACCCCGGACGTTATCTGTCGCAGGGAATTCAACTGCTTCCCGGTGAAATAGTCAAAAACTCCAGATAAGAGTTATTATTTTTCTGAGGCGTGGGCGCGGATAACTCTGATAAAGAGAGTTCGTGCTTTTTGTTTGCCGAACAGGGATTTATATGGAATGATTGCGTTGTGGTGGAAATCAATGCTTTGTCCGCAGCGTTTTTCAAGTTCAGAGGAGAACTCCATAAAGAGCAGGTGGTTTCTGCTGATGACAACGGCTCCGTTTGCGAGGGCTTTATCTATATATTTACCGGTTTTCCAGTAATCTTTCAACTCTTCATCAAATTCGCAGAAGTCCGGAGCGTCTTTATGATAATGGGCAATGATGTTTCCGAACCAGCGGTCTCCGAGCACAAGCGGAATCGGTTTGCCGGGATTTTCTTTTTGCCACACTTTGTTGACTTCGGCGATGACATCTTCCGGCTTCATGTGGAGTCTCGGACGGCTTTTGACCATGAGGTCGATGGTTGTAGCAAGAAAAACTCCGACCATATACACCATTATCAAAATGAGGATATTCCGGTAGAGATCGCGGGTGATTTTTCTCGGAAACAGCGAAACCGCCAGGATTCCGCAAAATGAGGCAAGAGTGGAAAACCAGAGCATGATCACGCTTTTTCCGCACAAACTGTTCAACAGTAAAAACGCGCAGGGCAGGGCGGAAAGGATAAGGCTCCATTTGAATACGGGTTTGTTGATAGAGATTTTTTCCAGCTTTTTTCTCAATGGAAACGCTGCTGCTGTCATGACGGCATACATGAGTACAAAAGGATATACCGCCGTTGCCGCTACGATCAGGGGTTCATACCATCTGAATTCCTCATCGAGGCGGTTCCCGATATGTTTCAGGCAGATGAAATCGTTGTTCACCAGCCAATGGATGTGCGGCGATATCAGCAGAATAAAAATGACTGCGGAAAGATAGGGACGGATACTGCGCAGCTCCCGGCGGTATTCCCGGGTCGAAAACATGACGGCAGCAAGCGCAATAAACAGGAGTCCGATGGAGTATTTGTTGAGAAATCCAGCCGCACTTACGGCTCCGAGAACTATGTACCAGACAGCTTTCTTTTCTCTGACAGCTTTGAAAAAACTCCATGCGATGACCGGAGCAAGAGCCGTTTCAACAAAAAATGTGCTGAATTTAAGCAGTGATGGACAGTAATAGTAGCATGACGCGAGCAGAACTGCTCCCGCCGCTGCCGAATATTTATCCAGAAACATTTTTCCCAGCAGATAGGTGAACCAGATGCCGGTTGCAAGTGAGAGCTGGGCGGCAAGGTAGAGTGACCAGTCTCTCCCTCCGGAAAGAGTTGTGAACGCCAACGCTATCCAGCCGGACAACGGAGGATGTTTGACGTTGCCCCAGGTATCGTAGTTTTTTCCCCATGAAATCGCTTCAAGGACATCGAGTCCGAGGACGCTTTGCAAGCAGGAACATTGTATCGTCCATGCCGCAACTGTAAAAATCAGAACCAGAAACACTCCGTTACGCGGATTGTCCCACAGCGGCGAAAAGAGCTTGCAAATAAAATTTTTCATGACATTACATATATATTTCACGCAGTCTGCCGGCTTTCGACTCCTGCGGAAGAATGGTTGTTTTGAGACCGATGGGGTTGGGAAGATCTCCGTCGGGATTTATTCCGGCGAGCTCATAAATGCTGCCGAGCAGATCCTGCGGAGCCACCGGACGGTTTACCACATTGGCGGCGGTGGCGTCAGACTCTCCGATCACCTTTCCTCCGGCGAAACCGCCTCCGGCAACCATTGCAGAGAAACAGGTCGCAAAGTGGTTGCGTCCTCCGTTCCACGGCGGTTCGGTATCGACCTTCGGAGTGCGTCCGAATTCACCGCTCCACCAGACGATGGTCTGATCGAGAAGTTTTTTCTGATGAAGGTCTGAAAGCAGCGCCGCAACAGCCTGATCCATTTCAGGAGCAATGCGGTTCAATGTTTCAAAATGGCGGATATGGGTGTCCCATCCCGTGGCATTGATAGTTATATAAGGAACTCCAGCCTCGACCAGACGGCGGGCGACCAGACAGGATTGTCCGAACTTGTTGCGTCCGTAGAAGTTTCTGGTCTCTTCGCTCTCGAGGGCAAGATTGAATGCCTGGGCTGCCGAACCGTTGATGATCTCCTGCGCCGCGTCTCCAGCCTTGGTGAAGGCGGCAAACTCCGGGTGATCGGGCATATCGCTGCCGAGGACGTCGAGTTGTCTTGCGAACTCCTGGCGCGCTTTGATCTCCCGGGCAGTTGCGTCACCCGGAGGAACAAAGCCATCGACAACAAAACGCTGCGCTGCCGGATTTCCTCCGGTGGCAAGCGGACGGTAGCGGTCACTCAGAAAACCGTTCTCAGAAAAGCGTCCCTTGTTGATCGTAAGGGCGATATACGGAGGAAGTTTACCCTGATATTCGTGTCCCTTGAAGCGGGCAAACAATGCTCCGATCGCAGGGTAGGTGCGACCTCCTCCCGGAACTCTTCCGGTCTGCATAAGGTATGTCGCAGCTTCGTGGCCGAAATACTTGTGGGTCATACTGCGTATGATGGAGTATTTGTCTGCATGCTGCGCCAGCTTGGGCATGAATTGACTGACTTCCACTCCGGGAACGTTGGTGGGGATCGCTCCGAAACCTCCGTTGAATTCAAAACCTGCTTTGGGTTTGGGGTCGAATGTTTCAAGCTGGGACGGTCCGCCCCACACCCATATTTCTATGACCGATTTTACCCGGCTTCCGGATATGGAGGATTTTTTTATCGTATTGCCCACCAGTTTGTTGCTGGCGAAGGGCGAAAAAGCACCGTAGATGCCCATTGCGGCAAGGGCTTTGAGAAAGTCTCTTCTTTTCATAGTCTTCACCCCTTTCGGAAATCAGTAATTATTCTCTTTTTATACAAATAGCACCTGAAAAGGTATTTTTCAAGCCGCAATCACTCTTTTGCGTCAGATTTTTTCGACAGCCAAAGCTGCAGGCAGGTGACGATCAAAAGCAGAATGAGCGACTGAAACACCAAAATCGCGGCGGTTGTAAAGTTTCCCCAGAAGACCGGAAGGATTCCGATACCGATTGCCAATGCCATAAGGTGGACGAGCTGGACAGCCTGTTTGCGGTCGAGTCCCATCCTGACAAAACGGTGCGATATGTGGTTGTGGTCTCCGATCCAGAACGGCTTTTTGTTGCGGGTGCGGATCAAAACGACCATCAGGGTGTCGAACAGGGGCAGGGCGAGAATGAACATCGGCATAAGAACGGGAAAGCGCGAAAGAGAGAAACTCTTGTCGAAAAAGGTGACCTGAGATGATATGATTGCAGCGAGGTATCCGATGAAGTGGCTTCCTGAGTCTCCCATAAATATAGTTGCCGGGTTGGCATTGTAGAACCAGAAGCCGCAGCATACTCCGCAGTTGAGGGCGGAGAAACTTGCGACCAGAAACTGCCCGTTGAGAGCGGCAACGGCGGCAAAGAGAGCCATGGCGATAGCAACTGTTCCGACGGCAAGACCGTCCATGTTGTCGAAGAAGTTTATGGAGTTCATCAGAAGCATGATCCAGAAGAGAGTAAACGCCGTTGAGCAAACAGGGTACTCCGGAAAAATATTGAATTTCACTCCGCCGAGGAATACTGCGATAAGGGCGATGACGAACTGTCCTGTGAACTTCACTTTTGCGGACATCGCTATTTTGTCATCTATCAAGCCGAGGAGCACCGCGAGCGTCGCGCCTCCCATGAGAAAGAGCAGTTCGCGGGAAACAGTTGCTACTCCTTTGAGCTGTTCTGCATCGAGCGGAAAACTGTCGGCAAAACGGCTGTGGATAACCCAGATACCTGCTCCGATACAGAAGAGCCAGGCTGTAAACATCGCCAGTCCTCCGAGGAGCGGAGTTGATTTTTTATGTCCTTTGTGATTGTCCGCCGGGACATCCATAAAGTTTGTGATAACCGCGAGTTTGCGGAAAACCGGAGTGAGCACAAGCGTTGCCGCACAACTTCCGGCAAAAACAGCAAGATAAAGGAGGTGAATGTTTTTCATATTATATATATTGAGTATTGCGGCGTACATATTCGAGCAGCAGAACAGTTGCCGCCTGAGCCGCGTTCAGCGATTCGTAATCCCCCGGCATGGGAATCATCACGCTGCGGGAGTTTTCCGGAAACATTGATACGCCATTAGCTTCGCTTCCGATAACGAGAACAGATTTTTTGAAGAGTTTTTCGGCGGTGAAACAGCTCTCTCCCTTGTGGGGATCGGCTATGTATATGGTCTGGAATCCTGCTTTTTCCGCCGCGTCGCAGAGCGATCGAAGATCATCGAATTTTCTTACATTGAGCGAAAATTGAGCTCCCATTCCTGAGCGGATAGCTTTGTCGCACCAGGGATCTACTGAGCCCTTTGTGTACCAGAGCTCCTGACCTCCGATGGCGCGGTAGGTGCGGGAAATTGTTCCGAAGTTTCCGGGGTCATTGAGCTGATCGAGTGCAAGGATGAAGTCGCCCGCGACAGGAGTGTCAGGCGACTCCGGAATCTCTGCCACAGCAATTACTCCCTGTGAGTTGAGGGTGTCGGAGTATTGGGAAAACTCCTCTTCAGACAGAATCTTTACTTCCGGAAGTTCACACCTCATTGCGTCTATACCCCGCCGGGTTGCGACGATGAACTGCACAAGGTCCTTGCGTCTGGCAAGCAGCTCTTCAACAGCTCTGACTCCCTCACAGCGGCAGCAGTTGGAACGCTTGCGTCCGCCTCTGGTAAGCAGAGCGCGGAGCAAACTCAATTCGCGGCGGCTGGGGGAGTTCTGTGTCATGATAAAACTTACTGGATCTTGCCGTACTCTTTGTTGAGAATGGCAACCTCAAGGGAAGCTGCTTCAGCAACATAGGGGTTCATCATCGCATCCTTTACTGAGCTTTTGATATTGTTGATCTCAGCAAGAGCTTTAGCGGTTTTTCCGAGTTTTGCGTAGAGACGGGCTGCTCCGAAAGCGGCTTCAGCCTTGATGGACATGTTGTCTCCGGAGGCTGCGGCACACTTCGAGAAGGCGTCGGCGGACTCTTCCAGTTTGCCGGAGAGCTCAAGAGCTTTGGCGATGTTGAGTTTCGCAGTGTTCACCAGCATCTGATCGGCGTTCTTGTCAGCAGCGATCGCGTTGAGGTATTCGATGGCATCGGTGTATTTTTCCGCATCGAAAAGCATATTGGCAAGACGCAGTCTGGCAATCGATGAAGCGGGGTTGTCCGAATTCTTTTTCAGAGCAGCCTTGAGGGTGTCGATCGTGGTCGCGGCTGAGAGTTCAGCGGCTCCGGCGATACGTTTGGCTTTGATGTGTCCGGCGATACCGAAAGCAGCGGAAAACACGACGACAACTCCGAGAGCGATGAAGGCGGTCTTCTTCCAGTTTTCGGTGAACCACATTTCAAAACGTTCGCGGTCGCTGAACAGGGCTTCACCCATTCCGTTGTTGATTTTTTTATCGGTGACTTGGTTGGACATTTTGAGTTTTCCTTCTGAAAATTAGTGGTGAGAGAAGATGCGCTCAGGAGCGTGGCAAAGGGCGACTCCGAGTTCGTTCGCGCGTTTGATGACGTCGGCATCGCGCAGGGAACCTGCCGGAGCGACGATAGCCTTGATTCCGGCAGCGGCGGCGACTTCGACTCCGTCCTCAAACGGGAAGAATCCGTCGCTGGACATGACTGCTCCTTCAAGAGTTCCGGTTCCGGTGTATTTCTGACGGAATTTGGCGATAGCCTGCTCGATGGCTCCGACGCGGTCCTGCTCGCCGGTACCGACGCAGAGGGTCTGACCGTCTTTGACGATGACAACTCCGTTGGAGCGGACGCTGATGTTGACGTACCATGAGAAGAGCATATCAAGTTTCTGCTGTTCGGTGGGTTCAACGGTTGACTCCTGATCTCCGCAGCGGCTGTTGCTTCCGCAGGCTTTGCTGAGGTCATCGACAGAACGCATCGCGGTCGTGAGCGGAGAGGCAACGATCAGCGAGCCGTCCGCAAGGACTTTGATGGTGTTGTATGAGGCATCGGGTTCGCCGGTGTAACGGGGGAGGTCGGAGGGATTTCCGCACTGGACGATACGGATGTGTTTATTGAGCTTATAGGTCTCTCCGTCGTTGAAGACCGCGATGGCTTCGGCGGTGAATGAGGGAGCAACGACGCACTCGACAAAGCTGGACATGATCTCTTTTGCGGTATCTTCTCCGACTTCGACGTTGAATGCGACAACGCTTCCGAAAGCGGCGCGGGCATCGGCGTTCTTGGCTTTGAGATAAACCTCGGTCAGAGTCTCTCCCGGAAGAGAGATCGCAGCTCCGGAGGGGTTCACGTGTTTCATCACCGCGCAGGCGGGACGGTCGCAGAACTTCACGATATTGAGGGCACCTGAAATGTCCTCGAGGTTGGTCTGGGAGAGACCGCTCTTGCCGTTTTTGAGGATCTTCATTCCGCCGATAACACCCTCTTTGCCTACTTCGCGGTAATAAGCCGCAGGCTGGTGGGGGTTGGTTCCGTAACGCAGGTCATCGACCTTTTCGTAGCGGCGGCCGTCGATGATGATTTCTGATGAAAAATCACCAACATTTTTTTCCAGATAGCTGGAACGTGAAAGCTCTTTTGCCATGATTTTCTTCTCCAAATATTTTAAGGATTTTATATGTATAAAATTACACACATGAAATATAACACATTTTTTGCGTTACGGCAAATGTTTTGTCTAAAAAAAATGTTATATTCCTCTTTTTTTGACGGTTTATCTTGAAAAACAGCCGGTTTTGATGTATATTCTGCCATTCTTCAACCGTAAAAACAAGGAGAAAATGTATGAAGAAAATATTTGTAGCTGCCATTTTTGCCGCAGCTGTCGGACTGTGTGCCGCCGAGTACAACGATATTTCGTATTACGAAAAAAGTGCTCCTGCCCAGGGAAATGTTGAGTACCGCAACGAGCGTTGCAAACTCAGACTCTCTGTTCCGGACAATGCGCCCAAAGGATTTCCCACCGTTATTTATTTCCACGGGGGAGGGCTGAGCCGCGGCAAAGGCGGATATTGCGGATACATCAATCGCGATAAAGCTGCATACGTCGCCGTGGATTACCGCCTCTCCGGCCCCAAAGCCAAGTGCCCCGATTACATCTACGATGCCGCAGCGGCAACCGCATGGGTGGTGAAGAATATCGAGAAGTACGGCGGCGACCCCAAAAAGATCTATATTACCGGACACTCTGCCGGAGGTTATCTTACCGCAATGATCGCTCTCGATAAAAAGTATCTCAATTCATTCGGAGTCGATCCGCACCAGATCGCAGGATTTTTTCCCGTTTCAGGTCAGATGACCACCCACTTCAGAGTGCTCGGAGAACGCCGCGCTGTCGATCCCAAGACTCCGGATTTCCTGATCGATGAGTATGCCCCCATTTTCCATGCGGGGAAAAATGCTCCCAACATGATACTGTTTGTCGGAGACAGCGATTTTGACTGGCCTGCTCGCGTCGAAGAAAATGCCCTGCTGGCTGCGCGACTCAAACGTATTTACAAAAACGATAATATAAAGATCATCAGAATTCCGTATGGAACTCATGGATCATGTGCTCCGCCGAGCTATGCGATGATCGACAAAATCGTGAATCCCAAAAAATCAGCAAAGAAGAAATCAGCCACTCCCCAAAAAGTAGTTAAGGATAATAAGGTTAATTCTCCCAAAGCTGTCAAGTAACAGGTTTCAGCATCGTATGGTGAGGGAGTTTAAGAGGCTGCTTGCCTCTTAAAAATCTCCCGGCAGGGGAGAATCCCCTGCACCTCTGGCTATTGATTTTGTTCCAAAATCAATAGCCGATTCCTTTTTT
>SUVY01000089.1 GCA_015061775.1 Lentisphaerota bacterium | reverse complement strand
CGGCACGCGGAGTGTTTGTGCTGTTGAATAAACGCGGTGTGTTCTAGGAATACTAGGAATACTAGGAATACTATTCTCTAAAACAGTCGTTTGTAAGAAAGCATGGTGTTTGCGGTATTCTTTGCCGTACCGATTCAGGTGTAAGCAACAGCGTGCGACATACTTCACCACCCCCCGAAAAACCATAGTATTCCTAGTATTCTTAGTATTCTTAGTATTCCTAGTAAAGGCGGGTGGTCTTTCTCGCGCCGAACAAGCGTGGCTTGGCAGACACGCGCGCTAATCACCGTTGTTTACCAGTTCATACCCCTCCCGTCTTCGGTTGCTTCGCAACTCTACGCCGCGCCAAGCCAGTTGCTCACCCCGTGGTATGTGGCACGCGTTTGATTTCAGAGCATGGTCAACTTCCACACTCCGTTAGCGTCGGAAGCGAGTTGCCAGGTTTTTCCGGACACCCGGTCGGTGATGATTATTTTGGAGTCATCTTCCGCGTTCACGTGCCATCTCTCAGCTTGTCCGTAACTCTCAAGTTCGGCTGAAAGGGGATTTTCTGTTTTTAAATTCCAATGTTCGCTCGCTCCGTAAAAGTCCGCCGCCATAGCGAACATATATTTGCGGCGTCCGGAGTTGAAGGTCTTCTCATTGTGTCCGGTGATGACCGATGTTCCGGGAGCTCCTGCACCCTCGGCTCCGGCGTCCGGATGGTATGCGTCGTTCAACATTCCGAAGGTACCGTTATTTGCTTTGATATTTTCGCGGTCTATTGTAAAGAGTTTGAGTCCTGCGTTTCCGCGGCGCGCCACGGTGCGGACGCTGCTTTCGTCTCTGAAGATTTTGTATTCAAGCAGTCCGTCGCGGTTGTTGAGACACCAATGCCATGCGGTTTGCAGTTCAGCTGCGGTATCGACATCATCTATCACAAAAACGGCATGAGCTCCGCAGACTATCACAGCACGGCGGAAGAGCTTTATTTTTTCTCCATAAGTTTCTGACGCCTCACTTACCACGGCGGCGACATCTCCGCAGCTGCCGAGAAATTCATGTCTGCCCGGAACCTTGACCGGCTCTCCGAATGAGCCGTCGGCATTGGTGCGGCGGACGGGGTCGGCCTTCTGTCCGCAGGGACTGCTTCCCTGCTCTTTGAAAATGCAGGTCGAATGGTTGGTGTCGGAGGTCTCCGCGGCTCTTGCGGTGGTGCGGTAACAGGCGTGTCCGGGGTCGGCGAGCAGACGCTCTTTTCCGAAAAAGAGCTGTATCGAGTGCATATCGCGGTGACGGTGCCCCGCCGAATTGAGCGGCTCGGGTGCCGGAGTTTTGACTGCGACTGCAAGATCATTGTCGCTCCAGTTTCCGGTTCTTATCACAGCGACTCCGTTTTTGAAGAGGCGGGTGCGCTCAAACTGCGGCAGCTCTCCATCCTTCTTCATCTGCATACAGTAGAGCAGTGTCATCCAGCCGGCACGCGGAACAAATCCAAAGCTCGTGCGGTCAAACGGCCCCTGAGAGGGATTTTCGGAATAAAATCTCTCAAATATTTTGCGCGCCATCACCGCCTGCTCAGGCATCTCTTCCTTGAGACGGCAGCCCAGCAGGGCGAGGAGATCGGCATTCGGAGCAAAGATCGCGGTGCAGTCATCGAAGTTGAAACAGCGCGGACGCGGATAAGCTCCCCAGCCTTCGAGCGGTTTGTTCATCAGGAGATTGTAATGGCAATACTCAAGGTATTTTCCGGCGCGGTCGAGGGGAGCGGAGGGGTATCCGGCGCGAACGAGCGCGTCATTGGCGAGCAGAAAACCCCAGAGGTAGTAGTTTCCGTACTGCAAACCCTCTCCGTAAGAGCCGTCGCTCTGGAGCAGACCTGCGTTGGAAATCAGATACTTACGGCAGTATTCAATCTCATCCTTCAATCCGAGCACTGCCGCCGGAACAGCTACTCCGCAGAGCAAAATCGCGTTCCAGTTATTGAGAAAATGCGGAGTGTTCTTCAGCCACGCCATGCAGAGTCTTATCGCCTTATCCTTGAGGGCGGCGACGCAGAAATCGTACTCCCCCTCAGTAAAGACGTCTCCGCAAAGGTCGAGGGTAAGAGAGAGCGCGACTGAGAGGTGGGCTGTCTCGAGGTGTCCGCGCAGAGGATAGGTGCGCTCGCGGAAAGCCGGTCCTATCCAGCCGTCCTCAGGAAGTGAAGCTATCTCAAGCGCAGTACGTTTGGCAAAATTCTTTATCCGCGCATCGTTGAGCTGAGCTCCCAAAAAGGCTGCGTCTCCCTGATATTCAGTCACATGATGCCAGAACGCGGTCGTCGTGTTTTTATCGGAAAAAGTCATCGAGTCAACCCGCTCCATCACCCGGTTGTAAAGAGCCCAATAATGTCCGGCAAATACCGGATCTGAACCGATGACTTTGAACAACTCACGCTCTTTATCGCTGAGAAAAATCGACATACAAACCTCCGTTTCCATCATTGATGAACATGTTTTTCAACTACGCTGATAATATACATCAAGCAGAAAAAAAAATCAACCCCCAACGCGCTGCGGATACAATAAAATCAACACTATTTTGGAAAATCCCTTGACATAGTCAGGAACAGGAGTTATTGTATATACAGCACCCGAACAACATAACTGTCAAAGGAGACTGCAATATGAATCACAGCCAAAAGAGGATATCTTCCAGCTTTACCCTGATCGAACTCCTGGTCGTCATCGCCATTATTGCCATTCTTGCAGGTATTCTCATGCCTGCGCTCTCAAGCGCCCGTGAGCGCGGAAGAAGTGCGAGCTGTATAAACAATCTCAAAAACATCGGTCTGTGTGCAGCCCAGTACAGCGACGATTTCGACGGCTGGGTGCTTCCCACAACTCACGTCAACGCAGCGAGGACGGGCACAAAAGAGTGGAACAGAGCTGACTCCTACTTCTGCCACAGTCTGCAGAAATTCAATGCAAAAAACTATGTGCACGGAAACGCGGCATACCTCACTCCGAAAGTCATGCATTGCGCATCAACTCCCGATACCCAGTTCTATGGAAAAGTTCCTGTCAAATATTTCAGTTACGCCCTCTGCAACTCGGTGTCATGGTCAATGGGAGCTGCCAATATGCTTGAGATACGCAAAAAGATCAACTTCTTCAACAATCCGTCCCAGACTCCGTTCATAGCCGACGGAGAGGGTGCATACAACTTCCAGATCGAAGCCAACGTCACCAACCAGGTCGATCCGGAGGCAAAGTCCATCTGTGAGACCGGAGGAACACGCCGCGTCAGCTACCGGCACAACGGAAGAGTCAATATGCTCACTCTCGGAGGTCACGTCAGAAATGATATCACCAAAGTTCCGTCACGCAAAGTCAATTCGATCAAAAACTGCTACCCCGACGAGGGAGATTACGCCTACGACGTGCTCAAAGATATCTGATAAGACGGAAAAACACCATGAAAAAAAATTCTTTGATTGCCCTCTTCATCTGCCTGTTTCCGATCGTTCAGGCAAAAAATTTCACGCTTGACAGTAAATTTTCCAACAGCAAAATTCCGGAACGCCTGCTGAGTTTCTCCGCCGCGTGGAACAGCAGCAGCCGCGATGCCGACTTTGCCCGCGGCTGTAAACTCGCCGCCGGATGCGGAAACAAAATAGACTCCGACGGCAGCATACAAATAACTGAAATCGGCGGACAACTGCTCTTCAGAGGAGAAAACAACATCAATCCGGAAAGCGGAACCGTCCGCTTCAAAGTCAAAGGCAGCGTCTGGAAAAAAGGCGTCGCAATGACTCTCTTTTCCGCCTCAAGAGAGAGCTATTTTCTCGATATCGTCAAACGGAAAGACCGCCTTTCACTCACCGTCCGCGTCCCCAAAGTTCTGACCGGCAAAGCCGACAAGGTGGAGGATTTCCGCCGGGTCTCTGAGGTATCCGTTCCGCTCGATGCCGTCAGGCAGGATAAATGGCACACCATCACCGCAAGCTGGAACATTTTCAAACAGCAGGGCATGATCTCCATTGACGGAAAAGCCGTCTCCGGAAAACTCGCCATTCCCCGTACCGATATGCGCGGATATCTGCTTTTTCTCGTCGGCAGCAGCGTCAAAGCCAAGGACAGCCGCGACGGTCTTGCCATCAAAGGAGTCTCTTTCGATGACCTTGAAATTGCAAGATATGACTATTTTGAAGTCGTGCGGATGATGAAGATGCCTCCCGCCGAAGATAGCCTTGTTAAAGCCGAAAACGGCGTGGGACTGACTCTCTCCACCCTCGCAAAACTCAGAAGAATGGATGCCGGTTGGCAGAACGTCTATACCTATCCCAATTATCTCGGAGCCGAGGCTCAGGGAAGAGACCTTCTCCAATACGACAACATCATCACCAATGACAAGTCGCGCGGAAGTGCCTATGTCGCCGCCCAGTATGCCTACGCCTACGAGCTTCTGAACGATTATCACTATCTTGATATCGCACTCAAAACTGCCGACTTCTACGTGAGAGCCCAGAGCCCCGAAGGAGCGTGGCTCTATCTCTACAAGGTCGGAGCCGGAACGATTTCATGCGGAAGCCAAAAGCCCGAATACAAATTTCAGGACAGCTGCCAGAGCCATCCGCTCTATCTGCTCGCCTACGTTTACCGCCTGACCGGAAACAAAACCTACTTCAACGCCATGAAAAAGAGCGGAGAATTTTATCTCTCTGCCCAGAACCCCGACGGCAGCTGGAGTCACCACTATGATCTTGTCAAAAAAGTCGGACGCACCTGCCGCGGACTTCCCAACGGAGGAGAGCTCAACGACCGCGCCATGAACGACGCTATCGACGTCATGACTCTGATGTACCATGTCACCAAAGACAAAAAATATATCTCCGCGCTGAAACGTGCCGGAGAATTTCTGCTCAAATCCCAGATAAACAACGGCAAAGTCTGCGGATGGGCAGATCAGTATGACAAAGATATGAAGCCTATATGGGCACGCAAATTTGAGCCTCCGAGCGTATCAAGAGAGGGAACACTCTACGCCTGCGAAGCGTTGGTCACTCTTTATAGAATGTCCGGAGACCAAAGATTTAAAACCGCTCTGCTGAACACCGAAAAGTGGTTCAAAAAAATATCCGTCAACGGCAAATGCTTCAATAATTATGATATTGAAACCGGCAGTCCGATTGCCGCGCGCATGGATAAGATATATTTCCTTGACGATCCTCAGGACGCGGCAAAATTCGCCTCGTTCAGCCGCGGAAAACTGCGTACTCCGGATTTTCGTATCCCTGATTTCAATAAGTTTAAAAAGGAGATGGTCTATCCCGTCGTCGAAAAAAATATCAGCGATTCCGAATTGGACAAGATGCTCAAACTCACCGAAAAACTGGGAAAAATGGCGACCGGAACTCAGAATAAAGACGGTCTGTGGGTCTATCCGCGCTATGCTGACAAAGTTTACTCGGTCGGAGCCGGTTTTATTCCGGGACAGGGCAGGCTTTTCATGATGCTGCGCTACATAGACGTTTTGAAAATGCGGCGCGGAGAGATAGAACGCCGCTATCGCGGAGGCATCTATCCGCACGGAGAAGGCGAAATGCGAACTTTTGCAAAACCGGTAAAGTGGTTTGACGTACCATGGAACTGATGCCGGACAAACACACCCAAGTAAGAAACTATCTGCTCGACCTGCTCGAAAACGGCAGTCTTGAAGCCGGAGATAAATTTCCCGGAGCCCGCCTGCTCGCCCGGCAGCTCGGAGTATCCTTTCTGCTCGTTCAGCACGTGGTGAACGGTCTCGTTCAGGATGGCGTACTCGTAAGCGTTCCGCGCCGCGGAGTATATGTCAGAAAACTCTGGAAAGCAAGGCGTATAAGCAACCATTTTGTTCCATTCAGCAGAACTCTTCCGTACATTCAGGAGTTATCTGAGCTCATGCGCTCGGAACTTCCTGAGCTGCGCTGCTGTTCTA
Organism: Lentisphaerota bacterium; assembly: GCA_015061775.1. Classification (GTDB taxonomy): domain Bacteria; phylum Verrucomicrobiota; class Lentisphaeria; order Victivallales; family Victivallaceae; genus UBA1784. The sequence goes on along the minus strand of SUVY01000089.1, from coordinate 1,273 downwards.
AATTCCACTCCGGAGTGTTTGAGATACGCACCACCCTTTCAGTACAGAGCAACCGGGCATCTTATCTCGACCTTGCTCCCTATTTTGAAATGGATTCTGAAAAATACTTCTCCCGACCGTTTGAAGGATTCAAAGAGTTGGACGGCAGGTTGTTCGGTATCCCGTTCATCTGGTCTCCGCGTATCATGCTGTACCGCAAAGACCTGCTCGAACAACACGGAATATACAACGTACCGCAGGATTTGAATATCAGCGGTTTTATTGATATGGTCAAAATACTCCGCCGCAGCCTTCCTCCGGAAAAAATCTGCAACTACTGCGATGCCATGAGCTTTTATATGAATATGGTATTCGGCGCCGGCGGTTCCGTCCTCGAGCGGCGCAAAAACGGCTCAACCGAAGTAAAACTCGATACAGCAAGAACTCTCCGCGGAATAAAGGCCCTGCGCGACTTGAGAATAGCTCTCGAAATCGGAAAATCTGCCTCCGCTCTCTCGCTCGCAGACAAAAACGAAATGGCTTTCCTTTTCGCCGACCGCGAGTGTGTGAGCATGCTAGACAACCAGGAACTGTGGAACGCTATCCCCCTGCCTTCAGTATCTATACACGCTCATAAAATATTCCAATCGACCGAACTTATCTGCGTTCGCCGGGAGTGCACAGATACCAATCTGGTGGAAAAATTCGTCCGCTTCATGCTCGGCAGCAAAGTCCAAAATATGATAGGAAAACTGAAATACGGAATTCCCATAATGCGCGAAGCCGCCGCCAGCTCGCTCGACATGGATTGCCAGCTCGACCGGCTGTTTGAAAGCGAAGCAAAATTTACCGCAACAGGAAATATCGACTCCACAGAACTCCTCAGCTTCGCCTACGGAGCAATACTCGATGCAGTAAACTCAGAAAAAACTCCGGAAGAGGTCATCTCCCCCTACGCCAACGCCATGCGCCTGGTCTGCAATATGCGGAACAACCCCATATTCAAAAGAGCCGTCCACCAATACGAACGCGACGCCGCCGCCTTCAACCTCGAAGCAGTCGCTTTTGATATGTAGATGGATTTTTTTGAGAAGGGGGAGAGTTCTTGGGGAAGGGGAAAACTTCTTTTCACGGGAAAAGAAGTTTTCCCCTTCCCCAAACCCCATCCCTTTTCAAGATATTATGAGAGACACAAGAGGTCTCTCATTTTTTATGCCTGAAAAACAAAAAGTGGTTTGCCTCTTGATAAAAATGGATTTATGTTAAATCCGAGAACAAACCGAAGTCGCATAGT
>SUVY01000088.1 GCA_015061775.1 Lentisphaerota bacterium | reverse complement strand
CGGGACAAACCTCTCGATGCGGCACGCGAAGTGTTTGTGCTGTTGAATAAACGCGGTGTGTTCTAGGAATACTAGGAATACTAGGAATACTATTCTCTAAAACAGTCGTTTGTAAGAAAGCATAGTGTTTGCGGTATTCTTTTCCGTACCGGTTCAGGTGTAAGCAACAGCGTGCGACATACTTCACCACCCCATGCTCCGGCGCAAACAACTGCGTGCGACATACTTCGCCACCCCGAAAAACCATAGTATTCCTAGTATTCTTAGTATTCTTAGTATTCCTAGTAAAGGCGGGTGGTCTTTCTCGCGCCGGTACAGAACCGGCTTGGCGGGTTCTGAACAGCCAACCAACGGTAAAAAACAGAACGTGCTTGGCTTGTCGCGGTGTAGAGTTGCAAAGCAGCCGAATTCGGACGGGTCTTTTGTTTTTTTGAGCTGCGTTTTTGTCTTATCCTTGATTTTTTCCTTTTTTGTGTTATATTATTAACTAATCTTTTAATAAAAATGTTTAATAACTAATCTATTTATAACAAAAGAAAGGTTTCATTATGAAAGCCAAGAAACTGCTCACGATCGCCCTCAGCGCAGTGTTCTGCGGAACGGCAGTCCTCAACGCCGCTCCGGAGAAAAAACCTGCCGCTCCGCAAATGCCCAAGGCTGTCGTCACCGTCGATCAGGTGAAGATGTCTCCCGACACCCTGACCCGCCGCTACTCAGGAAGAGTCGCCCCCATCTTCATCATCACCAGCGTCGCCAGAGTCTCCGGAGACCTTATCCATCAGGGATTCAAAGATGGTGATATGGTCAAAAAAGGACAGCTTCTCTTCGCTTTCGACGATGTCCGCTACCGCGCCGCCGTTGACAGCGCAAAAGCAAAAATCAAATCCATCAAAGCTCAGCTTGCATACGCTGAAAAGAGTCTCTTCCGTCACAACACCCTGTACAAACAGAAAGCTGTTTCCCAGGACACCAAAGAGAACTCCGAAGAGCAGGTGAACGACCTCAAAGCGCAGCTCCTCGCCGCCGAAGCCCAGCTCGTTCTCGCCGAAGATGACCTCAAAAACACCAAAGTTTACTCTCAGGTGGACGGTAAATCCGGCAAAGCGGTCTATGCTCCCGGAAACTACATCACACCCGCCTCCGGAAAACTTGTTGATGTTATTTCCATGAACCCCATCCGCGTGCGCTTTTCCATCAGCCAGAGAGACTTCCTTGAGATTTTCGGCAACGAAAAGAACCTGAAAGACCAGGCTGTCGTCTCCCTCAATATGCCTGACGGAACCATTTACAACAAAACCGGAAAAATCGTCATCGTCGATAACCAGACCCTCAACGCCACCGACTCTATCCGCGTATGGGCTCTCTTTGACAACCCGGACAACAAACTTATTCCCAACGCGGCTATCACCTGTTCACTTTCCAAAAACGCCTCTGTCCAGCGTCCCGCCGTACTGCCCTCTGCCGTCATGCATGACCGCAAAGGAGCCTATGTGTATGTAGTTGATAAGGACAGTAAAGTAGCCCGCCGCAACGTCCTGCTCGGAAACAGCAACGGAGAGATCCAGATCATCCGTCAGGGACTTGATGCCGGTGAGAAAGTCATCGTCGAGGGAATGCACAAAACCTTCCCGGGAGCTGAAGTCGCTGCGGTCCCCTACAAAAATAAGGTGAAATAAGAGATGTTTTCCCAAATATTCATCGAGCGCCCGAAGCTTGCTATCGTCATCAGTCTGGTGATGGTGCTTGCTGGAGCAATCTGTATCAATAAACTTCCTGTGGCGGAGTACCCTGAGATCGCTCCGCCGAAAATCAACGTCGAAGCCGTCTATACCGGAGCAAGTGCCGAAGTCATCGCTGAGACCGTCGGTATTCCTCTGGAAAACGAGCTCAACGGACTTGAAGACCTGCTCTACTTCAATAGTACCAGCAACAATAACGGCAGTTACTCCTGCAGCATCACCTTCAAGAGCGGAACCAACAGCGATATCGCCATGGTCAACGTTCAGAACGCCATCAAACGCGCCGAACCGAAACTTCCGTCGGAAGTCACCAAGGTCGGAGTCAACGTGGCGAAGCGTTCAAGTGATATCCTTGCGATGATCAGTTTCCTCTCTGACGGAACCAAGCTCAACGCCATCCAGCTCTGCAACTACGTTACAGTAAACATCAAAGACCCGCTCGCCCGTCTCGACGGAGTCGCCGCAGTCAACATCCTCGCTGCCAAAGAATACAGTATGCGCGTCTGGATGGACCCCCTGCGTATGTCCGCTATCGGAATCACCACCAATGAGATAACTTCCGCCATCAACAGCCAGAACCTTCAGGCTGCCGCAGGAAGCATCGGTAACGAAAACAGCAACGACTTTGTCGAATACAAGGTCAACGTTCTCGGCCGTCTCAAAACCGCCGAACAGTTCGGAGAGATCATCATCCGCGACGACGGCGAAGGCAACATCGTGCGTCTGCGCGACATCGCCCGCATCGAACTCGGAGCAAAAAGCTACTCCGGAGAGGTCTATCTCAACAACCAGGAGTGCGTCGGTACAGCTATCTACCGTCTCGATGACTCCAACGCTCTCGACACCATCAACCGGGTCAAGACTGAGCTTAAAAAGCTCTCTAAATCCTTCCCGGAGGGTGTGAAATATCAGATCACCTACGATCCGACTGAGTTTATCCGCGTCACCATGAGCGAGATCGTCACCACCCTTGTCGTGGCACTTCTTCTGGTTATCGCCATCACCTATTTGTTCCTGCAGGATTGGAGAGCTACTCTCATCCCGACCCTGGCGATACCTGTCGCTCTTATGGCGACGTTCCCCTTCTTCCTGATTTTAGGATACAGCATCAACGTGCTCACCATGTTCGGACTGATCCTGGTTATCGGAAGTCTGGTCGATGACGCCATCGTTGTCGTCGAAAACACTCAGAGTCTCATGGAGCGCGAAGGACTCTCTCCGCGCGAAGCCGCCTCCAAGTGTATGCACCAGATCACCGGAGCCATCATTGCGACCACCCTCGTTACCGTGGCTTGCTATGTTCCGCTCGCCTTCTACGGAGGTATGGTCGGAACCATCTATATGCAGTTCGCAGTCGCCATGTGTATAAGCCTCTGCATCTCGACTGTGGTCGCCATGACCCTCAGTCCCGCTCTCTGCTCACGTATCATGAAAGTTCCGGTTCCGGAGGAAAAGCGTCCCAAGATCTTCGCCCCCTTCAACATCGGACTCAACTTCACCCGCAACATCTATCTTGCCGGAGTGAAACTTCTCGCCCGCAGAGCCCTGCTCACGCTCATCCTGCTGGCGGCTGCGGCATTCTTCAACTGGAGTCTCTTCAAAAGCATTCCGGGAAGCTTTATTCCGGGTGAGGATAAGGGCGCGTTCTTCTGTGATATCCAGATGGCTCCGGGAGCAACTCTCGCCCGCACAAGAGAGGTCGTCGAAGAGTACAGCCGCAAAATGCAGAAACTCGACGGCGTGCGCGAAGTTCTGAGTGTTTCCGGATTCAGCTTCCTCAACGGAGAAGCCGAAAACAACGGTCTGCTCATCGTCCAGCTCGAAAACTGGGACAAACGCAAAGACCCCGCTCTCGAAGTCAACAAGATCATGCAGAAGGCACAGATCGAAGGAGCCAAAGATCCTGCTGCGCGCATCATCTGCTTTACTCCGCCCGCCATCATGGGTCTCGGAATCACAGGCGGTGCGAGCTTCATGCTTTCAGGAGACGGTACTGTAAACGCTTCCACACTCTCAGATACTGCAAAACAGTTCAATATGGAGCTTATGAAACGTTACCCCGGCAAAGTTCTTTACAGCAACACCGGATATAACGCCGATACTCCGCAGCTCTATTTTGACCTTGACCGCGCCAAAGCGGAAAGTCTCGGAGTTCCCGTCAGCACCATATTCAGCACTCTTCAGAGCAAACTTGCGAGTTTCTACGTCAACGACTTCAATCTCCAGGGCTACGCGTTCAACGTCAAGATCCAGTCGGACATCCTTGACCGCGGCACTATCGATGACATCAACAACATCGAAATTCCGAACAAGAACGGCGAAATGGTTCCGCTCAACTCGCTGGGAAGAGTCTCATACATCGTTGGTCCCCGCCAGATACAGCGTTTCAACAAACTCATCTCTGCGGATATGAAAGCTCAGGGCAACGGAATAAGCTCAGGAGAGCTGATGAACCTTATCGAATCAGTTCCGCTTCCGGCAGGATACACCATCAACTGGACGGATATGAGTTATCAGGAGCGTGAAAACCAGGGTCAGATCGTCTTCCTGATGGGACTTGCCATGCTCTTTGCCTACCTCTTCCTGGTGGCGCAGTATGAGAGCTGGACAGTTCCGGTTCCGGTCATGCTCTCGGTGCTCTTTGCTACACTCGGAGCTCTCATCGGACTCAAGCTCTGGGGTGAACCCCTCAGCATCTACGCCCAGCTCGGACTGGTCATGCTGGTCGGACTTGCCGCAAAGAACGCCATCCTTATGGTTGAGTTCTCCAAGCAGGAGCGCGAAAACGGAGTTCCGATCTTCGAGGCAGCCGTCAACGGTGCAAACCTGCGTTACCGCGCCGTGCTTATGACCGCATGGAGCTTCATCTTCGGCGTATATCCGCTGGTTATCGCCACCGGTGCAGGTGCCGGCAGCCGCCGCGCCATCGGTATTCCGACCTTCTCAGGAATGCTCTTTGCGACCTTCGTCGGACTCTTCTTCGTTCCCGCGCTCTATGCGGCATGCCAGAGAGCCCGCGAATACGTCAACAGCAAACTGTTCCGCAAACAGTAACTGCTCCGGCAGTATTTGAATTATCACCCCCGGAAAGAGAACAAAAGGACTCTTTCCGGGGTTTGTTTTTATAAGCTGCTGAGAGTATAAGCTTTTTCGATGAGATTTTCTTGAAAAAAATGCTCCGGTAAAGTATATTACATACCGTAATATTGTAAACAGCTAAACACACGGTATATTTATGGATAAAATATTTGTTTTGAGAATGGCAAACGGCCCGACCTTTGAAGCAAGGTGTGACGAAACGCTCGCCGTTTCCGCCGGAGATACTGTCATTTTTGAGCGCGACTTCTACAATGACGCCGCAGAAATAAAATCAACTCTCGAGCAGCCCTCTATGACTGCCAACGCCTCGGAGCTTCCGCGTATCATACGCAAAGCTGATGAGAACGATCTGGAAAACATTCAGGCAAATATCTCCAAGGCACGCGGAGCCATGGGAACGGCAAAGCAGCACATCGAAGCCCTCGGACTGCCGATGAAACTGGTCAATGCCCACTACTCCATTGACGGGAAACTCGTGACCATCCAATTCTGTGCCGACGGAAGAGTTGACTTCAGAGAGCTGGTCAAAGAGCTCTCCCGCGCCCTCTCGGTGCGCATCGAGCTGCGCCAGATCGGTGTGCGCGATGAGACCGGCATCTTCGGAGGTATCGCTGTCTGCGGTCAGCCGCTCTGCTGCAGCAGATTTCTCAAAGAGTTCAACTCCATCAATGTAAAGATGGCTAAAGAGCAGGATCTTTCGCTCACTCCGAGCTCGATATCCGGAGTGTGCGGCAGGCTCAAATGCTGCCTCAAATTCGAGCATGAAGTCTATCTCGAGCTCGAAAAAGATATGCCCCGCAAAGGAGAATTCTGCGACACCCCTGCCGGCCGCGGAAAAATTTGCGACCGCAACATTCTGAGCCGCAAAGTCTCTGTCGCCTTTGAAAGCGGAAATGTCTCCATTTTCAGCGTCGATGAGATCACTCCCGCAGGACACGAGCGCAAGGAAAACAAAGCTCCCCGGTCTGCCGGAAAAAACAACAAAAACAACAATCAGAACAACCACTCCGGCAATGCCAACGGAAACGGCGGCAAGGGCGGCAAGAACAATAAAAAGCACTCCGGAAACGGAAATCAGAACAAATGAAGTGTCCCCAACTGCGTCAGGCGTGTCTGCTCGATGCCGCAGGAGTGATTCCGGGAGCCGGTGAGACATGCGAAGCATTTTTCAGCCGTGCCCAGAGAAGTTTCGACGTCCAGCGGCAGCTGTTCAACGCGCTGACGCTCAACGGAAAAGAGATGATTTTTGACGGTATTGAAATCGAACTTGACCGCAAAGTCGATGACGCGCTTCTGGAAAACTCAAGAGAACTTACGGAAAAGCTCTACTCTTTCCGCGTTGAGCATATTCCGGGATTTTTCCTCAGCGGCTCGGTCGGCCCGCTATGGGGAGGCTGTCTTATCGGAGACCCCGATCTTGACCTTGCCGTTTTCTTCCTCAGAAACGCCTTCAAAGACCGCGAAAAATGGCTCTTCTACAACCGCACCGAACTCGGAGCTCATGAGCTCTGCCACTCGGCGCGGGTCGCGGTCAACGATCCGGAACTCGAAGAGTATTTTGCCTATCAGACCAGCTCCTCGAAACTGCGCCGCTATCTCGGAAACTGTTTTATCCGCGACTGGGATGCCATTCTTTTTGTGCTTCCCGCGCTTCTTCTGCCGATCGCACAATTTTTCCAGATGATGTTTTATCCCCGGATGTGGATTTTGCCCTTCTGGATCATCGCTCTCATTTATCCGTGTTATTTATTGTTCCGCAATCAGAGGGCGCGCAACAAAGTCAGCAGAGCAAGAAAAGTTTTGCTGAATTGCGATGTCAGTAAAGCTGATGCAGTCCTTTTCCGCTGTACTCCCGGTGAGCTTGAGGAAATAGGCAGACTCAGCAGCCGTGAACAACTCCTGCAATATGTCGGCGAACGCTCAGAAAACGAGCTGCGCTGGCAGGTTATAGAAAAGCGTTTTATTATGGAAGAAAAATCAGATGGACAGACTCAAAGTATATGATGGTGATTTCACCCTTGAATTTCCCGGCCGCGGCAAGCACAGCATCGTTCTCAAGCATGGTCAGGATACCGTATTTTCCTGCGGAAGAATGTTCTGCGGCAAGTTCAGCGAAGTAGGTGCTCTTGAGAAGAAACTCAGAATACACCCCAATCAGGACAACCTCTCAGCTGAAATCGAAAGCACCAATGTCATTCCCTTCGGATGCGAATACGAGATATCCCGCGACATCGTCGCTGCTTCCGGGTTCGCCCGCCTCACCTGCGACGTGCGCGCGGTCAACTTCGGCAGAGTCGGAGACCTCACCCTCGAAGAGATACGCTTTTACAATGCCGCCAAAGTGACTTTCATGGTGTATGGAGAGGACTCCATGCGCGAGTGCGTTCCCGGTGCCGACCACGTCATTTACAGCGGCTCAGAGCCCATTGTCATGGCGACTGTCGTCACATCTGACGGTATCACCGTTGACTTCGGATGCGGCTCCGACCTCTGGAGACTCAGAAGCGCAGCCAATATGCCCGGCGTTGACAGCCTGTTCGCTCTCAAATACGAGGACGGAGAGCTGGTTCTCTCCCGGCAGGCCCTCATTTACGGAGCCGAAACTGAAATCGAACAGCGCCCCTGGAGATTTAAAAGCATCATGGCGTGGAAAAAAGATCAGGATAAAGGCTCCGTTTCCGGAGAAGTTTTTGATAATGCTCCCTGTATGCTCGCTCCTGCCGCCCGCCGCGACTTCCGCAAAAAAGTCCGCCGCAGCGACGCTGATATCGTGTGCGCCAACTCTGTTCCCACCATCTGCGATGACGCCTCTCACCTCGAAAAGCCGGAGAAAAATACCCTCCTGCACTTCGACCTCGAGGAATACATCACCTCCTACATCTGGGCAAACCGCCAACTCAATAAAAAAGGCAAACGCTTCTCTTTCGCCTTCAAAGATAACCCCTTCAGCCATACCGCCGCAGTACAAAATCTCTCGAAAGCTATCTCCCGGCTCTCTTTTGAATTGTGAGGGGAAATGGAATCGGGGAAAGGGCGAAAACTTTTTTTCACGAGAAAAAAAGTTTTCGCCCTCTCCCCGAA
>SUVY01000015.1 GCA_015061775.1 Lentisphaerota bacterium | reverse complement strand
GGAGAGAGTGCCTGAGCAGCCAGAAAAGGCTGCTCAGGGGCGGCTACTATGCCGCCCGGAGCCGAACGCAGGGAAGAGGCGGATGAAGCCGGGAGCAGAAATTCGCAGAAAAAAGAGCAGAAGTCTCTATTTTCCATCCCCCCAAAAAAGCGTCGGACACATGATTTTGGAAAAATCATGTGTCCAGAGGTGCAGGGGACTCTCCCCTGCCTGGAGATTTTTAAGAGGCAAGCAGCCTCTTAAACTCCCTCACCATACGATGCTGAAACAATAAGGTTTTGCAACAGCTCCTTTTTGTATGCTTTTGCGAGGGTAAAAAACAAATAGCCGCATACGGAAAACTCTCAGGAGCCGGGATCGTTAATGAAGGTCGTCTTTCAAACAGTAACTACGGGGAGAGATTCCGTAGCGTTTTTTAAATTCAGCCGAAAAATACGCCGCTGAGGAAAAGTTCAAACGCCGGGCTACCTCTTTTACCCGCTGATTCGAAAGCAGCATACTTTTCGCTTCGTTCATTTTAAGTTCAAGATAGTAGTTCATCGGCGAAGTTTTAAGGTACTTGACAAATATACGATGCAATGTTGCCTTACTTACTCCGGAATAAGCTACCAGATCATCAAGAAACAGTTCGCTCCGGATATGACTCCGGATGAAGTCGATTCCACGCAGCAATGGCGGCGGCAGATCGGCACATTCCACCTGCTTGGCAAGTTCAATCAAAAGATTGTATGTAAGCAAACTTAATTGGTGATGCATTCCCGGCGTTTCAGTACCGCATAAAGCGAGTATCTCATCGAAACAGCGGTCTATTTCAGTCCGGTCTCCGCCGCGGATAACGGTGACATTTTCCAACCCGATGGAACTGATAAGAGTTTTCAGGATCGGACCGTCCAGACAAATCATTTTTTTGGAAGCAAAAACCGTCTCACAACACATGGAGCAATCTGCCTCAAGATGAACGAGAAAAATATCTCCTTTTTCGCACCGGTAAGATACTTTATTGTGAGTAAAAATAAAAACTCCGTCAACCACATATTCAATGGCAAAAATGCGGCTGCAGTGACGGTGACGAACGCAATTTCTGTGCCATTTATCATCCCCTCCGGCAGAGACAGTCAACGGGATATAAGCATTCGGATGGGTATTATGCTTAAAGGAATGAATCGGATAATCTCCGTAATCATATCCCCATAACGGAGTTCCCGGAACTGCTCCGTAGCGGCATGGCTTTCTGACTTTCACGATCACACCTCCATTGATACAATACAATGCTTTTTTGATAAGATATCACAACTTTTTCAAAAGTAAAGCGGTTGCCCTGATAATTTTTCCAAGTTATATTATAATAAGGTTAAAAACAAACCTAAGGAGGAAAATAAAATGACTCAGAAAAAATTCACCTTGATCGAATTACTCGTTGTAATTGCAATTATTGCAATTCTGGCATCAATCTTGATGCCGGCACTCCAGCAGGCCCGCGCCCGTGGGCGTTCCGCAAACTGCTTAAATAATTTGAAAACGATTTCTTCGGCATACCAGAGTTATGGGCAGGAAAACGATGACTATTTTCCGCAATGGGGCTACAAAAACTTTTGGCTTAAAGGGCATAAAGACTATAAAGTCATGCCGGTCACTGCTCCGGTCGTCAATCCGTTGCTGAAATATTTACTTGGCTCAGGCAGCAGGGATGCTTCCGGAGGCGGAAGCAAACGCTTGGCACGGAGTCTTGAAAAAATAACTGTGTGCATCGATATGCAGGATATTTACAATCCGCTCGAGGCAGTTGAAGGAAAAGCAAACAGTTCATCCTATGCTGGAACAAACTATTATTGCAGCTCAGTAATGGTCAATACTCCCGGCAAAAAGCGCCGCAGTCCCAAATACGGAAAGCAGAGAAGTCCTTCAGAAGCAAGATTGCATTCCGACTGGGTGGTAAGAAAGAATAAACCAGTCGGCACCCATCCCGGCGGCACCGATACAACCCCCGTGATGAATTGCAATTTTGTCGATGGCAGTGCCCGTTCCATAAGACTCAACAACAACCTGACTGAAGATCAGGACGGATCAGACTTCCGCTACGGCGATTACGGTTGGGAAGCCGCCGTTGACACCAGCGTATCAACCCATCAGAGACATGCCTGGGGCAATTAATAAAGAAAAGAGAATTTATGAAAACAACTGTTTCAATCATTTTCGCGCTGGCGATCATGTCAGTAATTGCCTCTCCGGTAAAAGTATCAAGCTTCGGCTTTGATAAAAATAATGCGACAAAATGCATCCAGGCTGCCTTGGATTCCAAACATCGTGATCTTATCATTGACAATACAGGAAGCGACTGGATCGTCGATCCGATCATCCTGCGGAGCGATAAAAACATCGTCCTTGATGAAAATGTGGTGATCAGAGCGCGTCACGATGGATTTCACGGCGTTAAGGACTCTATGTTTACCGGTAAAAATGTCAGTAATATCACTATTTCCGGAAAAAAGAATGCGGCAATAATCAACGAAAATGATTACTTCAACCGCAAAGTTTACAGTCAATCCGAATGGCGGCACACTTTTTCGCTTGCCGGTTGTACCAATATCACCATCAAAGATTTGAAACTCCAGGGCTCAGGCGGAGATGGTTTCTATATCCGGGATCACAAGAGAAAGTCAAGCTGCAATATCACCCTTGAGAACCTCGATGTTTCCAAGCAGGGACGCCAGGGTGTTTCACTCATCTCCGTCAACGGTCTCCGGATCAGGAACTGCTCTTTCAGAGATACCCGCGGTCTCTCTCCGCAAGCCGGAATCGACTTTGAACCCAATCACCCGTACCATGAATTTACTGATTGTATCATTGAAAATACAACTTTGAGCAATAACCACGGCGCCAACGCCCTTCACGTATTAAGCAAGTTCAATGCGACTACCAAACCGGTTTCGATCACCTATAAAAATTGCGTTTTTGAAGGCGGAAACAGTCACGGAATCATCATAAATCGCGGCGCCAATTCTCCGAAAGGAAGCATCACTTTTGAAAATTGCACCGTCACCAACGCACGCAAGAACAGTTTGTCGATTGATATCATACCTGATTTTCCGGTCGTATTCAACGGTCTTAAAACAAAACACACCAGCAAATATCCGGTCATTTCAATCTTGATGCCGAAAGTCTATAAGCAGATCGCCGGAACAGCCACATTAAAAAACATCTCTGTCACCGCTCCGGAAAACACTCAGCTGTTTGATGCATTCATCTATCCGGCAACGATCACGGCTGAACTGAAACTGGAAAACTTCACGTTCAACGGCAAAGCGGTTTCTTCCGCACCGGAATTTGAGAAACTAAAAAAACTCTACGGAGATGCCATCATCGCCGCAAAAACCGACATCAACACGCTGAAATCTCCTGCTCCGGTAAAACAGAAATATAAAACGAAATCCAAACAGAGCATCGGATACCGCAACAACCGAACCCTGGTGCTCGATGGCCGCAAAGGGGAAAAAATCACCGTAAAACTCACCGGTGCAGGCGTTACAAGACGCCATTCGGCATGCACGATAACAGTCAAAGATCCCAAAGGTAAAACGATTTTGAACAAGTCTTTTTCAAACTTCAAAAAGCAGGAAGTAAGTTTTACTCCCAAAATGAATGGCTGGTACAAAGTCACCACCTTTTCCCGCAGTAAACTCACTGTCACGACCGACCATCGAGGTCAGGGAATGCTGATGGGAGCGCGTTTACAGCTCTTCCGCAGCCGCGGTTCGCTCTTCTTTGAAGTTCCCGGAGGATTGGATAAGTTCAACATCCTCATCTGGGGCAATCCCGAAGAATCTGTTTCCGCAAGCCTGATCGATCCCGACGGCAAGATCGTCAAGCGCAAAGTGAAGTTTGAGAAACCGGAATTCTTTGCCGGTAGCACAAAGGGAGTCAAAGAGTCCAAAATCTGGCAAATCAAAATCGATTCTTCACGGGATGATTTTACTATACTTTTCCCGGCTCCTCTCAATGGAGTCTTTGCCGAAAATCCTGATCTGCTGTTGAGAACAAGGTAATTATTCTGATTACAGATTTCTGTTATTATTGAAATTTTATTGATATGAAAAAAATTGATGTTTTGAATCTTGCAAATCCATTCTGGGGAAATGCCGGTACGGCGTCACCCGCAGCAGAAGGAATGGCACGCAACTGGAACTGGCTTAAAGCTCAAACCGGCAACACCCACCCCGGAGCATTGCTCCCGTGCGGGTGGGTGAGCGCGGTTCCGTACTCCGGAGCATATTCCACCGGATACGGTATCACCGGTGTTTCGAGCACCGGCCCTGCTCCGGTGGCTTTCGACCGGAAATATGCCTGGGGTGTAACTCATTTCCATACCAGCGGAGTTGGTTATCTGGGGTACTTTTACAACTATTTTCTGCTGACTGCGGCAATCGAATCAGCAGATGTCTCAAAGCGCTCCCGCCTGGATAATGAAAACGCGCATCCTGGATATTATTCCGGCACAATGAGCGATTACGGAGTGGATTTCGAACTCACTTCCGGAAAATATGCAGCATTTCACCGTTACAGGTTTACCGCGGATGCGGCAAAAATCAGACTCAATGTCAGGCAGCTCGGATTGGAAAAGCAATTGCTGGGCAACCGCAAGTATGAAGTTATGGAAGATTGGTCACTGGAGCAAGACGGAAGCGGAGCATATTCCGGTTCTGTTACCGGAAACGGGGTCAAAATCTTTTATGCCGTGAAGTTTTCCGGCAATATAATTTCAGAAACCGTTGAAGACGGCGTTGCTGAAATCAAATTATCCGGCAACAATGCTCAGGCTGTGCTGGCGTTCTCGCTTGGTTCTGTCGAAGAGGCAAAAGCACGTCTCTCAGAAGCTCTTGAAGCCGGTTTTGATCAAACGGAAAGGGAAGCAAAAGCCCAGTGGACGAAACGTTTGAGTGCAATTCGCGTGGAGTTTTCCAAAGAATCTGATGCAAGGATTTTTTACAGCGCGCTTTATCACTCGCTTTTGAAGCCGGTCGATGCCGGTTGTGAGTACACCGATTTTCAGACGATGTGGGATGTGTACCGTACCCAGCTGCCGTTGCTTTTTGCGACCGCTCCGGATTTGGGAAAGCAAATCGTTGAATCTATGATAAACACGATAGAACGTTTCGGATTTTTCCCCAACGGCTACATGATGACCAATGATTATCATCACGACGATATGCAGGCTACTTCACTGGTGATTTACACCTTGTGTGACGGTTTCAACCGCGGTTTTATCACGGATTATGCCCGGTTGAAAAATGCTTTTGCTGCCGAATTCAATCACGCAGATATCTCCGACAAGTCCCCCACGCACCGGTTGGATATGGCTGGAGCATTGCGGGCGGCGTCCGATGTGGCAATGCGTTGCGGCGACAAAGAGTATGCCGCGAAATTGAGCAGGGAAAGCGATGTCTGGAAGACGGCATACGATGCAAAAACCGGATTGTTGATCGCAGATGCAGCCTACTATGAGGGAACGTATTGGAATTATTCTTTCCGTCCCCATACCCGGATGAGTGAGCGCGTCGCGCTTGCCGGAGGCGTGGAAAAGTTCAACGTACTGCTGGACAAGTTTTTCGGAGCAGATCGTCCTTGTGAAACTGAACCGGGCGACCGCGTGAGTATTCCCAACCGCTTCGAGGGAATGAATAATGAGTCCGACATGGAGACTCCGTACTGTTATTTGTGGGCGGGGCGCAGTGACCGTCTCGCAGAGGTCAGTGATCTTGTGCGGCGGTGCCGTTTTTGCGAAGGAGAAGGCGGCTGCCCGGGCAACAATGACTCCGGAGGTTTGAGTTCGTGGTATGTCTGGAGCGTTTTGGGAATTTATCCATTGACCGGAACCAGCTACTATCTTCTGGCATCGCCTTCGGTCGATTATGCCGAAATAGACCTGCCCAATGGAACCTTGAAAATCGAAGTTGAACGCGAAAGCGCAACAGCTATATATCCTGCCGGATATGAATTCAACGGAGAGGAATTTTCCGAACCGTGGCTGTCCCTTGATCGCCTGGAACGCGGCGGAACGCTGAAATTCCATTTGAGCAACAAACCTGCAGGAAAATCTCCGATCCCGGAGTGGCTGTAAAATGGTCCCGCTGTCCGCAACAAGCGTTTGGCGTATGTTGACAAAATATAGTGAATGTGCTATATTTAGACCTATATCAAATAACGTTTATCATCAATTTTAAAAAATTTTTTACAAAAATCAGGACAATAGCAAAAAAATAATCAAAGGCGTTTTATGAAAAAGTTTTTACTGCTCACCTTGTTTTCGTTTTGTGTCGCCCATCTCTCAAGTGCTCCGGCAAATGCAGATCCGGAAGTATTTGACGTAAAAGGGAAAAACATTGATTACACAGGAGTATATCCCGCACACATAAAAACAGTTGCAGTAATTACTCCGGCATCATATCCTGCCCCCAAGTCATATAACAAAGGGATCGAACTTTTACGGGCTGCAGGTATGAAAGTCAAAGTATATCCCCATGCCTCCATGGTACCGGAAAATATCAAAAAAAATTCTTATGCTTCGATTCCGGTCGAATTGCGCGTGAAAGATTTTGAAGCAGCATGGTGTGATATGGAAAATGATATCATCATCTGCTCCCGCGGCGGAAGAGGCACACAAGATCTGGTAGCAAATATCAACTGGGAAAAATTACCGCGCCGCCCTGAACTTTATGTACTGGGATACAGCGATGTAACAATGCTGCTTTGTGCTTTGAGTACAAAAGGATACGGACGTCCAATGGCGGGTCCCACGGTCAACTCACATCCCGGGCTCTCTAAAAAAATCATACCTCTGATGAAAAAAATGCTGCATGGAGAGGAAGTAAGAGTGAAACTGAAACCGCTCCGCAGCGGTGATTGTTCCGGCAAAGTCGTAGCAGGGCTGATCCAGCGTTATACCCGGGTAATGAGTGCAAATTACGGTTTGCAAACCGCCGGCAGAATCGTGATAATAGAGAGCGTGAAACAAAATGCAAAAAAAATCAGCGCCGACCTGGATGAACTGTTGACAGCAGGATTTTTTAAAGGAGTTTCTGCCGTTGTGTTCGGTCATATCACAAGGACAAATGACAAGCTGGATAATATCAATACTGTACTCGAAAAATTTACAGAAAAAGTCGATGTGCCTGTTTATACCGGATTTCCCTTCGGTCATCATTCAAAAAATCTCGTCATTGATTTTTCCCGTCCGGCAGAGATTAAAAATGACACCATCATATTCCCTGCATGCGATGCCGAAAGCAGGATGGAGAAAACAACTGCCGAAAAATGAAACTCGACCGGTGTTGTGAAATAATCTGACCGGAATAATGCTCAGTATTGGGATTTTCGGTGCGTTTGGAAATTTATTCCGGAGAAATCAAGCACTCTCCGGAATAAATTTTTCTCAAATGCTTTTATTGATAAGCTTTGTTCCCGATATGGGGAGATGATGCGGGGAAAGCGGGAAAACTTCTTTTCGCGAGAAAAAAAGCCGAACGTCGGCTTCGTTATTCTTTTCCCCTTGTCCCGCCATAGCCTTGGCGACGGCGGATCTCACCCTTTCAAGAAAAGCGAAAAAACTTTTTTATTTACTTTTATCTACCTTTGCCTATTGATATGCATAAGCACTAAAGCATGACGCTTCAGCAACATCTTTCCGCCGGGAAGCTGCTCTGCTTCTCCAAGAACGTCTATATGATCGCACTCGGAAAGCGCAAAGCCGCTTGGAACAAACTCAGCCTCCTCAAGGTGCGACTGGGTGGCGAGCACGGTGTATGTTCCGTCCGGAAGCAGGAAGCCTGCAACGTCGATATCTTTCCCTTCGGCTCTTACATCAGCTGTCGAACGGAACTTTGCATCTTCAAGATAACGGCGGTTGCGCTTTTTGAATGACAACGCCTCCGTAAGATATGCCTTATAATGCGGAGTCGTTCCGATCGTTGCACGGCAGCGTTTGATTTCCACATCGGTCTGCAAACAAAAGAGCAGCATACGATTCACTCTGCGCTCAATATCATTGTCGTCGCGTATCTCGCGGTTCGATATCTGCGCCTCAGGGAAAACATAGTGGAAATACTCAAAATCTGTCGGAATAAAAGGCTTTACTCCATCGGTGATCTTGCCTCTCACCGCGGCTCCTCCGGGCATACTGTGCACGTAATCCACGCAACCGGCTGTAATATCAGATGCGTGTTCGATTCCGATACTGAGCCCCTTGGAGTGAGCATATTCGCGCAGCTTGAGCAGCATATCCCTTCTCGCCGTCATGATTCGCGTAAACGGAACCTCGTGGCCGTGGTCAGGAGCAAAGCATATTGGATCTCCGCTGCCGAGCTGATCGAAAAACACTCCGTCAGCTCCGAGATCATAAGCAAGATCCACAAATTCATACAGTTTTTCAGTCATTTCAACTGCACACGGACAGGCGCGGGAAAATGTTCTGCCTCCGAAATAGCTGTTGTAAATACCGTAGCCGCTGAATCCCCAGCGTTGGGACTCTTCAACTCCGCGTATATCGCGTATCGCGCTGCGCGGACCCGCTCCTGAGCGGTAGAACTCAGAAGTTCGGTCGATGAGCTGACCGTTTGAATATAAATTCACCTGAATTCCCATAGCTTTTACCTGCGCGATTGCTTTTTTGAACTCATCATAGCCTCCGAGACTTTCGGAAACACAGTAGTTCGGATAGTCGTTATCATGCCCTCCAGAGTGCCATCCGAAAATAAGCAGCGAGTCAACTCCGCACTCCTTGAGCTCGGCAGCGACGGCAGGCAAATCGCGGTAGGTAAAGAGGTTTTCTCCGTATTGCGTACGCAGGATAAGCCGCTCCCAGCCGTTGAAAAACTTGAGTTTTTCCGGAATTTGCGGAAGGGCAATATTTTTCACCAGAAACTCCCGGTAGATATCAGCTCCCTTGTGCCATGTGCCGGAATAGGCTGACAAAATGAAATCCCGGCAAACGAAGTTTTTGCCCGCCTCAAGGAAAGGAAGTTTCACCATCATCATATTGACAGAGCTGTCTTCCACATTTGCCTGAGCAATATGCAAAGTAGTCTGAAAAGAGGTATCGTGACTTCCCAGATAAACGCCTTCATCTCCTCCATCGAGGATATAGCTGTTGGTGGTCGCCATCTTGCCGGGATAATGGAGTATTTCCCGTCTGAAAACTTCGTCAAGCCCCTGATACCCCGGAGCAGCATTGAGTTTGGAGTTTTTCCATGCCTCTATCGACGGATGGACTGTTCCCGCCTTCTGCGAGTTGCGCCATGCAAACTTTTCTGCCGCAGGAGAGAGTTTCAGCACCGGAAAACGGCACTCTCTCACCACGGTCCCCGGCACATTATTGGCGAGTTCGATTCCCATTGCCAGTTTGCCGTCCGCAGCGGAGATTATAACTTTCACGTCAATTTCATATATCCTGCCGAGACTGTCGCAAACTTCAGAATAACGCATCTCGAGCCCATCTTCAAGCTCTTTGATTTCAGGATCCCCGGAAGAACAAACCTCTATTTCCTGACACTCATCCGTGGCGAGGCAGAGACTCCACAGCTCTCCCGGAGAAACGAGCTCCATTCCCGAGGGAGACTTCAACGACAGCAGTTTTCCGCAAGAGGATATAACAGCATTGGCGACAGAATAAGCAGACATATTATCAACTCCTTACAATATTTTAAGATTTTACTTAAAATACCATCTGAATGCTCTTTTTACAAGATTATTTTCATGACAAAAAACATAGATTTTGTGCCAAAAAAAAGGAGCTTATCCTGTCGGAAAAACTCCTCAAAAACTTGCTTTTTCAGCTGCCCTTCTTTATCTCGTGGCGCAGCTGGCTTACTGAACGCCGGATATTTTCATCCTTCTCGCACAGCTCTTTTATACGCTTCTCAGCCGAGAGGATCGTCGCATGATTGCGTCCGAATGCGGCTCCGATCTCATTTGTTGACTTCAAAGTGAGTTCGCGGCTGAGGTACATGGCTATCAGACGCGGAATAACTATATTATTGGTTCGCCGTCCGCCGAGGATGTCGGTTATACTTACTCCGAAATACTTTGACACCTGGCGTTGGATAGTCTCTATGGAGACCTCGCGGCTCTCCTGCGCGATCTGAGCGCGGAGAAGCTCTTCGGCACGTTCTATGGTCAACTCGGAGCTTCCGCTGAGCGAAGCGTAAGTCGCAAGACGGAAAAACGCACTCTTCAAACGGCGCACGCTCGAAGTGATATTGGTCGCTACAAATTCAAGGAATTTATCCGGAAGCGGCGACGATGAGAGAATATCACTTCTCCACATCCTCAATATCGCCATACGTGCCTCAAATCCCGGCATATTGAGCTCTGTCACCATCTCAGACTCAAAACGGGTGGTCAGACGCTGTTCGATTCCGGAAAGCTCGCAGGGCTGGCGGTCGCTTGTCAGAATTATCTGCGCATTGCGCTTATACAATGTATTGAACACATTGAAGAACTCCTCCTGGATCTGCTTCTTCTGCGCGAGATTATGGACATCATCCACGAGAAGCACATCGACATCGCGGAGATTCGATCTGAACTCCGCCAGACTCTGGTGCTGGGTGAGCAGATTATAAAAATCAGTAAGAAGCTCATCGCAAGTCATATTGCGGATGCGCAGTCTCGGATTCTTCTCCTGAATAGCAGAGGCAATGGCATTCATCAGGTGGGTCTTGCCGACTCCGCTCGGACCGTAAATGAAGAGCGGATTGTAGATCTCTCCGGGCATTTCAGATACCGCTTTGGCGGCGGCAAAGGCGTGACGGTTCTCGTCGCCCACGATGAAATTCTGGAAAGTGAACTCTCTTCCGCTGCCCGGACGAAGCTGAGGCCGCTTGGGCTCGATCGCCTTGGCAACCGGTGCCGGCGGAGGCGGAGGCTGCGGAGTGCTCGGAGGAATATGTCCCGCCTCCCACTCATAAAGGTAATTGACTCCGTCGATATCCCGGAGGGCTTCGGACATCTGATCGTTGTAATCCTCGCTGATAAACTGGCCGAAGAAATCGTCATTGACTCCGAGAACGATGGTTTCCCCATGTTCATTGCTGGTGCAGCGCAACGGAACAAGCTTGCTGAACCAGGTGGCATAAAGCTCCCGGTGCTTTTCCATCAGGCGGTGTGAAGCGATGCTCCATACCTGCTGTGCTCTAAACTCAGACTGTTCCATATTTCCTCTGCTCAAAACTGTTTTGCCTGAAAGTTATTAACAACGTACATTCCTCTGCGGCAAATCAACGGTTTACAATATTTTTCATTATCATGCAAGCCACACGATCCTTGCTGAAACAGGAGCCTTTGTACAGTCAGACAGAGTGATTTTGAGCTCAAAAACACGTCTTTCTATGCCGTACAACGCCTCAACACTGCTGTTTCAGACAAAAAATTGAGAGCTTATGAACACGCCAGCTCAACTTCGCTCCTCATAAAAAGTTGTTTACAAGTTATTAACAAGTTATTAACAACCCCTGTTGATAACCCTGTGGTGCAACTCTATCAAAATATCCCGCAAGTGCCAATATTGCAAATGCTTTTCGACAAAAACATGTGAAATTTTGTTAAAAAAAATTCCGATTACGCACTTGCATTTTCAAAAAAACGTGCCGTCCGCATTTTGTTTCAAAATAAAATGCCTGCATACTGGAAAACAACGGAATGATGATGTATATTACATTAAAGTTTATAGTAAATATTCCACAAATAAGTTTTGAAAAGGAGCTTAATTATGAAGTGTGTTGTCTTTGCCTATCACAACATCGGCTGCGCCGCCATAAATGAACTGCTTGAGGCAGGTTACGAAATCAGCGCCGTCTTCACCCATCAGGACAGCAAAAACGAAAACATCTGGTTTGACTCAGTCGCCGAACTTGCAGTAAGCAAAGGTATTCCGGTCTATGCTCCTGAAAACGTCAACCACCCGGTCTGGGTCGGCAGGATCAGCGCGATGCAGCCGGATTTCATTTTCAGCTTCTACTACCGCAACATCCTCAAGCAGGATATCCTCGATATCCCGGCAAAAGGAGCGGTCAATCTCCACGGATCACTGCTTCCGAAATACCGCGGAAGAGTTCCGATCAACTGGGCGATCATCAACGGCGAGACCGAGAGCGGAGTAACTCTGCACTATATGACCAACAAACCCGACGCCGGAGACATCATCGCTCAGGAGCGTTTTGACATCTGCTGCTGCGACACCGCGAAAACCGTCTTCGGCAAAGCTGTCGATGCCGCAAAAAAACTGCTCAAGACCACCCTGCCCAAACTGGCAAACGGAACTGCTGAGCGTATTCCTCAGAACGACGCAGACGCCACCACCTACGGCGGACGCTGCGCAAAAGACGGTGAAATCGACTGGAACAAGAGTGCCGAAGCTGTTCACAACCTCATCCGCGCTGTCACAAAACCCTATCCCGGCGCCTTCAGCTTCCTCGGAGACAGAAAATGCTTCTTCTGGGGCTCCAAGATCGTCGAGAACACCACCGGTGCCGCCGCCGGAACCGTCATCTCTGCCGATCCGCTCGTAGTTGCCTGCGGAGACAAGGCTGTCGAAATCACCTCCGGAGAGTTTGAGAACGGCATCTGCCAGTCCGGCAGCCAGCTTGCCAAAGACGGCAGGATCGTCGCCAACATGAAGTGGAACATCGACCCCGTCCGTATCAAAAACGCCGGCCGCAAAAAGAGCGTCCTCATCCTCGGTGTCAACGGATTCATCGGCAGCCACATCAGCGAGCGTCTGCTCGAGTCCGGCAAATATGAAGTTTACGGAATGGACCTGCGCAGCAACTATATCGACCACCTGATCGGCAGAGAGAACTTCAACTTCCGCGAGGGAGATATCACCATCCACAGCGAGTGGATCGAATACCATGTCCGCAAGTGCGATATCGTGCTTCCGCTGGTCGCCATCGCTACTCCCATCGAGTACACCCGCAATCCGCTGCGCGTCTTCGAGCTCGACTTCGAGCAGAACCTCAAGATCGTGCGCTACTGCGTCAAATACAACAAACGCATCATCTTCCCCTCAACAAGCGAAGTTTACGGAATGTGCACCGATGAGAACTTCGATGAGGACAGCAGCAAACTCATCACCGGTCCCATCAGCATGCAGCGCTGGATCTACTCCAGCAGCAAGCAGCTGCTCGACCGCGTCATCTGGGCTTACGGAGCAAAAGGACAGCTCAACTTCACGCTGTTCCGTCCGTTCAACTGGATCGGCCCCCGTCTCGACAGCCTCACCAGCGCGCGTATCGGCAGCAGCCGTGCCATCACCCAGCTGATCCTCAATCTGGTTCAGGGTTCACCCATCCAGCTCATTGACGGCGGAGAGCAGAAACGCTGCTTCGTCGATATCAAAGAGGGCAGCGAGGCTCTCTTCCGCATCATCGAGAACGAGAACGGATGCTGCGACGGAAAAATCATCAACATCGGTAATCCCGACAACGAAGCGAGCATCAAAGAGATGGCTGAGACTCTCGTCAAGAAATTCGATGCCCATCCGCTGCGCGATAAATTCCCGCCGTTCGCCGGTTTCATCGTAGTTGAGTCCGGAGCCTTTTACGGCAAAGGATATCAGGATGTCCAGCACCGCAAACCCAGCATCAAAAACGCAAAACGTTATATCAACTGGGTTCCGGAGATCACTCTCGACCAGTCTATCGAGACCACTCTGGACTTCTTCCTCAATGAAGCGATCAAATCCGGTGAATTCACCGCCGAGTAATCATGCTCAAGACCATCGCCTTACGCATTGATGTAGATACATACCGCGGAACCGGACGGGGAGTTCCCCGTCTGGGGGAGATTTTTTCCGACCTCGGTATCAAAGGCACATTCTACTTTTCCGTCGGTCCGGACAACATGGGCCGCCATCTGTGGCGACTGCTCAAACCGGCTTTTCTCTGGAAAATGCTCCGCACCAATGCCGCCGGACTTTACGGTCCGGAAATCGTGCTGATGGGCACTGCATGGCCTGGACTTAAAATCGGAAAACACCACGAACAGGCGATACGCGACATTATTTCAGCCGGCAACGAGCCGGGATTTCACGCCTGGGATCACCATTACGCCCAGGCGCACCTTACGGATATGAGCGTTGAGCGCATGACCGGAGAGCTCCGCAGAGGAACAGAAGAGCTGCAGCGCATATTGGGAGTTTTTCCCTCCAGCACAGCTGCTCCGGGATGGAGAGCGAACGATCAGCTGCTTGAAGTTAAAAGCAAATTTAACTTCGCCTATAACAGTGATTGCCGCGGTTCATTTCCGTTCTATCCGGTCGTCAATGGAGAAAAGCTGTCTCAAATGCAGATACCGGTCACGCTTCCGACCTACGACGAAGCGTTGGGATGCGACGGAGTAACTGACAGCAACTACAATGATTATCAGTTGTCCCTGCTGAGAGAAGATAAGCTCAATGTCCTCACCATCCATGCAGAAGCTGAAGGAGGACGCTGCTCAGATATGTTTGCAAATTATGTAAAAGCGGCGCTGGCTGCCGGTTACAGATTTATCACTCTGGGCGAAGCTGCGGCTGAATTTGCCGACAAAGCTCCTGCCGGAAAAATGCAGCTCAAGGAGTTTCCCGGAAGAGAGGGAAAACTTGCAGTACAACTGCTTGCGGAGTAGATCATGGCAAGATTTGACGGCAAAAAAATTCTGGTAACAGGAGGCGCGGGATTTATCGGCTCAAATCTCACAGACTATTTGCTGAAAGAGGGAGCTTTTGTCCGCGTACTAGACAATTTCTCTACCGGATACCGCAAAAATCTCGACGAAGCGGCAAAAAGTTCCAATTTTGAGCTTATCGAAGGTGATATCCGCGACCGTGCCGTTTGTGACAGAGCGACAGCCGGTATGGATTATATTCTGCACGAAGCAGCTCTCGGTTCGGTTCCGAGATCGATCAAAGATCCGGCAACGACCATAGAAGTCAATGTGTACGGATTTACAAATATACTCCACTCGGCGGTTGAAAACGGAGTCAAAAGATTTGTCTTCGCTTCCTCAAGCTCGGTTTACGGAGACGAAAAAACGCTTCCAAAAGTTGAAGAAAAGACAGGCAAAGCACTTTCTCCGTATGCGATATCCAAGCAGAGCAACGAGACTATCGCACTTAATTTTTCCGCACTGTACGGAATTGAAGTCATCGGATTGCGTTACTTCAATGTATTCGGCAGAAGACAGGACCCTGACGGCGCTTATGCGGCGGTCATTCCCAAGTTTATCGGAAGTCTGCTCGCACACAAGAGTCCGCACATCAACGGTGACGGTTCTTACTCCAGAGACTTCACCTATATAGATAATGTAGTATCTGCAAACTGTCTCGCCCTTGAGGCAGGCAGCGACGCGTGCCAAAAGATGTATAACGTATCCTGCGGCAGCGAACTTGATCTCAATGGGCTCTTTGCAGCTCTTCAAGATGCGCTGGCACAATTTGATCCCCGGGCGGCTGAGATTTCTCCGGAATATGGAGAAAATCGCGCTGGAGATATTCCGCACTCGCTCGGAAGCATCGAGCTTGCGAAAAAATTCCTCAATTACCGCGTCCTCGTTACGGCGCAAGAGGGTTTGAGCCGGACTTGCCGCTGGTACTTCGACCACCAATAAACCGGATCTGTACTATGATAAATATAGCAGAGGGAGTGCTCGCTGTCTGCCGTGACAAAGCGGCAGTCATAAAAAGCGTTGCAGGAGCTAAAATCACCATCCATACCGATGGTTCAGATAAGATAGTCAAAGCCAAAGAGCTTATTCCGATACACCCGGGAGCCGCGGCAACTATTCCGCAAGCGATCGAACCTGAAACTCCGTATGAAGACGCGGCAGAGCTTATGGGAGATGAAACGCTCTCTTTTGCGGACTTCTGCGAACTGCTTTACGGAAAATACACTCCGCAAACAGCGTGGTCAGCGTATCTCGAAGTTGCAAACGGAGTGTGGTTCTCGCTCAATAATGAGCTTGAAGTAAGCTGCAAATCCGCTGAAGAACGCGAAAAACTTATCGCTGAACGCGAAGCCAAAGAGGCGGAAAAACGCCGCCGCTCCGAACTGCTGGAACGCCTGCAGAAGCGGGAAATGCTCGAAAGCGACAGAGTGTACTTGAGAGAAATCGAAGCCGTAGCATTGGGAAAAAGCGAAAACAGCAAACTGCTCAAGGAGCTCGGAATTGAAGCTACTCCGGAAAAAGCCCACAAACTGCTGCTGGAGCTCGGAGCATGGGACATCATGCTCAACCCCTGGACAGCACGCATGAAAGAGGATACTTCTGTTCCGGAATTTCCTTTATCTGCGGCAACTGATGTTCCGAGGACTGACCTCACCCATCTTGCGGCGTATGCGATCGACGACAAAACAAGCAATGATCCGGATGATGCGCTGAGCTTTGCCGACGGATTGCTCTACGTCCATATAGCAGACCCCGCGGATGTTATCGAATTCGGAGGAGAAATCGAAAAAGAGGCGTCTCTCCGCGGAGAGAGTCTCTATCTGCCTGAACTGCTGAGCCCCATGCTTCCGGAAGAGGTACGCCTCAAGTGCGCGCTCGGACTTGAGGAAACCAATAATGCGATAACCTTTATCCTGAAGATATCCGATGACGGAGACGTTACTTTAAAAGATATGGTACTGTCAAAAGTCAAAGTCACCCGCCTGAGTTACGAAGGATGTAATGAGCTGCTCGGACAAGAGGATTTTAAGGAAATGACCCGGCAGCTTGAACTCTTTAAAGAATTCCGGGTCGCCAATGGAGCACGGCTGATAAGACTGCCTGAAGTCAAAGTCAAAGTGGCAGACAACAAAGTTGAAATAACTCCGCTGCCGATAACGTTTGAGCGGGAGCTGGTGGCGAACTCAATGCTTGCAGCGGGATATGCTGTAGCAAAATATATGAGTGAACAGGATATAAACTTTCCATTCGTAGTCCAGCCGGAACCGGATGAAGAGGCTCCGGAAGGGGAAAGCATGAGTGCTATGTACGCGCGAAGAAGAGCGTCAAAGTCAGGAAGCGTCGAATTCAAAGGAGCCCGCCACAGCGGACTGGGACTTGAGCCTTACAGCAGAGTGACAAGCCCCTTGAGACGTTACGCTGACCTGCTGGCGCATTACCAGCTGCGCAGCCTGATAACTGGAACAGAGCCCTTATCCTACGAAGAGCTTGAGTCGCGTATGACCTATGCCGAAAACGCAGCTGCATCGCGCCGCAAGCTGGAAAAATACTCCAATGAATACTATACAATAGTATATCTTGCGCAGCACCCGGAATACGAAACGACGGCAACACTTGTCGCCCGCCAGAATGGGCAGCTGACGTTTATGATTCCTGAGCTTGCCTACGAATACAAATGCCGTTTGCAGGGAAACTTCACTCTGGATACGGAGTACAAACTGACACTGCACGCCGCCGATCCCGCCGCCATGCGGACAGTCTTCAAAGTCACAAAGCTCGATTGAAATGATGTGAGCTTATGATGCGATCCCCCCATTCCAACGGGATACTTGTCAGACGCAGTTTTTGTTTTTGCGGCTATATTATTTTACTTCAGTCAGAATGGAACTTTGCGGAGCAAGTTCAACATTCAGGAACTTAACAGGAGCATCTCCAAAATTCGCGGCAAACACATAACGCTTTGAGTCGGCTCCGGTTATTTCAACTGTGCGCAAATCGCCGTCGCTGGAAAACTTTGCGTCAGAACAGAAGTTTTCCGGAGCGTCAACCGCCACCGCAACTGCGGTATCGGAAAAGACCTCTCCCGGGCGGGCAAAACGGTATTTCATTACACCCGCAGGGCTTATATAGTCTATATACAACGATTTCAACGTCTTTTTATCTATGACATGGGCTGAACGGCTTGCCGGCTTTATCAGGTGCAAAGTATCGTTTTCCGCAAGCGCGCAAACTGTGACTCTTCCGTCGATCGCAAGTTTGCGGCAACGGGTATCGGTGTCGCTCTCTGTATCCGGAAGCATCTTGGATACGATATCGAAGTTTTCTCCTGTATAACGGCGGACTCCTCCGTTAAAAAGGTCGTTCGGCATGGAGAACTGCAGAGGGATTATCTCCTCAAAGACCTCCTCTTTTATCGCACGGCATCTCTCGATGACGACTAGAGTCTTTCTGTCCGGAAGCGCGGCAACGGCACTGCACGTCTCTGCTATCGGATATTTCTGTTCGCCCTCCCCCAGCGGAAGATCGTTATACCACACAAATTTGCAGTTGTGGGTAAATCGGTCCTCTTCCTGTGTTCCTGCGGAATGGAGCAGTGTACTGCCTGCACGGTTCATCACTATACGGCTGGACAGATTTCCCTGCCACTCAGCCATATCGCTGCAATCAGCAGGTACGCAAAGTGCGATCGGACCCGAAAAACGGTGGGCAGACGCTACAAAGCTGCGGATCGCTCCATCTTTTTTGATAAGATGTGCTCCGTGGAAGTCATCACTCCAGACAATATCCGGCTGTTTTCCGCAATTCGCCCCGGGGAAACCGAAAAGTTTGTTCCAATAAACATACTGCGAGAGCACAACTGCCGGATCGGACTCAAGGCGGACGTAATAATAGTAAGAGTGTTTTCTTATCTCATCGAGACGTTTACTGTAAAAACTTCCGTCCTCATTATAAAGCTGCTCCCTGCGGATGAGCTCCATGCAGTTCTTTCCAAGCCTCATGGCATCGGAGTCTCCGAGATGATCCGCGGCAAACAAAAATACCGGAAGCATATAACATTGGCAATAGGTATAGCGGGAACGGTTATAGCCGCCTATACGCAACATTCTTCCGTCATCAAAAACAAATTTTTTGATCGTGTTCCACAAGTCGCCGGCATGGAGATAAAGCGCGGCAGGAGCCTGCTGTTGTTTCTCCTTGAAGTTGAAGTGGAGCATCGCTATATTCGACAGCGTGACAAAGCTGTAACCGATATTCATATAACCGTGGTGGTCGAGCGAATAGTTTTCGGTAAAGTTGGGAGCGATATGCCAATCTTTGAGCGGAACTCCGTCATACAGTTCATCGCTCTGAGCATCGGTGATATAGGATATTCCGTTGAGCAAAAGTTTGTTGCCCTTGTTTTTCCAGAGCGCGACCTTCTCATGGTCGGGATAATCGAGAGCACATCTCCAGAGGAAACCACCGTTCCACGCGTTTGACTCGGGCTTGTTTTTGTGCTCGGCTCCGCTCATGGATGCAACTACTTCGTAATCGAGCAGAAAATCCGCCTCGCTGATACGCAATGCACGGTATCTCGCAAGGTCATCTTCCGTAAAATATGGCATGAGCGCGTTTATCGCGTGGGTAGCGCGTTCGAGTCCGAGCACACTTATCCAATGACGTCCCCACTGGCTGCCGCAGGAGCAGACCATATCTCCGGTAACATGGGTGCGGAATGCATAACGGAAAAGTTTGAGCGCAACTTCGATATCTTCCATGTTATCATCTGCAACACCGGCAGCAGCAAAAGCTGCCGCCACATTGAGATTGCTCTGGACCGGCCAATGCGCCGCCTCTCCGCTTCCATAGTACAGTAGTCCGTTCTCTGCTTCATGCAGTTGTTCACGGCGGACAAAATTAAGAAAATCCCGGAGAGACCGGACGGCTTCATTCAACATATAAAAATCCCTTATTAAAAAGCTTTGTTCCCGATATGGGGAGATGATGCGGGGAAAACGGGAAAACTTCTTTTCGCGAGAAAAGAAGCCGAACGTCGGCTTCGTTATTCTTTTCCCCTTGTCCCGCCATAGCCTTGGCGACGGCGGATCTCACCCTTTCAAGAAAAGCGAAAAAACTTTTTTATCTACTTTTACCTACCTTTGTCTGGAACAGAGCCTATTAAAAAACAGAAGGCTCCTTACTGAGCCAATTCTATAAAAAGTGTTATCTGATCTTTTTGATGAAATACATCTCTTTGAAATTGACTATCACGTTTCCGCGGTCAACAGGAAACACGGCATAATAGAGCCGTTTTCCCTGGGAAAACATCGCGATATACCAGCCTTTGGCGAGGAAACCGCTCATATAGTTGTCCCGTGCGATCTCGGTGACCTTGCGGTTATTGACACGTCCCGAAAGATACTGATATATATTAACGACACCCTGTACCCGCTTTTCATAAGCCATTGCTACTGCGCGATATAACTCCTGACCATCGGTGACACCGTGGGTATTTACTCCGCGCTCGTTGAGCCAACGGTCATTGCGCCAGACATAACTGCCTTTGGAAGAACTTGTGCTGTCACTGAGACTTACTCCATTAGATGAGTCATCGCTTCCAGATGATTTTCCGGAGTCGGAACGTTGATATCCGTTGTTGAATGCTTCAAGCTCCTTGCCGATACGGTATTCATTTTCGTATATGGCGATATTTTTTCCTTCATTGCTGATAAGCGGCAGTATGACCAGTTTTCCGTAGCCGCCTTCGGTCGGAAGGTTCAAAAACTGCACACATCCCCCGCGACTTTCACCTGACTCATCCTCGACGGTGCCAAGTCCGTGGAGCAAATCAGGAGACCATCCTTTGGAAGAACGTGCCCAGAGAATATTTTCCACGCTCGGAAAAGCTTTGCTTCTCGCCAAATCTTCAACAGTAGTTGTATCAAGGATCTCCTTGGGGATATTTGAATAACTTACGCTTTCATATACTGCTTTATGAGCTTCCTCACGTTTGTACTCGACCTTCATATCTCTGAGCGCGGCTCTGAGCAAACTTGCGATCGATGCCCTTCCGCCAGACTCTTCGGCTATATATATCGCCCTCATTATGGCATTTGCGCGAACTCCGGCTTCGCTGCTTTTGTCGTTGGCAGCCAATCTGATACTGTCCTGAGCAAGCCAAATACGGACAACATCTATATTGCGGTAAAGCACAGCGTAAATAAGAGGTGACCAGCCGTTATTGTCGAGCAAATGATGATTGGCATAATAGACTTTGTCTTTTTTCTCGTCAGTCGGAACATCCTCGGGAGCTTCATCTCCGGCAGGCGCGGGCGGCGGATTTTCTCCATCCGGCGGAGGCGGAGTGTTTTCTCCTCCGTCCGCAATGGGCTGCTGAGCATCAGCAGGAGCAGCACCATCGGCAGGAGGAGGCACGGCTTGGGCGTCCGCAGCAGGCGCGGGAGCAGCGGCTTGGGGGGCTTTTTTCTTCGGACTCTTTTTCTCTGACATAAGAAGCGTAAAAACTTCTCCTGAATAGTGGCGGGCTGCGTACATCAACGGAGTCATTCCGAGATGGTTGCGGACATCGGCATTCGCTCCGTGTTCAAGAAGCATTTTGACCATTTCGATCTCGTTATGCAGTACAGCATAAGCAAGAGCGGTCATTCCGCTATTATCACGGATATTGACATTGACGCGGTTTTTCAACATCGCTTCAACGACTTCAACATATCCATCTGAAGCCGCATACATCAGCGCGATAATGGTACTGTTGTCTGCGCTTTTCAGTGCGGTACGGGCTTTGAGCAGAACAGGGATGACTTGGGGTTTATTATTTTCCGCCGCATACATCAACGCAGTTTTTCCTGCAACTGATCTTATATTCACATCTGCTCCGCGGGTGGTGAGATACTCGACGATCTCAACATTTCCGGCATTTGCGGCATTCATCAACGCAGTAACTCCGCGGCTGTTTTTGCTGTTGATATTCACCCCTGTGCCGAGAAGTTTTTTTACTTTCTCAATATCATTTTCTGCAGCTGCCTTGATGAAATCTTCGCGGGCAGTCTGCTGAGCTTTGAGCTTTGCCAACGCGGATCTTCTCTTCGCACGCGCTGCGTTTTTACGAGCCTCTTCCGCCTGTTTTTTTCTCACATACTGATCGTAATATTTTTTGACCTGCGCGATTTCGTCTTCATCAAGGTTTTTCTCATTCAAATATCCGAGTCCGTTTGAGTGAGATACCTTTATTCCTTTTGCATTGACGCCTGTGATCCTTACATCAATGAAACCGCCGATGCGTTTGAAACGTGGATATGATTCGCCAAAAACCTGCAACGACACGAGCATTGCGATAACAACTGCACAAAAACGCTTCATAAAATGATGATCCTCTGTTTACTAAGGTATATTTGACACAAAAAAACAACTGCAATTTTAATTGGTATTGTACCAATTTTTGTGAATAATTTTTAAAATCGATGATAAACGTTTTTTGATATACGTTTAAATATAGCACATTCACTATGTTTTGTCAACATACGCCAAACGCTTTTTTGCATCGGTGGATGAATCCGTGAGACAATGTCGCGTTTTGCATCGAGCACAGCAAGGAAGTGTACTTTTGTACACGACCGCCGCGACGCAGATGCAAGGCGCGAGATTGACCACGGGGCACCGCCGCCGGTCATCTTTCTTCACAACATTTGAGACATTAACTTTTAATTTAGCATATATTGCAATTCAAGCAAGTATTTTTACAGTCAAAACAAAAAAATTTACAGACTATTTCAGCTTTTCACCCAGCTTTTCGTACATGATACTCAATACTTCAGTGAATATTTCGCGCTTCTCTTCCGGAACGTCCTCCATGACTTCTTCAGTCAGTCCGTTCATAAACTCTTCGATCGCCCTGCGGCGTTTTTTTCCCTCTTCGGAAAGTGCTATCCAGCTCACCCGGCGATCCTCCTCGGACGCCTGACGTATAACAAGTCCGTCACGAACCAGATTATCGACGATCTGGGAGACTCCGCCGCTGGTTATTCCGAGATTTCCGGCAATGTCCTTGATTTTTATTCTGCCGCCCGGACTGTGCAGGATGCAGCTCACTACCTTCAGCTGAGACAGCGTCGCACTTCTGCCCGGAGCAAACTCAGGACGGCTGCGTTCAAGGTGGGTACGCATATACTCAGTTACTCCAAAAAGCATCCGCAGCCGCTCAAGATGTGACAGTTTTTTCATTGAGACTCCATAGAATGTTTAGTTTACTAATTTATTTACCGGACTAATATAACATTACTTTGTTTTTTATGCAAGTGCCGCATACTGTTTTTTGCAGAAAAATGCTTTGGATGTGCAGTATATGCTTGAAAAAATACCTCTTTGATATATATTGCCTTATTTAGGGGGATTTCGATAACCACAAAAAACGGAAAAGAAAACATGACTCTGCCAAAAATCCTCCCGGCAATACTGCTGATAATGATGACAGCGGTATCCTGCACTACTCTCACAGAAAAACAAACTGCGGACATATCTGCAGACGGCAATTTTGAAAATCAGCTGGTCTCCGCCGGAAACACCATGCTCAAGGCATTCCGGGAAAACGACAGCCGGCTCTTTTCGCAGCAGCTCTCCGGAGAGCTGAAAAAAGAGTTCGGAACCGACTCTTTTGAAACAGGAAGAAAACAGATCACCAAATCCGCCGGAAATATGCAAAACTGCCGTCTGCTCGGAATACTCAAGGGACCAGTTTTCACCTCAGCACTGTGGGCGGTAAAGTTTGAAAAGTCCGGAGCAGATAAAAAAATCACCGGGCAGGAGCTGCTGTTCAAACTGACCGCAGCCCGGCTCGATGATAAACTCAAAATCGTAAGCTTCGGTTTTATGCCTTGAGCCTGCGGGTCCGCATGACCATTATGATTATTCCGGTGATAAACATAACTGCGGCGAAGGCGAAGGCAGCATAAATGTTCATAAAGAAGCTTCCGCCGATATAACCGACAGCGGAACAGACCGCGACGAACAAAGCATAAGGAAGCTGAGTTGATACATGCTCGAGGCAGGGACATCCGGCTCCTGTTGCAGACAGGATGGTGGTGTCGGATATCGGAGAAGCATGGTCTCCGAAAATCGCACCTCCCACCGCCGCACTTACGATAAACAGCACTCCGGTAAGCGGGGCAGACGGATTGGATGCCTGTGCCGCACTCACCGCAAGCGGCATTGTCACCGGAATCATTATCGCCATACATCCCCAGCTCGTTCCGGTCGAAAAAGCTATCAGGCAGGAGAGCAGGAATACCAGAAGCGGCAGCAGCAGGAACGGAAAAAAACCTGACTTCACAAGGGTCGCAAGATAATTGCCCAAACCGACTCCTCCCTCTGCCGGAGTATTGCGGATGACGCCTCCTATCGTCCAGGCAAGAACCAGGATGACCAGAGCGGGAATCATCGACTGGACTCCCTTGACAATAGATGCTGATATCTCATTGAGTTTGAG
Source organism: Lentisphaerota bacterium (assembly GCA_015061775.1). Lineage (GTDB taxonomy): Bacteria > Verrucomicrobiota > Lentisphaeria > Victivallales > Victivallaceae > UBA1784. The sequence continues at coordinate 23,505 of SUVY01000015.1, read as the reverse complement.
CATACGGCGGGCAAGGAACCAGATTATCACTACTGCAAGTGAAAAGACTATTGAATAGAAGAGCGCGCAGGATACATCCGCATTTTTGAAGAGATCAATAAGTTTTGATGAAGAAAACGCCGCAGAAAATGTCTTGAATTTGCCATCTTTCACCGCAGCGTAACACGCCGTAAGCGGAAAAGAAACTACCGCTGAAAAAACCAGCACCGCCAGCGGAAAAATCATATCAAACGGCTTTGCCCGCTCATTCTGCTCAACGGACTCTTCACTGACGCTTTGACTGTAACCCTTATCCCAGAGTCCCTCTCCATTCAGGGCTCGTTTCTCGGCTTTTGCCATCGGACCGAAATCGAAGCCGAAAATTATCATCAATACGACAAAAAGAAGAGTAAATATAACGTAGAGGTTATAGGGAATCAGACTGATAAAGAAATCCAGCTCAGATATTCCGAGCTCTTGAAATCCCTCGGCTTTGCGGACATAGCTCATGACGGTAACCACCCAGCTCGACACGGGGGCGATTATACAGATAGGAGCCGCCGTTGAGTCCAGAAGATACGCGAGCTTTGCGCGGGATATTTTCATTCTGTCACAAACCGGACGCATAGCAGTTCCGACTGACAGGGAGTTGAAATAGTCATCTATAAAAATAAGTATTCCGAAAAAGAAGGTGAAAAACATCGTTCCCTTGCGGCTCTTTATGCGGTTTGCCGCCCAGGAACCGAAGGCATACGCGCTGCCGGTACGCGACAGGATCGCAACAAAAGATCCGAGCAGAGCGCAAAAGAGAAAAATCCTGATGTTCCAGGCATCGCAGAGACTCGAAGCGATGCGGTCAACCATCTGCAGCGCGGAAATCACCACGTCTCCGCGGTTGACGATGAGAAGTCCGGAAAAAATTCCGCTCAGCAGCGCAAGCACCACGTCCTTGAACGCCAGAGCGACTATCACGGTAAGCAGCGGAGGAAGAATACTCCACAACCCCATGTTTTCAATCACTGTATTCATATATCCTCCCCGAAATTAAAATTATTCAGTTTTCTTCTCAAATTTTTCACAATCGTCCATCGGATCGACCTCATTCTGAGTTATCAGGCAGACCATTTTGAACGGATGCACAGCAAGGTGGCGGCAGTTGCGGCAGAGTTTCACATCGTCAGGCTCGACGTTTATCACCGCGCTCTCAGCAGATTCGACATCGTCTCCGAGCAGCGCGGCAAGGCGCGATGAAGCTCCCGGAGCGGAAACGGCAGCCTGTTCTGTGCTGCTGTCATCTTCCCCGAGCTCGGCGCGGCAGAAAGCGCAAATAAATACTTTGCGTTTGGAACTCCAGTCATCGGACATGACGACAGTGCTTTTTACTATACTTTCAACTCCGCACGATGGACAAGTGATTTTATCGCCTTCACGCATTTTTATTTGCCCTTTTGCGGCTTTTGAAAACAAGTTTATCGCCTTGCAGAATAAGCTCGATGGTTTTGGCTCCGTCAAACTTTCCGGCAAGGAGGTCGAGTGCCAGCGGATCTTCGACCATACGCTCGACGGCTCTCCGTATCGGACGTGCTCCGTACTCCGGCTCACAGCCCTTGTCAGTGATGAATTTCACGGCATCCGCAGATACTTTGAGAGCGATATCTTTTTCTTTCAACCGCTCAATAAGCTTATCAAGTTCGATCATGGTGATCTTCTGCATGGCATCAGAATCCAGCTTGTTGAAGACGATGATATCGTCGATGCGGTTGAGGAACTCCGGCTTGAATGCCCGGCGCGCCACTTCGAGCTGACGGTCGGCATCCTTTGCCGAGCTTGCGGCGGAGTCGGCGGCGAATCCGAGAGTACCTGTACGCGAAAGCACAGATGCTCCGACGTTGCTGGTCATGATTATCACCGTATTGCGGAAGTCTATTCGTCTGCCCAGAGTATCGGTGATGCGTCCCTCTTCAAGTATCTGAAGCAGCATGTGCATCACGTCCGGATGGGCTTTCTCGATCTCATCGAACAGCACCACGCTGTAAGGTTTGCGACGCACCCGCTCGGTGAGCTCTCCGCCCTCTCCGTAGCCGACATATCCCGGAGGAGAACCGACCAGGCGTGAGACATTGAATTTTTCCATATATTCGGACATATCGATCTGGATGAGAGCATCCTCGCTGCCGAACATCTCTTCGGCAAGCTTCTTGGCAAGCAGAGTTTTTCCGACTCCGGTGGGGCCGAGGAAAATAAAGCTCGCGATCGGACGTTTGGGATCCTTCAAGCCGGAACCGCTGCGGCGCAGAGCCCGGGAGACGGTCTCAACGGCTTTATCCTGACCGATGATGCGGTTTTGCAGAACACTCTGCATATTGAGCAGCTTGGCGTTCTCCTGCTCGCTCATCTGACGCACAGGAATTCCGGTAAGTTCTGAAATCACAAGCGCGATATCCTCTGCGTCAACAGTCGTCGGATTGGCGGCGATCTTCTTTTTCCAATCCGCCTCAGCCTTGGCGATACGCGCCTTTATTTTGCGTTCTTCATCGCGCTTTTTGGAAGCGAGCTCAAAATTCTGCTCTTCGACCGCCTGAAGCTTGGCGGCGGTCACTTCGGAAAGCTGCTTATCGTAACGCGAAAGATCAAGTTTTCTGTTTCCGGAGGCAAGGCGTGCCCGGGAACCGGCTTCATCCATGACATCGATCGCCTTATCCGGAAGATGACGGCTGGTGATATATCGGTCAGAAAGTTTCACCGCACTCTCAAGGGCATCTGAAGTGTATTTCACGTGGTGATGCTCCTCATAGACACGTTTCAAACCATTGAGAATGAGTATGGAGTCCGCGATTCCCGGAGGATCGACCGTCACCGGCTGAAAACGCCGCTCAAGTGCGGAGTCTTTTTCGATGCCCTTGCGGTACTCATCGAGGGTGGTAGCTCCGACACATTGCAGCTCTCCGCGTGAGAGCGCAGGCTTGATAATGTTAGCGGCATCCATCGCGCCCTCGGCTCCGCCTGCTCCGACGATAGTGTGGAGTTCGTCGATAAACAAAATAACTTTGCCTGAGTTGCGCACCTCGTCGATGACCGCCTTGATGCGCTCCTCAAACTGGCCGCGGTACTTGGTTCCGGCAACCATGAGAGGAAGGTCGATAGCGTATATCTGTTTGTCGAGCAGCAGGTCAGGAACATTTTTGGAAACGATAGCCTGAGCAAGTCCTTCGAGGATCGCGGTTTTACCGACTCCGGCCTCTCCGATAAGCACCGGATTGTTTTTGGTGCGGCGGCAGAGTATCTGGATGACCCGGCTGATCTCTTTGGAGCGTCCGATGACGGGGTCGAGCTCTCCGCGGGAGGCAAGATCGGTGAGGTTGCGTCCGAATGCTGAGAGAGCGGACATTTCAGAAGAGCTGCCTTTATTTTGGGCTCCCTGAGGTTCTTCGTGTCCGGAGTTGTCTCCATTGGAGTCATCGGCTGAGGGACTGTCGGGAAGATAATCCGGGTCAAGAGCCTCAAGTATGCACTTTTCGACTTCGGAAATATCAGCTCCGAGATTTCTCAGCATACGGGCAGCCTTGCCCTCTCCTTCGCGCAGGAGCGCGAGCAGCAGATGCTCTGTTCCGATAAAATTGTAGTTCATATTGCGCGCCTCGGCAGCCGCAAGAGAGATGACTTTACGCAAACGCGGAGTGAGCGGACGGACTCCGGCGACAGCCTGAGTTCCGGGGCTTGAAAAGCTCTTTTCCACTTCAAGACGCAGCTGTTTGAGGTTCACTCCGACGCTCTTGAGCACCTCGACAGCGACACCTTCGCCGAGTGCAAGTATTCCGAGCAGCAGGTGTACTGTGCCGATATGGTCATGGTTGAGACGTTCAGACTCACGGTTTGCAAGCAGCAGTATCTGGCGCGCCCGCGGAGTAAGATGTTCAAAATCGTGTTTATCTGCCATATATATAATAAATCCCTGAAAAAGTTAGTTACAGACACTCATTTTATAATATAATACCCGCGCGCGCATCTTTCAAGGGGCAAATCAGAGCTTACCTTCAAGCACATTGCTGACGCTTCCGAAATCGCGGAACGGATATTCGCTGCCGAAACAGAGACGTTCCACAGCTCCCCGGCTGAAAAACTCTTCGGGAGCGTACTCGTGATCTGAAAGTTTTGAACACTCAAGTTTGCAATATTCCGGCAGCTGTTTGCTCAACTCCGGAGTGGGAAGGACTCCCTGAAAAACATAGCAATTACGGGGGGCGTTTTCTGTAAACTCCAATATATCTTCCGGCAAAACGGTGCGGGTGATGAGCCGGGCATCCCTGAAACGGTCATCTCCGAGGGAAGTGTTTATCCAGACCGGAACTCCGCGCTTAGCGCAAAGGTCGAAAAATTTTGCATGAGCGGAATATTCCAGACGGTAGTTGTGCAGATACGGAGATATCAAAACTCCGGCAAATCCGGCGAGCTCATCAAGTTGAGATAACGTACCCTCAATATCATTGAGATCGGCAACCGCGAGCGGAAATATCTGCGGAAAACTGCGGCAGGCGTCAAGGTGTTTTCTGTTCGCTTCCATTCTGTCTTCAGCAAAAAATGCTGAGAGGTCGGCGGCAAAGAGCGTATCGACCGAATGTCTGACCGCATTTTCCGCCAACATTTCCGGAGTGACGCTGTGATCCCAGTATTTCCCCTTTCCGACAAAACAGAAATTATCCCCGTTCCGTTCGGGAATACTCCATGTCTCAGGAGACACCCCCTCTTCCGCAGGAGCGTTTTCAGTAAGTTTGAATATCCTTATGCTGTTGAGCCGGAGTATTTTTTCCATATCTTCAGCAGCAAGATCACTCTCGTACACCTTGCTCAACTGGGAGCCGAAAGAGCGTCCGAAAGCATCTGAACCGTATAAAAGTCTGTCACAGCCGAAAGCATCCGCAAGACGCCTTACCATTGTGCGTTCGGGGAAACTCCCGGATATATCCAAAGAGACATTTTCAGGAATTTCATCAGCCAATTCTATCGCCTTGCGCCAGTTGCCTCCGGCATGGGCAGCGACGATACGGCACTGAGGAACCGCGCGGGCGAGTTCGATGATCTCCGGAATACCGATCTCCCCCGGCAGGGTCGGAACGGTGCGTCCGAAGGTATGTATCAACACCGCCTTATCGTGTTTTGCAGCAAGGCGCAGGACATCTTTTGTCTCCTCAAGCGAACCTGTCTCCGAACGCAGGGATATCCAGAGTTTCACTCCGCATGCGCCATCGATAAAACGTAAGAATATATCACGCCAATCAGGAAGCTGCGGATTTATATACACCAGATACTCCAGTCTGCCGGAAGAGTTTTCAGCTTCATACTTCACGCGCGCATTGGCTGTAATAAGTGTCCCGCTGTCAGGATAAGCCATCCAGTTGTCTCCGAGATCGGATATCAATGCTTTGGATATACCGTGCTGCTGCATGTGAGTTATCAGGCGGCAGATATCCTCATGGTAATTTCCGTTGGTCTGAGCGTGTATATGACAGTCGATTTTATTCATCCGGTTCGTCTCCTGTTGTAATCAGAGTTAAGATATCCTGTAAAAGAGAATATTTCAAGCGGCTTTTTTACATAATATACATTGAAAAGCCGGATGTGCCGTGATATATTTCCTGACGACAATAAATTCAGGAAACACTTTTATGATCTGCCGCGTCATCACCGATATATCTCTCGACCGAGAGTTCGACTATCTTGTTCCGGCTGAATTGGAAAACTCCATCAGTATCGGAATGGCTGTCGATGTGCCTTTCGGCAAGACCCTGCGCAACGGCTACGTTGTCGCACTTGATGTCGCAAGCTCGGTCGAACCCGGCAAACTGCGCCCGCTTGCCGGAATAAAAAAACAGAACAGTCATATTCCGGAAAATCTTATCAAACTCGGCAAATGGATGGCGCAATACTATTGCTGCAGCTACGAACACGCAATAAGGACGTTGCTTCCGGCAGCAGTACGCAACGGCAGAGTAAAGCCAAAAATGCGGAAAATCTACACCATCGCAAAGCAGGAAGAAGCTCAAAAACTGCTTAATGAAACTCCCTCCGCACGGAACAAAGGCAGAATAGCCGTTCTGCAAGCCCTGTCCCGCTCAAATCTTGATATCGGACAGCTGCGTCTGATCGAAGATTTCAGCGAATCAGCATTGAAAACGCTGGTCAGGAACGCTGTTGTCACAAGTTATGATGAGGAGTGCAGCCGCATCGCTCAGCCGCAGACTGAAATAGCTAAAAGCATACCTCCTGAGCCGACTCCGGCGCAGAAAAAAGCCCTCGGAGTCTTTGCAAAAATGCTCTCCGGAGAGGAACCGCGCCGCACCATGCTGCTGCACGGAGTCACCAACAGCGGAAAGACTGAAGTCTATATGCAGATGATAGAACAGGTCGTCAAAGAGGGAAAAAGCGCGATAGTTCTCGTTCCGGAGATATCGCTCACGCCCCAGACGGTGCGCCGTTTCCGTGCCCGTTTCGGAGACAGTCTGAGTATTCTCCACAGCCGCCTGACCGACAGTGAGCGGTTTGAACAATGGAACAGGATCAATCAGGATCAGGTAAAAATTGCCGTCGGAGCAAGAAGCGCATTGTTTGCCCCCTTCCGCAATCTCGGAGTCATCATCGTCGATGAAGAACACGAATCAAGCTACAAGCAGTCAGAAGCTCCGCGTTATATCGCAAGGGATGTCGCAGTTATGCGCGGAGAGCTTGAAAACTGCTGTGTCATCCTCGGCAGCGCAACTCCGTGTGCAGAGACTGCTTTCAATGCTCAGCACGGCAAATTCGTCCTGGTGGAAATGCGCGATCAGGTGGCATCGAAACCTGCTCCGCGGATAACAGTTCTCGACCGCAGACTCGATCCCGCGCCGACTCCGGGAGAAAACAGAGTGTTTTCTCCTGTGCTTATAGAGGCTGTGAGGCGGAAAGTTGAGAACTCTGAGCAATGCATACTCTTTCTCAACCGCCGCGGATATGCCAGAAGCATGAGCTGTCCGCAATGCGGATATGAGGCGTGCTGCCCGGAATGTTCTGTTCCGGGAACCGGACACTCCACCCCCTTTGTTTACAGTAAAAGCAAAGCACTCCTCACCTGTCACCTGTGCGGAAGGACAGAGCCTGCTCCGGAAGTTTGCCCGGACTGCCAGAGTCCTGAGATCCGTTTTTCAGGAACAGGAACAGAAAAACTTGAATCTGTCTCGCGCGGAGCGTTTCCATTCGCCCGGGTGGGCAGGATGGACTCAGACTCCATGCGTTCCGCAGAGGACTATGAGCGCGTACTCGAAGACTTCAGACGCGGAAATCTCGATATTCTCATCGGAACCCAGATGATCGCAAAAGGTCTGCACTTCCCCAACGTCACGCTGGTCGGAATAGTCAATGCCGACCTCGGATTGATGATCCCTGATTTCAGAGCTTCGGAAAAAGTCTTCCAGCTCATAACTCAGGTCGCAGGACGGGCAGGACGCGGAGACCATCCCGGAGAGGTCATAATCCAGACCTCCAATCCCGGAAACGATACCATAGACTTTGCCGCAAATCTCGATTTTGAAGGGTTCAGGGATTTTGATCTTGAATTCAGAAAACTGCTGAACTATCCTCCTTATTCCAGAATAATCCTGCTCAATTTCAGAGGAGAAAACGAAAAAAGCGTGGAAGAGTATGCGCGAAAAATATATGATGAACTTATGCCGTACATCCACTCTGAGATATCAATGACTCCTCCCGGACCTGCTCCGATAGAGCGGATAAAAGGCAAATTCCGCTACCAGATACTTATCAGGGGCAACAAACTCAAGACCCTGCGCGAAGCAGTCAGAGTGCTGGTGCTGCACCGCACTCCGCCAAAGAATGTGGAGTTTTATGCTGATGTCGATCCTCAATCTCTGCTCTGAAATCTTTTTTAAATTGAAAACAACTGCCATCATTTGGCTGCTGTCGGTATTTTTTGCAGCAGTAAATTGCGCTCCGCACTTTTCCGGAGACAGCGGGATCATACTGCACAAGAACGGCTTTTACATCGCCTACACTCCTGAGTTCCGTCAGGCGGGCTGCACCTGCTATACCCTGACAGCTCAACAGGTAAAAGGCAAAAAGGTAAAAAGGACAAACAAATTCAAAACCGATTACGCGGTTGCTGATCCGGTGCGCCCGGAAGAGTACACGGCAACCGGATTTGACCGTGGACACCTCGTTCCTGCATCAGATATGAGTTACAGCAAATCATCCATGCACGACAGTTTTTACATGACGAATATCTCTCCGCAGCATCCGGCATGCAACCGGGGAATATGGAAAAAGCTTGAAACTCAAGTCAGAAAATGGGCGGTCAAAGAGAAAAAAATCATTGTGCTCACGGGACCGGTGATTCCCAAAGATGCAAAAGAGATGAAAGATACAAGAATAGCTGTCCCTGTGGCTTTTTTCAAGGTGATTTACGATGTAACACCTCCAAAGAAAATGATCGGTTTTATCATCCCCAACCAGGGAAGCGGCATATCGCTTAAAGAGTTCGCCGTTCCGGTAAAAACTATTGAGAAAATAACAGGATATGACTTTTTCTGCGCCCCTGAATTCAAAGATGTCAATGAACTTGAACTTCAACAAGGCTCCGGAGACTGGACTTTTGACAGCGATAAATCTTCAACAAGAAAACGTTCGTCCGGGAAAAAAAGAAAAGCCGGCTCAAAAGAACGATAAAACCGTATATTCCCTGACCGGTCAGACATATTTTTCCCGCCAGCGGTACCAGCGTTTTCCGCACACGACGATGTGATCGTAAAACTCAACTCCGACCAGATTCAACGCCTTGATGATTTTTTCGGTACTTGCTATATCCTCCGGAGAGAAACGGTTTCTGCCGTTATCAGGATGATTGTGTATCAAAACTACATTGGTTCCGTTATGAAAGAGAACGTGTTTGACGATATCACCGACCTTGAGAGAGATGTCATTCGGAGTTCCCTGATACTCTTTTTCCGTCAGAAGCACTCCGCGGCGATCATAGATCAGCAAGTGGCAAACCTCTTCGTTAAGCGCGGACATCCGAAGGCGTATATAATCGCTCAAGCTCTGGATGTTGAGCATATTTTCTCCGATTTTGAACCTGCTTTTCAGGGCAAACTGCCCAGACGCCCGCATAAGAGAGATGAGAACAGCCATTCTTTCACTGATTCCCTTGACGCTCATCAACTCTTCCGGAGACGCTTCAAACACATTATGAAAACTGCCAAACTCACGCAAAAGCAGTTTGGCAAGCGGTTTGACATCTCTTCTCGGAATAGCGTAAGTCAGAAGAAGTTCTATCAATTCATAGTCAAGCAGGCTGTCTGCATTTTTGATATAACGCATCCGCAAACGCTCGCGATGCCCTTCGCTCAACCCCGGATTTGCATTGCCCATGATTCAAACAGTTGTCTTGATAACGACACACTCTTCCGCGTCTTTCGACGGCTCAATACTGTAACTTCCGACCGCAGCCGGAATCAGAACTGTCTCACCGGGAAAAACGGTCACAGGTTCACTGCCGTTATTGCGGCAAACGACATCAAATCGGCTGTTCACCGCACTCAGAAGATGAAAACTTTTGGATTTCGTATCGTCGATCCTCTGCTCGACAAGCCGTAAATCAGATACCGAAAAGTATGGACATATAGAAATGATATCATATTTGCGGTTGCGCTGGACAAGGTCAGAAGCTCCGGCGATCCGCGGAGACTTGCGGTTGGCAAAATTAACCGCCCTGACTCCCTGCTCGACGTGCAGCTCACGGCTGTTGCCGTTGGCATCCACGCGTCCCCAGTCGCTGATACGGTAAGTGGTATCGCTGCTCTGCTGGATTTCCAGAATGAGGTTTCCGGCTCCGATGGCATGAAGAGTGCCGGAGGGAATGAAATATGCGTCTCCGCGTCTGGACGGATAGACCTGAAGAAGCCGCTCCACGTCCGGAGAAGATATAAGTTCGCGCAGGTGGTGGCGGGTCGCTTTCTCGGAGAGACCGGCAAGTATCTTTGCACCGGGAAGAGCTGAGATGATATACCACATCTCGGTTTTAGGTTCAGCTCCGGAAGCGTCTTCCCGACAGAAATTTTCATCCGGATGCACCTGGAGACTGAGCCTTTCTCCTGCATCGATCAGCTTTACCAGCAGCGGAAAACGTGATATATCGCGGCAGCTGTCGCCGAGGATAGCCCGTCCGTAATGTTTGACAAGATCACTGAGGTTGGCTCCGGCGAGCGCGCCGTTGGAGACAACGCTCGCTGCTTCTGGGCGGTCGGATATTTCCCACGCTTCACCTATCGGAGTGTCGCTTGCGGGAACATCGCGTCCGAGGAATTCCTTCATCTGGTTTCCTCCCCATACGCGGGGAACATACACCGGATGGAATTTAAGCGGATAAAGATTTGCGTAATCAGGATATTCGTTCATCTTGCGCTCCCTAAATATTACATCACTTTCAAAACTTCAGCCGCCATCGCATCGACCACCTGGTCCGGAGTCATATCTCCGGTATCGATCACTACCGCGTCTTCTGCGGCTTTGAGCGGAGCTATTTCCCTTTTGGAGTCCTGCTCATCACGGGCGGCAATATCACGCATGACATCTTCGAGAGTGGCATTTCCGGAGACTTCTCCCTGTTGAGCGAGGCGGCGTTTTGCCCTCGCCTCAAGACTTGCCGTAATAAAGAATTTACATTTAGCATCGGGAAAAATCACCGTTCCGATATCCCTGCCCTCCATGACGATCCATCCTCTGCGGGCGGCTTCGCGCTGGACCGGAAGCAGGTGATCCCGGACGATCTGCAGTTTGGATACTTTGCTTGCTCCGGCAGCAATTTCGGCTGTACGCAAGGCGGCGCCGGGATCGTTTCCATTGACCAGGAGAGAGCCATTGACATATTCGAGGGAGAGTTTTTCAAGGAAATCCGCAGTCAGTTCTTCGACCGCCAAGTTCTGCTGATCAAGAGCCCAGGCGACGGCGCGGTAAAGACTTCCGGTGTTGACATAAGTTATTCCGAGTTTATCTGCCAAAAGTTTCGCGACAGTACTCTTGCCCGCTCCGGCAGGACCATCTATGGCGACAACTGTACTCATTTTTCCCAATAACACTCCACGTTTGGTTTCTTACAAAATATTATGCTATAAGATACACGCGTTTCCCCGGATTTTCCATACCGGCAATGTAAAAATTCAAAATTTTTTCGTTTTCCCGGATATATTTCCGGACGGAGCTCATTCTGATATCAGATCGATCTTCCATTGCAATGTTGACTCTTGGCGGCTGATAAATATCGACCAGGTGTTGCGGACAGGGCTGCCTCCTCTGGTGGAAGATTCAACCAACACCTTTAAACACATCGCCCAGGGTCTCATATCTTCTCGAGTACTGACGATTTCCCAACTCTTCACCGAGAAAAAAGTTTTTGCAGTTGACGGAATGCTCCAATAACTTTCAGTGCTGGCACCGCGTTTCATATCCGACAACCAACTGTTGATAAATGAACTTATCTCGTTTTGCAGCTCCGATTTGCTCATATTGTTGATTTTTGCTCTGCGGCGTTTTATTTCGGCGATGCGCTCCTGTTCTTTTTTGTACTGCTTGCGGTAATTTCCAAGGCGAGTCCGGGCGATATTCAGGTTCGTCGCCCACGGATTGTCTTTGATTGCCCGCTCCAAACAACTGATTGCATTTTCACTGCTCATCTTGGAGCTTGAAGTAATCGCCTTAGCCACCTCTTCCGTCTGGCGGTCTGTTTCCTGAGAACGCAAAGCGGAAATTCTGTCATCTATATACTGGACGGCTTCTGGATTGTCATTTATTGTCTTCTTGAGCTGTTCAAGGGAATTTATTTTGTTTTCTGCGGAGTTGCCGGATTTGATTATCTGTGAAGCCTTTCCTGTCAGGATGCCGTACTCCTCCTTACGCATTGCCTTGCGGATCATCGCCGCAACTTCGGTGTGCGATTTGCCGACTGCTATCTCATGGGCGTTTTTACCGTTGCTGTTGCGGATGTTGAGATTGCATTTCTGGCTCAACAACCACTCGGTAACATCCTCATATCCCTTCTCAGATGCGATCATAAGCGGAGTGTTTCCTTTTGAATCCGTCACATTGATATCTCTGACCGCAAAACGGCGGCAGGAGTAAAGATCTCCATTGCAAAGTGCTGCATAGAACGGATGCTGCTCGATATGCTCGGCAGTATTTTCAACCCCGCTTGACACGACAAAATCTATGATGGAACGGTTTCCTGAACTTACTGCATAGAAAAGCAGATTGCGGCCGCTTTTATCGCGGGCATTTTTGTTTTTGTCGCTCAGAAGTTTTTTCAACCAGGTGAGATTTCCTGACTGAGCACAGACCATCGGCAGCGTAACTCCGTCATAGTTTTTGTAGTCGGAGTCAACCTTCTCTGTGCTGAGCGCTGCAAGAATCGCAGGCTGATTGGATTTAAGCGCGGCAAACATCACGCTCTCTCCTCTGTCGTTGGTCACAGACAGATCGAGGTCGAGTTTTTTAACCATCGAAAAAATTGTAAAATCTCCGGAAAATACTGCGGCAAGCAGCAGAGTATTTCCGTTTTGGTCGGTCACATTCGTATCGTAATATCCGAGCAGTTCACGCACGCAGTCAGCTTTGCGATTCTGCATGGCAATAAAGATAGCTTTCTCCTCTACTGCGGGTTCTTTCAGGGTCTTGGCTGAACCAAGTATGTAGCGAACCATATCGACATCTCCACGCTCAGCGGCTATACTCAATGCGGATTTGCGGTGGAACGTCTCAGTCAAGCCTGCGCCCTGCTGGTGCAGGTACTTCAGTATTTCAAGATTTCCGCTGGAAGCTGCTATAGTCAGCGGAATTCCATCAGTTCCAGACTCATGCACATCAGCTCCGGCGGACACCAGTATTTTCACCGCCTCGGAATTCTGCTCTTTTATGGCGACATGCAGCAGCGGAACATCAAATTTTTTGCTGGTAAAATCAGCGGCAGTCACAAATTTGCCGAGTTTAATGTTTTCTCCCTGCCGGATAAATGAGCAAAACTCTTTATACCTGAACTCCGGATCGTTGGAAACAACTTTCGCGACCTCGGCAGACACAGTTTGAGTCTTATCTTTGGAACTCTTCAAAACAAAGTAAAGTATGGCAGCAAAAGCCGCGGAAAGCAGGAGGACCACAAAAAAAACCTTTCCGGCTCCGCTCTTGCGGCGGGTCACTCCAGCCTCAAATTTTGCTCCGCACTCTATACATACAAAATATGTTCCATACTGACTGTCGTTCAGTTCATAATTAGTTTTGCACTTTGGGCAGGTTGCCTTCATAATGACCTCTTTTCTCTAATTTCAGAACGATGCTTTATGCTTGACCTCGTCAACCATATAGAATTTGAATTCAGGATTGACACTCCAAGTTGCGCGGAATCCTCTATCCCGCAAATACTGGCGCATTGCCAGAAGGGTTGAAAAACTGTCGAGATCTGAAATTATCATGATAAAATAACGATTTTTATCGATATTATCGAATATCCCGTTGAGAGTTTGCTCCGGATCAGCACCTATATGAGTTCCGCGAACCGGAATCAGGGTTGCAATCCTTCCGTTTTTAGACACAGTTACCTCACCAACAACAGGTGATGCTTCGTTTCCGAAACGGTAAGCAGTTCCGGCTTGCAGCAGTATGCGGTAAACCTTGAGACTGGTTGACTCTTCTTTGGCAAAACGCAGATTGCGCGGACTTGATGAAGCAAGGGATTTTTCCAGCTCGGCTATCTCGCGTTCAAGAGCTGCAGCAACTTTGCTGTAACGCGCGCGGGTCTCCTTATTGTCTTTGATCTTGCGCTGTTTCTGCTTCTCAAGAATGGCGATCTGCCGTCTGTTTTCTGCCGCCTTTTTGCGCTCGTCTTTGATCTTCTCCCCGGCGGCAGACACTTTGCTGTTCAAATCAAGAGAGTCATCTATTGCAGTTACTATTTTTACAATAAGCTGCTTCTGTTCGGCGGAAACATTGTATTTTGCGACCGCTTTATCTGCATTTTCAGCGCGCAGTTTCTTTACTTCGGCCTCAAGCTCTTTTATGCTTGCGTTGAGCTGTTCGATACGTTTGCGGTCAATCTCCTCCGGAGTCATCTCTTTGAGCTGCTTAGTCACCAGCTGGGATATGATTATCAAAGCAAGCGCGATAAACATGATGCCGCCGAAGGTATTGCACATGGTGTCGAGCAACAATTCAAGACTTTCCGGAAGCTCTTTTTTAGCTCTGCTCATTTGCTGAACACCTCCTCTCTGTCTGAAACCAACTCAAAACCGTAGCCATTTTTCAATGACGCTGATTCGACTTTTTCTCTCAGCTCAGATGTAAAAGGAAACGCCTCCTCTCGGACCAGAAAAACCGGATAAGAATCCTTCATATCGCCATTTTTCAGGCGTTGGCATAGTGCAGAAATATTGTCCTTCAAATTTCCATTCGACGGATTTCCGACCGTCTCGATTTTTCCGTCAGGATGCTTTCTTAAGCGAAATCCCCAGTAATTGCATTCGACGATGACCGGCGTTCCGGTAATACTTCCGGCAAACTCAAGTCTGAGCGTCTTGCGTTTGCGCCGCACGGTATTTTGCATATTTTGACGTTTCTTCCGCAAGTCGGACAGTTTGGCAAACGCCGCCATGATAGAGCGCTCTTCGGCATTGAGCTCTTTGAGCTCTTTGCGCAGTTTGGCAAGTTTTTTTGAACTCTCAACGGAAGCTGCAAGCAGACGTTCTGCCTCCTTGCGGTACTCTTCCGCCATCCTCTGCAAATTTGTTATGCTGCTTATTGTGATATTGCAGAGGGTCTGCAATTCTTCGACACTCATTTTGGCAAACTTTTCAAGCCGCGGGTCCAGCTCGTCATTCTGCGGGGCTTTCAACGCATCGCGCTCCTTTTTCAGTTTGCGCTCGACCGCCTCAAGCCGCTTTACCTCATCGCGCAGCGGAGAAGCCTCTTTGACGCGGTTCATCGCATCAACAAGCTGAAGCAGGATTATCAAGACTATGACGATCATTATTCCCGTCAGACAAGTAATGATATCCTGAAAAGAAAATAGTGAGATCGGAGAACTTTTTTTCATATCCGGAAAATACTCAGCGGTTCATTTCCTCATCGATTTCATCATCGATATTGATCATCTTGAGATGAGATGTCAGATTGTCATGGCAATATCCGGCGCAGTCGTCAAGGAAATCCTCCTCTTTCTGCATCTCAAGCGTCATGAGAAGCTGGACAGCCAGAGCGGCCACGAGGGCGATAAGGGTGGTTTCAAACGCAGTAGCCAAGCCCCCGGTAACTCCTCCGAGAGCGGTTTTGAGCGCATCGAGATCGGCTCCGCGGGCAATCACCTGACCGAATCCTCCGACCGCCTGAGAGAGTCCGAGAACGGTTCCTATAAATCCGATGACCGGAATCGCCCAGATCAAACCTTTGGGCAGAGTATAGGTGTTTTCAATGTAATTTGAGTCATCAGAGGCAAGGTCAGACAGCAACGCTGAGACATCGGAAACACGTCCGATGTTTTTAAGATTGCTCAATGCCCGCTGAACTCTCCACAGAACGATAAAGTTTTCCACCCGGTTGACCTTGTTGCCCATATTGACGATTATCTCGTTTGCGTTCATTGAGGATATAACATAATCCGCCGTCTCCGGAATAAGTTTGAACGCAAGAGCCTTGCGCTGCACCTTGAGTTTCTGCCATTTTACAAGAAGTATCGCAAGACACCAGAAGGTCAGAAGCATGGTGTAATACGGAATGGTGGAACGGTTTTCCGGACCACCGTGAAAAAACATATTGACCATCTGGTATTTATTGAGCCAATAGAGCGGAAGCAGCAGAATGTAAAATATTCCGGTAAACAGCACACCGAGACAGAATGTGTATATATTGTTGACTCCGGTATATTTTTTTGCCCGGATCCCCCACTTGGCTTCAGGATCGAGACGTTTCCAGTTCAATTCAAAGATATCCATATTACTCCTTTCAGGTATTATTGGTTGTTTGCGGTATATTCTACCGGCATCGCGCGCGGAATACTGTCCTTCGGCATTTTTTCTGCGAACTGTTTTGCCAGCTCAGGGGTGCTGAGTTTGTCGGAAGGACTGAAAACAACTTTGAAAAGCTGTATCTGCGGGTCGTTGCCGATGAACTCATTGCCTTTGTAATTTCCGGCAAAAACAAATCTTCCGGCGGCATCTGTGAGCCAGACCTCGCCTGTTTGCGGAGCTCCATCGAAGAGTTTTATTCCGACGATGGAATTGCGGTTGTAGATATATCCGACCGGTTTAACGTTGCGATTAAGCACTGTCTCGAGCGCGCGGACCTCGTTACCACTGAATGGTATCGGGAAAAACTTTTTCAAACTATCTACCGCCGCAGTTTCGTTCTTGATATTTTTGTTTCCGCTAGTAATAAGCCAAGTTCTGCCCACCTTTTTATTCACTTTTGGTATTTCAGAATACCAATGAACATTTTCCGTAAATAATTTTTCATTGGTATATTTTGCAAGATATAAACTAAATTGGTCAAGCAGTCCTAACTTCAACATCGGATTCAAACTGCCGTCCCCGAAACATTTCAACATGGAGAACAGTATCGCCTGCTGCCCGGATATCATACCGCCTTTGGTTGACTGCATCTGCTTTTTAAGTTCTTCCAAGTACGGAACGTAAACGTGCGGAGCTTTGAAGCTGAAGTTTTCAGGATAGACGATATCTCCGACAAAACGCTGCCGCGTTATCTGTTCAGACTTCTTTTTGCGACGGTCGCGGCTTGTAAGCGTCACTGACATCCGCTTTTGATGTTCATAATGAGTTAATGATATCTGAACGCTGCTCTTGTTCCTGTAACAGGTCAAATAATAATAGACACATTGGGGATCTGCGGCTTTGAACAACGGGTTGCCAACCATTTTACCGCCGCGCTTTACCTTCGGCGCAAACAGAAGATTACAATACTCTCCTTTTTCATTTCTGAGAATGACCATGTGATCTTCCTTGAGCAGCTTAAGTTTTTCGTCAAGATCAGAAATAATGGCTTTGCGGGCAGTTTCCCCCTTCTGGTTCAACGCTGTCAACCGCGCAGCGTCGGCTGAGAAAAACGGCAACGCGAGGATTTCGCTGGAAGTTCCGCTGAAAAGCGTATTGCCGACAGCAAGATCGCTGTTTTCCAGGGGTTTTGCTATTGCAGCAATCGACGGTTCAGAAAGAAGCTGGACAAATGCTCTGGTGTTCATGGTGAATTCATCAAAAGAAGGCGCAGTCAATGCCTTGCCGAAAGCATTGAGCATATCTTCTATATTGGCAGTCTCGCGGAAAACACGATTGCTCTCTTTTTTCAAATGAACATCGCTGCATGGAATTTTTTCCATAGCGAATCTGATTTTTTTCATTTCTGCGGCTATTGTATTTGCCTTGTCGATATCGCACTGCAAAACCGCGGCGGCAAGGAACGCATACTGCTGTTTGTAATCAGAGAGACTGCGAAAGTAAAGTTTTTTCTGCTGAGACAGAAAATCAGAATTTTCAGCGCTTATCTCAAGCTCGAATTCTTCGAGGACCGCCCTCTCTTTCTGATCGACCACATTGCGGATGAGCTGTACTTTCAAGTTATCGATAAGCTCCCGGTTTTTCGCGTAGTCGCCGAGCAGCGTTCGCATTTTCTCAGATAGTTTACGGAATGTTTCACGCTTGATATCCTCTTGCGCTTTACGACGTTCCACTTTGTGCCGTATCTCGAGGATAGCCGGACGACGGCTCACCGCAGCGGAACTCTTTTCCAGATCAGCAAACAGTTTGAGCGTCTCGTCTGCACTGTTGTTTTTATTGGATTCGGCAAGACGCGCAAGCCATTGACGCTCAAGGTTGCGGATTATGTAGGTATAGGCGGCAAAAGAGATGCCTCCGATGACCGCGATGCAGATGACTCCCGTAATGATGCTCTTTACCAGACGGCGACGGCGGGCTTCAGCTTCTGCATTTTCCTGATAAGCGGCAAACGAGGTCAAAAGATTTTCAGGAATGTTATATCCCATGGACATGATAGTATTGACACGTTTCTGCAGATAAGCAAGCGGCTGCTCGTTGAGAAGCCCCACTCTCAACTCTTCGACTAAACGCTCATAATCAGCCTGTTTGCCGAGCTCTTTTGCCTGCTCATTGAAATACTCTCTCGCCTCAGCTATCTGCTGCTGAATATTTTTTTCAGGAGTATAATCAAGCTCGCCTGACATAAACATATCGTATTCTGACAAGTATTCTCCGAGAGCTTTGACGTCAAATGCGCTGTAAGCATCATTGATGGAACGCAGAAGCTCTTTTACTTTTGCTTCGACTTCCCGGAGGTGATGCTCGCGCAGGACATTATCTATCTTGCGCAGGATTATCTCTTTGGGTTTTACTTTCCAATTTCCGCCGAACTGGGAGCGAATGCGTTTGAGAGCTGCATAGTCCTCCGACAAAATCGCGTTTTTGGCTCGGTGGGCAAGGTCATCGAGCAATATCTGCTCGTTCTCTTTAAGGACGTCAAGCCACTCCTGTTCTCCGGACACATCGACGATCTTACGGAGCAGAGCAATTTTTTCAGGAATGCTTCCAGCACGGGCAATCTTGCGGTAGGCTTCAATCAACGGAGATAAGTTTGTTTCAAAGTCAGATATCAGATTGAGTATCGGCAAAAACGACGCTGAATCAACTCTTTCCAGGCGGGGAAGAGAGAGCTCCTCACACGCTCTTTCTGCTGCTTCGGTGTCTTTGAGCAAAAGAGCAAAAAATCTCTCTTCCATGTCTTCAGACTCGACATAACTCATCAGTCCGGCTATATTGTTTTCTTGCGCCATATCGACGCATGTCCTGACCTGGGCGTTGAATTCAAGACAATATTGGTTATAACCGCGGATGATAGCTGCTTTGTTCACCGCCGCAGGCAGTTGCCTTAAATACAGCTGCTCGATGATAGAAGATATATTTTCAATCGGAATCATTATTCACACCTCACATCGCGGCTTTCCCATATCAGATGCCTCTTTGCCTTATTTTCGATCCATATTTTAACAGAACATTTTCCGGAACTCAGCTCTTTTCTCTTTTTTATTATTTCAGTAACGCTCAGTTTGCTGTATGAGTTCAAGCCAAATTGCTTTGCAAGTTCTGACAACTGAGTATTTTCCAGTTTTTTCTTTAACCCGCCCGGATCGCTGACGCCATTCATAAATTTATATTTTTGTTCAACCAAACCTTTCCACTTGCTTTCATAACTTTTCTTTTTTGCTTCATCTTTGGCTTTACTTAATTTCTCAAGTGCCGCAATGTACCGCAAGCGATCATGAGACGCAGTCTCGAAGGCTGAACCGGAGTCGCTTTGCGACACGAGATCCTTGAAGTGACTGTCGAGCACGTTGTTTACATTCTGAAAAATCTTTATTGCGACATTTAAGGAAAGGTTTGAAACAGGCTCTTCTTTTCTATCGCTTAATACGGCATAAGCCCTTGTTTCGGACTTGGACTTTATCTTTCTGTAGCAATCGGATACCGTTTTATCTGTCATATAAAGAGTTCCGTTCTTCTTTATCACCACCTCTGAATTTTTCCCCGGAAGATTGCAATATCCCGGAGTAAAATTAAAGCAGATTTTTTTTCCAAGCGATGTTTTGAAATAGAGAATGTTTTTGGCAGATATCCTGTCGGAATACTTCCTGATACTAAGTTCAAGCGACTTACCATTACATTTTGCTTCCAATTCGAACTCAGGTTCCCAGGTTGGCATGTGAGCTGTATGATTTCTGGTTTCGACTACAAACAAATCTCCGTTGCGTTTAGGCGGACGCGTACTGTTTGCCACATCATCACTCAGATTAAGTTCAATGGCTTCGACTCCTGACGCAAGCGTCTCTCCATCCTCTAACACGTCGTTTAGAACTACCGTTTTTACATCCCCGCGCAAAAATTTCTTTGCGTCAGGATTACACCAGACAAGAGTCCTTGCTGGATAATCATCCGTCTTTTCGGAGTGAACAGAACATAAAATTCCTTCTTGAGAAGAACTTGTCTTTGCACTTTTTGTGCTTTCGCCACCGCTCGCGCTGCTGCCGGACAACACGTCATCCGCAATGGAGGATTTTCTTTTTGCTTTTGCCGCCGAGGAAGCTCTTTTGGGCTGCGTCTTATCCGCTTTTGGCGGAGTTTGGGCAGACTCCTTTTTCCGAGGCGCTTCAGCTGAACCGCGCCGTGGACTCTCATTATTGCCGCTCGCAGGCGGAACGATGCTGTCTTTGAAAAGAATTCCGAGAACAACGACCACCGCAACTACCAGCAAAACGCCTCCCGCGATGAGCGCAAATTTCACAAAACGCTTGCGGTCGCCCTCTTCTTCTTCTTCTGCGACGATGGGGATTGGAGCTCCGTGATAGGTCGGAATACTTTGGCTTTGAGGAACAAACTGCGCGGGAACCTTCGCAAGCTGAGGAACTATTCTTTGAACAGGGGGCACAGCAGCACTCGTGCGGACAGGAGCAACTCCGCTGCGTGCGCACTCGATCATCGTATCACTCTCTATAACCGGCGCAGGGTTAGTGAGGTCTATCACTCTCACTCCGGGAATACGGCGTGCCTCTTTGAGACAAGGGGCATCGGCAAGACAGAAACGCCACGCGCACTTCATTCCGGGAGGAAGCGTATTGAAATAGGTATTGAAAGTAACACTCCAGCGTTTTTCCGGAGGAAGCAGCTGCAAAGCCTCTTCGACCAACAAAAAAGTATCGGGATGCTTCAATGGGTCAAATATGATGAATACCGGCTTATCTGGATTTTCAATAAATTGTTTGGCAAGCACTCCGGCCCATCCGGCGTCTCCGGCATAGCTCTCCCAAGTCACGGCTTTGCGAAATTTGACCGCCGGAGGGTTTATTTTTATTTGTTGAGAAAAAAGTTGCGGAGGCTCATTCCAATCCGTACGAAAGAGTCCGCTCTGACGGAATACAGACGCAGGTCCCGCCTGCACAACTGATGCCTCAAGTTGTTCACAAACCACATGATGGGCAAGCTTATTGGTGCGTCCGGTATAATCTGTTCCGTAAAAACTTATGCGGCTGAGGATATGCAAAATCTTGCCTGAATTCTCATAACGCAGATGCACAAACGATACCGGATTGGCCAACTCATTTACGTCGTTGAGTTGAAAACACGGTTTATATGCACTCAGACTCTCGAGCAGCATCACGACATTTGCCGCAAGTCCTTTGGTGTAAGCGGCAGTACAGAAACCGCTGCTTCCGGCTTTCAATCCCTGGGGGACTGAGGTGTAAATCAACTCATACGCCATAATTTACTCCAATATTATTCTGACCAGAAATCATCATCACTTGCCGACGCAGTCCTGGGTGTTGCAGACTCCGACTCCCGGCTTTCGTGCGCTGCTGGAAGTTTTATAAACTTCTGCAGAGTCCGTGAATAAACCGTATAGCCGCAATAAGTCAGAGGAACAACTTTGCGTTCCCGCTCTCCCGGCAATGTGTAGATCAGAGAGTTATTGACAAATTTATAGTTAGCTATCTCCTCACCAGCTTTGCTCAAAGTGTTGCAGCCGGAAATCAACCCGGCAAGCCAGAACTGCATGAGCATCGGAACCTCGATCCAAACTGGAGATATATCATCCGGCTTTATGCCAATCATGCCGTTTTCAAAAGACGGAATGTGTCCGAGCGCAGATACCGGGAGGTAATAAACAGTATCAAAAAAGTTTTCACAAGCAGTAACGATATCCGGAGAGAGTTCAAAAAGAAACTCCCGCAGCGCATGGGATACACATACCACCCTGCCCACATCGAGATAGCTCCTCATCTCAGATTCGCTGTAATGGATATACTCCACATCGTTGAGGTCGAAAACAAAATTATTGCGCCACGCATCGTACTTCGGAACAGTCACTATAAGCGGCTTTGAGCACTTGTCTTTTATTCCGAGTCCCATATACTTTCTTATGCGGTTTATCATTTCGTTCAGCAGAACGAGCTGGTTTTTACTGCTGTCCTGAAGATGAAGCTGCGGATCGTTCTGATCACAAAACCTCTTCATCCTGCTGTCCTTGAGCAGATCATAGAGAAAAACAATGCTTTCAGCCTGAACAAGATGCTGGGTTGCCTGGTTATTGACTTGATCGCGTCCTGGTTCGAAATGCTCGCCTGCGTTATCGTAAAGGATGATATTCCACATATCGTTTTCTGACGCGAACATATTAGCCTGGGTCGGAGACAAAGTGAAGATAAAGGGAAGCGGAAAATCAACAGTCATTCCATTTATCAGCACCTGATTGCTGTAGTTGCTTCCTTGAAGCTCTGTTTTGGGAAGAAATACACAGTTCTGTTTTCCGGAATTCAAAAAGAGTATCTGCTCATAGTTGTTGAGCACTCCGTTGAA
The DNA here is from genome assembly GCA_015061775.1 of Lentisphaerota bacterium. Classification (GTDB taxonomy): domain Bacteria; phylum Verrucomicrobiota; class Lentisphaeria; order Victivallales; family Victivallaceae; genus UBA1784. The sequence goes on along the minus strand of SUVY01000015.1, from coordinate 1,078 downwards.
ATTCTCATCGGTATCAACCATAGAATAATCGAACTGGCGAGAAAGAAGCTTGCGGATGTTCCAAATCATCGAGGTAAGATAGTAGGACTTTCCGCTTGACGGAGCACCAACAATGGAGAAGGTCTTAGTCGGCAGCTGAGTGCAGGACTCCGGTATCTCAAGGTGGCAATTCGGACATGCCATCTTCTGACAAACAAGCCCCATTTCGTCGATAGCGTAGCCTTTGGCATCAAATCTCGTCGGAAGAAAACGCTTCTGCGCCTCTTCCCCCAACTTGGGGTCACCGATAAGATTGGGGTGGCTTGAAATGTAATTCACTTTTTCCAGATTAAACTTTGTCCAGCAATGCGGACAGACGACAAAACAGGCCTCTTTCTCGTCATCATCCTGGCAAGCTTCATCCGTAACAACATCATCTGAAATATCACTTATGCTGCTCTGATCAAGCCATGGAATATTCTGCGGCCATGTCCAGGCCCCGTCGCCCTCTTTTATCATCGCTCCGTCCGGAAGCGCCATGCCGCGCACAGCATCCCGGGTACATGGACCGTATTTCACTCCATTGAAAAAAAGGTATATTTTTTCATTATCCTGCGCCATATTTTCCTCTTGCCCAAATGCGTGTACAGATCATTATCAAGCATAACTATACACTGTTTGCTATACACCTTCCGTTTTTTCGGTTAATGTCATATAACATCAAACAAAAAGCGGAGCATATCCCTTATAAATCTGTTCCTATAAAATACATCTTACGGAATATTTTACAAGCAGGAAACTTATAAAACTCACAAAAAAAAGGCTCTGTTGCAAAACCTTGGAAAGGTGAGCAACAGCCTTTATCTATTATTTGAGCCAAAAGTTAGAAATATAATAAGCCGTGACAGAAAAGAAACACCTTATTTCACCAATTCACAAGGCTGTTTGTTCTTCAGCTCAGACGTTTCATTTGAGGAAGCTTCTCTGAAGAGCGTGCAATATACAAAAGTAGGAGTGAGCCGATATAAAAATCGGCTCACGACGGGTGCATCCGTCTTCGTTACACTACGCCGTGACAAGGGGAGGAAGCCAGCCCAAC